>CACGAM010000003.1 GCA_902571055.1 uncultured Pelagibacteraceae bacterium | reverse complement strand
AGACTTTTATATAAAAATACTTCAATTGAAAGCTCATTTGGATTTAATATGTTAGCAATAGTTGACGGTAAACCAGAGCAATGTGGTTTAATAAAATTTTTAGATCATTTTTTAAATTTTAGGGAAGACGTTGTATTAAAAAAAACAAAATTTGAATTAGAGAAGGCCGAAAACAGATCACATATTTTGATTGGGCTTTCTGTTTCAGTTGAGAATATAGATAAAATAATTAAAATCATAAGATCTTCAAAAAATCCTGACGAAGCAAAAAAATCCTTATTAAAAATAAATTTTAATATTAATAAATCCCGAAATTTAATAAAGCTTGTTGAGGCTAAGAATAATAAATCAAAATATACATTTTCTGAAAAACAGGTTGAAGCTATTTTAGAATTAAAACTACAAAAATTAACTGCTCTTGGAATTAATGAAATTGAAGTGGAATTAAAAAAATTAGCTGCTCTTATTTCTCATTATAAAAAAATTATAAATTCAAAAAAAGAATTATTAAATGTTATTAAGGATGAATTAGTAAATATTAGGGATAAATATGGAATTGATAGAAGAACAAGCATTGATACGAGAGATATTAATTCAGTATTAAATTATAATATTGAAGAAACTATACAAAAAGAGGCTGTACTTATAACTGTAACTTTAAAAGGATACATAAAAAGAGGCTCACTTAGCAATGTAAAACAGCAAAAAAGAGGTGGAAAAGGTAAAACTGGAATTAAAACCAGAGAAGAAGACTCGGTCATTCAAACCTTATCTGTAGATACCCATACATCTGTATTATTTTTTTCTAATGAAGGATTTGTTTATAAAATAAAGGCCTGGAAAATACCAGAGGGTTCCGCAATTTCTCGAGGTAAATCTCTTTTCAATATTCTGCCACTAAGAAATCATCAATCTATTAGCTCTATTATGCCTTTACCTAATGATATAACTGATACTAAAGGTAATCATATAATATTTGCGACTAGCAAGGGTAAAATCAGAAAAAATAGCCTTGATGATTTTTCTTTAATTAATGCATCTGGAAAAATTGCTATGAAATTGGATACAGATGATAAAATTGTTGGTGTCAAAATTTGTAATGATGATCAAGATATCATTTTAAATACTAAACTTGGAAAATGTATAAGATTTGAATCTAAAAAACTCAGAATTTTTAAGGGCAGATCCTCGAAAGGCATAAGAGGTATTAATTTAACAAATGATGATAACGTAGTTTCATTATCAATAGTTGATAAATTAAAAAAGTCTAATGGTAACAATAATTCAAATAACATAAATGGCCAAAACCACATGCTATCTATTACGGAAAACGGATATGGTAAAAGAACTTCTCAAAAAGACTTTAGATTAACAAATCGAGGTGGAAAAGGGATTATAGGGATTGTTAATTCAAAAAGAAATGGAAATACTACGTCTTCATTTCCTGTGTTTGAAGGTGACGAAGTTGTTATATCGACTAACAAGGGTCGATTAATACGTACATCAGTAAAAGAAATACGAATTGCTGGGAGAAACACTCAGGGGGTAAGAATAATTAAATTATCCGGGGATGAAAAAGTTGTCTCTGCTTTTAAAATAGATGATAATCTACTTTAATGAAAAAAACAGCAATTTATCCTGGAACTTTTGATCCTATTACATTTGGTCACATAGATGTAATTAAAAAATCTTTAAAAATTGTAGATAAACTAATTGTTGCTGTTTCTAATGGTAGTTCTAAGAAATATCTTTTTAATTCAAATGAACGAGTTCAAATAATTAACAAAGCATTATTTAATGATCTAAAAAACGACAAAAAAAGAATTACAGTTATTACATTTAATAATCTAACAACCTCTTTGTGTAAAAAATATAATTCTACGTTAATATTAAGAGGATTAAGAGCAGTTTCAGACTTTGAATATGAGTTTCAATTAGCGGGCATGAATAGAAAACTTAATCAAAAAATTGAAACTATATTTTTAATGTCCGATGTTGAAAATCAAATTATTTCATCAAGATTTGTTAAAGAAATAGCAGAATTAAAAGGAGATTTAAAAAAATTTACTACTAAAAATACAATCAAAGCATTAAAGAATAAATATGAAGAAAATAAATAAAATTTTTTTAATATTTTTTTTATTATTACAAACAAACTCAATCGCAAAGGAGAATATTATGATACTAAAACTTAAAGATGGAGAAGTTAAGATAGAGCTATTTAAAGATGTTGCTCCAAATCATGTGGAGAGAATTAAAAAATTAGCGGATAATGGTAATTACGATGGTGTTGTTTTTCATCGAGTTATAGATGGTTTTATGGCACAAACCGGTGACGTAAAATTTGGAAACACAAATAATAATGATTTTGATTTAAATAGAGCTGGTATGGGTGGCTCTGATTTACCTGATTTAAAATCTGAATTTAATAATTTACCACACGATAGAGGAACATTGTCTATGGCTAGATCTGCTGATCCAAATAGTGCAAATAGTCAATTTTTTATTTGTTTTGAGCCCGCACCATTTCTAGATAGGCAATATACTGTTTTTGGTAAAGTTATTAGTGGTATGGAATATGTAGATAAAATTAAAAGAGGTGACTCAAATAATAATGGTGCAGTAAAAGATCCGGACAAAATAATTAGCTTTAGATCTGAATAATAATTTTAAATGGCATTAAAAAAATTTACTTTTAATGTTGCAAAAAATGATGGTTACGCAAGATTAGGAAAAATTACTACTCATAGAGGTCCAATAGATACTCCTGCATTTATGCCTGTTGGCACACAAGGTACTGTTAAAGGAACATTCATAAAGGATATTGAGAAAACAGGAAGCCAAATTATTCTATCAAACACCTATCATTTAATGATTAGACCAGGTGTTAAAAGAGTTAAAAAATTTGGAGGTCTTCACAAATATATTAATTGCAGACTTCCAATTTTAACAGACTCTGGAGGATATCAAATTATGTCACTTTCTAGGTTAAATAAAATAGACAAAAAAAAAGGTGCAATTTTTAATTCACACATAGACGGTTCAAAATTTATATTAAGTCCTGAGGAAAGTATTAATATCCAAAAAAAACTAAATTCAGATATAGTAATGGTTCTTGACGAATGCCCTAAAAAAAATTTAAATTATAAATTTATTCAGAAATCAGTTGAACTATCTACACACTGGGCTGCAAGATCAAAAAAAGCATTTGGCATAAATAAACATAAGGCTTTATTTGGAATAGTCCAAGGTGGTCTTTTCAAAGATTTAAGATTGAAATCATTAAATGATTTAAAAAAAATTGGTTTTGATGGATATGCTATAGGTGGTCTAGCAGTTGGTGATACTCAAGACGAAATGTTTAATGTGCTTGATTATTTAAAAAAACATATGCCAAAAGATAAACCAAGGTATCTAATGGGAGTGGGGACTCCATCAGATATTTTAGGCGCAGTTAAAAGAGGCATCGATATGTTCGATTGTGTTTTACCCACAAGATCAGGTAGAACTGGTTTAGCTTTTACATGGAACGGTCGTGTACATATTCGAAACGCAAAATATAAAAATGATAAAAAACCTCTTGATAGCTCTGTCAAAAAATTTGAATTAAACAAATATTCTAAAGATTACTTAAATCATTTATTTAATACAAATGAAATGCTTGGGTCAATGATTCTTACATTAAATAATATTAATTTTTATCAAGAACTTATGTTTGAGATAAGAAAGAATATAAAAAAAGGTACTTTTTCTAAATTTTATAATAAATATTCGAGAAAGTTGTAAAATTTACACGTTGATAATATAAAAAAAATCACTATAAAACATTCTGTTGTGGGCCCTTAGCTCAGTTGGTAGAGCAATTCCCTTTTAAGGAATGGGTCGATGGTTCGAGTCCATCAGGGCTCACCAAATTAAATATTTGGTGGATAATTAATAATAACCTCATTCATCCAGTCATTAATCTGGTTGATTCTGTTACTTGATGAAGGATGAGTACTCATAAATTCTGCTGGTTCCTTTCCTTTATTTGCTTCTTTCATTCTTTCCCATATTTTAACTGTTTCTCTAATGTCATATCCTGATAAAGAGGAAAAAATCATTCCAAGGAAATCTGCTTCACTTTCTTGTTTACGACTAAATGGGTTCATTATACCTATTTGAGATAATAATCCCACGGTATCCATACCTGTTGCACGATTGACTTGAGATAATTTACCACCAGAAAATATATCAATTAAACTTGTGCCAGTTTTAAGCAAGACACCTCTACTAGCCCTCTCCACAGAATGTTTCGCTACAGCATGAGCAATTTCATGTCCCATTACAGCAGCAAGTCCATTAGTATTTTTCGTAATTGGTAAAATTCCTGTATAAACAGCAATTTTCCCACCAGGCATACACCATGCATTTTTAACTTTATCATTTTTAATCAAGATATACTCCCAATCAAATCCTATTGTTGGATCTGAAATATTTTGACTATCAAAATATTTACTTATTGAGTTTTCAATTTTTTTTCCAATTTCTTTTATTTCACCTAATTTAATCTTATCATCGCTTAATTTTTCTTTTTCTTTTACTTTTTCATAAATTTTAGCTGCTTGAGCATTCAGTTTATGCTCTGGTATTAGCTTTAGTTGTTTTCTTTCAGTAATAGGTGTAGTTGAGCATGAATGTAGGCCAAAAGCCAAGCACCCACAACCTATATAATTTATAAATTTTCTTCTATTCATAAAAGCAATTTAATATAGTAGATATATACTAGATTTAAAATGGCAAAAACATTAAAAAAAAAAAGATCATTTCTAGCAAGACTTCGTAATTATTTTATTACTGGAATTGTAGTTTTAGTTCCAATTGGTATAACACTATATTTAACAAAATTTTTTATATCAGTATCCTCAAATTTAATACCAAGGGAGATTAATCCTAATAGCTACTTGCCCTTTTCAATACCAGGTCTTGAAATATTGTTATCTATCATATTTATAACAGTTATTGGTTGGCTATCTTTATCTTTTATCGGAAAAAAAATTTTACAATTGGTCAATGAAACATTGAAAAGAATTCCTATATTAAGAACTATATATTCAGCAATCGGTCAAATGACTGAAAGTTTGGCTCCAAGAAAAGGGAATAAAAAAAGTGTTGTTTTAGTAGAGTATCCAAGAAAGGGTAGCTGGGCTGTTGGATTTGCAACAAAAGATAACAAAGGTGAAATATCAAAAAAAACCAGTACAGAATTAGTAAATGTTTTTGTTCCAACAACTCCCAATCCAACCAGCGGATTTCTTTTAATGTTTCCAAAAAAAGAAGTCATATATTTAGATATGACTTTTGAAGAAGCCTCTAAATTTATTGTTTCTGCTGGAACTTCTAACCCGAAAAACTAGACAAGATCGTTTAAAATATCTGCTCTATCATATAATTTGAGTAGTGTATTGTATTTATTTAAATCTGTATCATCATTTTCAATTCTTTTGATTTCTTTTTCTGCTAGTAAAAACAAATTTTCATTTTGTACCGGGTCTGCAAGTCTAAATGAATGGAGTCCGCTTTGTTTAAAACCTAACAGTTCACCATATCCTCTTAATTTCATATCTTCTTCAGAAATTTTAAAACCATCATTATTTTTTTTTAATATATTAATTCTTTTTTTTGCATTTTCACTTAATGTAGATTTGAATAGAAGTATACAATAGGACTGCTTTTCACCACGACCAACACGGCCACGTAATTGATGAAGTTGAGACAATCCAAATTTGTTGGCATTTTCTATTATTATTGCCGATGCATTAGGAAAATCAATTCCCACCTCAATGACAGTTGTTGAAACTAGTATATCTATTTTTTTTTCTAAAAAATCAGTGAGTATTTTATCCTTTTCATCCCTCTTTAAAGATCCATGAAGAAGTCCAACCTTTTTATTGAATATTTTTTTAAGAATTTCGTATCTTTTAATTGAAGATTGATGGTCTAGTTTTTTCGATTCTTCAATTAGTGGGCATACCCAAAATATCTGTTCTCCAATTTTAATAAGTTTTTTTATAAACAAAATTATTTCATTTATTTTATTATCTGGCTTACTATAAGTGATCACATCTTTTCTGTTTCTAGGTTTACTTCTAATTATTGACTTATCCATATCTCCAAATGCGGTCATGATCATAGTCCTTGGAATTGGTGTTGCAGACATCACCAAAACATCACAATTTACACCTCCTTTATCTGAAAGTTTTTTTCTTTGTTTGACACCAAATTTGTGTTGTTCATCAATTATTATTAAACCTAATTTTTTAAACTGAATTTTATCTTGAAATAGTGAATGTGTACCAATTAAAAAATTTATCTTATTTAAAGATAAATCTGATATAATTTTTTTTCTTTCTTTATTATCTGTTTTACTTGTTAAAATTTCTATATTTATATTTTTTGGAAAAAGTTTTTTAGCTAATCGATGATGTTGTTGAGCTAATATTTCTGTTGGAGCCATTAGAGAAACTTGAAAACCACTTGAGATTACATTTAAACTTGCAATTAATGAAACAATTGTTTTTCCACTACCCACATCTCCTTGCAATAACCTGAACATTTTTTGATTTGATTTGAGATCTTTATTAATTTCATTTATTGAATTAATTTGATCTAATGTTAGGTTAAATTTTAATTTTTTTGTTATAAAATCAGCAGTGTCAAAGTTAAATTTTTTTTTATTTTTTTTTATCTTTTTTATTGATTTTCTGACTTTAGAACTTATTAGAAAACTTGATAATATTTCATCGAACGCTAGTCTATCAAAAAAAGGTCCTTTTTTGTTTATATTTTTAGGATCATGAAGTTTTTGTATTGACTCTTTCCAACTTATGTTTTGAAATTTATTTAGAACAGATTTGTCATGCCACTCATTCAAATCAGGTAATTTTTCTAAAACAGAGTTTACGATAGCTAGATATTTTCTTTCACTTAAACCCTCTGTTAAACTATATGATGAGTGAATTCTTTTAATCTTATTTATATCTGTAGATACATGTGTTGGGTTTGTAATCTGATATTTATTTTTATAAAACGAAATTTTACCACTAATTGTTACTTTAGAGTTTAACGGCAAAATTTTTCTGATATATCCCTCATAACTATTAAAAAAAATACATTCCAATTTACCAGTTTCATCATTACATATGACCTTATTAGGTAAATTTCTAATTCTGGGAAAACTATACTTTTCTACATTAACCACAATTGTTTGGACTTTTCCTAATTGTAGCTCTTTAATTTTCGATATCTGTGTCCTGTCCGTATAGTCTCTTGGTAAACTCCATAAAAGATCGAATACCGTATTTATATTCTTTTTTTTGAATAATTTTGTAGTTTTAGTACCTATACCTTTTATGCTACTTATATCTGAAACTAAAAAATCGTAATTGTTCATGTTTTATTTATATATCTATGGCCATCAATAAAGAAGAAATTAAAAATAAAATAATTTATCGCGCCTCTTACAGAGGAACCAAAGAGATGGATATATTAATGACTGCTTTTGTAAGATCAATTATAAATAACATAGATGAAAATCATTTAGAAACACTAAATGATTTTGTTAATATGGATGATGAAATGTTAAAATCATTTAAAAAAAAAGAATCATTAATTAAAACAGAAAATAGTGTTATGTTAGAAATAATAGATAAGTTTCAAAAATATTAAATGAAGTGGCGGAGAGACTGGGATTCGAACCCAGGAAAGAGTTGCCCCTTTGCCGGTTTTCAAGACCGGTGCTTTCAACCGCTCAGCCATCTCTCCGTTAGCAACTTTTTATAAGTATAATAATAAAATTCAACAAAAAAAATGTATATTTCAAAATTAATTAAATACTTTAATAAAAACTTTATTTAGAAATTATTATATGGAAAATAAAAATTTAAAAAACGGAATTTATTATGCAACAATTGGTTCTTTATGGTGGGGTTTCCTTGGAACATATTTTTTTCAATATATAAGTTATGCAGGTACTGTAGAAGTTGTTGTTCATCGTAGTCTTTGGACGTGCGTAATTTTGTTTTTAACAACGATATACTTTAAAAAATGGCCTCATTTTAAAAAAATTTTTTTTAATAAGAAAAATTTATTTATTTTATTTATTACTAGTATTTTAATACTAGCAAATTGGACAACATGGATTTATGCTGTTTCAACAAATAGAATAATAGATGCAAGTTATGGATATTTTATATTTCCAATTTTAAACGTTTTTTTAGGTTTTCTTTTTTTTAAAGAGACAATGAATAAAAAAAGGATGATATCAATTATTATTGTTATTTTATCCTCAATTTTTCTGTTATTTAATTTTGAATCGTTTCCATGGGTTGGTATTTTTGTAGCTATATTTTGGAGTGTTTATAATTTGCTAAGAAAAAAAATAGATGTAGACACTGATATAGGTCTATTTATAGAGAGTCTATTTGCTTTACCATTAGCTTTAGTATTTCTATATTTTATTTTTCAAAATAATTTTAATAATTTTTCAACAAATGAACCGCTAAGTATTTTTCTATTATTTTTAGCTGGACCAATGACAGTGATTCCATTATTTTTTTATATCAAAGGACTTGAGAAATCTGGCTTAGGCACATCTGGAATGATATTTTTTATAACCCCAACAAGTCAGTTTTTACTTGGTTATTTATATTTCAACGAACCTTTTTCACCAGAAAAGTTGATTAGTTTTATTTTTATTTGGATTGCTGTATTTATATATATGAGAGATTTGTATGAAAATAATTAAAATAATTTTTTTTGTATTTATAATTATTAATAATGCTTATGCAAATGAGGAATTTGAAAATTGGTTAAATAGTTTTACAAAAACAGCTTTAGACCAGGGAATTTCTCAACAGACGATAAGTATAGTTTTAAAAAATGTAAAATTTTTACCAAATGTTATCAAATACGATAGATACCAGCCTGAATTTTATGAGGATACAAAAACATATATAGGCAAAAGAGTTACAAATAAAAGAATTAATAATGGCTCAAGATTATATGCAGCAAATAAAAATTTTATAAATGAAATAGAGAAAAAATTCTCTGTCGAAAAAGAGTTATTATTGTCTTTAATGGCCATAGAAACAAATTATGGAAAATATTTAGGTAAAATGGATATAATTTCATCCTTAGCTACTCTTAGTTTTGATAAAAGAAGAAGTGAGTTTTTTACTAATGAGTTATTAATTGCTTTAAGATTAATAGACAAAAAACTTATTGATCACAAAATTTTATATGGATCTTGGGCAGGAGCCTTTGGTAATTTTCAATTTATGCCTTCCACAATAAAAAATTATGCTATCGATTACGATAAAAATAATAAAATAGATCTTAAATCAATAAATGATTCATTTGCATCAGCTGCAAATTATATAAATAAAATTGGTTGGAAAAAAAATAGCCCATGTTTTAAAAAGATTAAACTTAAAAATACAATTCCAATAAAATATTTAAATACTTCAGCTAGAATGATTAAGCACAAAAAAAAATATAAATACTATAAAAAATATATAGAAAATAGTAAAAATATTAAAATTCAGGATAATGCAAAAATAGCTATTATAACACCTGATAAAGACATTGTAGATAATGCAGATATTTACTCTCCTGCATATGTTGTATTTGACAATTATGAGTTAGTACTAAAATGGAATAGATCATTACGATTTGCATTAGCTGTATGTACATTAAAGGATAACTTTTATGAAATTTTATAAAATATTATTTCTATTTATTTTTGCATCATGTGCGCCTATAGAAAAAACAACAAATATTCATTTTAAAGAGTCTTTTACCAATTCTGGATTTGCTTTAATATATGATGACAAATTTTTTGAAAATAAAAAAATAAATAAAAAGCTGGATAATAGATCCTATGAGATTTTCCAAAGAAATCTTAAGCCAGGAACTAATGCTATAATCAAGAATTTATTAAATAATAAAACACTTCTTGTTACTGTAGGTAAAAACTCAAAATATCCAAATTTTTTTAATTCAGTAATATCAAAAAGGATAGCTGATGAATTAGATATTAATATTGATGAACCTTATGTTCAAGTTATTGAAATTGACAAAAACTCTGTTTTTTTAGCAAATAAAACTAAAACATTTGATGAAGAAAAAAATGTTGCTGAAAAAGCACCAGTACTTGAAATAGGAATTAAAGATTTGTCAGATAATAATACTGCAAAAGTTAAAAAACCCGAAATAAGTATATTTAAATATGTTATCAAATTAGGAGATTTTTATTTTTATGATAGTGCAATGAACTTAAAACAAAGAGTTAACAATGAATTTAAAGTTAATGAAGTTAAAATAAATAAGCTTTCAAAAACTAAATTTAGAGTATATTTAGGTCCTTATGATAATTTAAATTCACTAAAAAATGCATTTAATAAAATATCTGTTTTAAATTTTGAAAATATTGAAATTATAAAAATATGAAAAACAAACTGATCTATTATTTTTTCACAATTTTTTTTGTATTTACTACATCGAAGGCTAATTTTGACGTAGATGCAAAAACTGTAATTTTGCAAGATTATCTCTCAGGTGAAATACTTTATGAAAAGGATCCTGACTTATCCATTTATCCTGCCTCTATGACCAAAATTATGACCTCTATAATTGCGTTTGATTTAATTGAAAAAGGAGACTTATCTTTTGACGAAAAATTTATGATCTCCGAGAATGCATGGAGATTATCTCAATCTGGATATTCATCAATGTTTATAATGGTGGGGGACATGGTAAGTGTAGAAGACTTATTGAAAGGTATAATTATTGTTTCTGGTAATGATGCATGTGTTGCATTAGCTGAGGGTATTGCTGGTAGTGAGGAAGAGTTTGCTGTGATGATGACTTCAAAAGCAAAAGAAATTGGAATGGATAATACAAATTTTTCTAACTCATCTGGAATTAATGATCCAGATAATTATTCCACTGTTCGCGATATACTAATTATGTCTAATTATCTAATAAAAAACTATCCTGAACTTTACGAAATGTATAAAGAAAAAGAATTTACTTGGGATAGAACAGGTGGCGATCCAATAACACAGGGAAATAGGAATCCCTTGTTGTATAAAAATTTTGGAGCCGACGGTATTAAAACTGGATATTTAGCTGTAGAAAAATACTCTTTAGCATCTTCAATAAAGAGAAAAGATAGAAGATTAATAGCTGTAGGAAGTGGGTTTAATAGTAAAAATTCAAGATCAAAACAATCTGCAAAACTCTTAACATATGGTTTGACAAACTTTGATACTATAAAATTATTTAGTAAAGACAAAGGTATTGGTGAAGTTGATGTATGGTTAGGAAAGAAAAAAAAAGTACAAGCTTATTTAAAAAAAGATATTTACAAAACTATTCCAAAAGCAAGAAAAAGATATTTAAAAGCTGTTATGGTTTATGATGGTCCAATAAATGCTCCTATTACTAAAAATCAAAAATTAGGTAAATTAAAAATTTATTATAAAGATGATTTATTGGAAGAACATGATTTACTAGCATATGAAGATGTTAAAAAATTAAATATTTTTTCAAGAATTTTGAGCTCTATAAATTATTTGATTTGGGGTGATGTCTAAATATCCAATTTTTGTATTTGAAGGTATAGAAGGTACTGGAAAATCAACTCAAATTAAATCTATTAGCATCTATTTAAAAAAAAAAAGAATTCCATTTATAATTCTTAGAGAACCAGGTGGATCAAAGAATTCTGAAAAAATTAGAAAAATTTTACTTAATAAAAAATCTAATTTTAACCCTATAACAGATTTATTATTATACTTAGCATCGAGAAGCGAAAATATTGAAAAAATTATTAATAAAAATTTATATAAAAAAATAATTTTAATTGACAGATTTGTTTATTCAACATTGGCATATCAGCATTATGGAATGGGAATAAATTTAAAATTAATTAAGTATTTAAATAAATTGATAATAAAAAAAATTAAAATAAAACATATTTTTTTACATACTGTAGATAAAAAAAATTTATTTTTAAGACTTAATAATAGGAAAAATAAAAATAGATATGATAATTTTAAATATAGTTTCTATGATAAAGTTCAAAAAGGTTTTTTAAAAATGCTTAAAAATAAAAATAATGTGACAATAATTGATACAAGAAAAAGTCAAAAGGATAATACAAATGAGATATTAACAATTATTAACAAGTATATATAATAATGACTGATTTAAAATTATATGGATATAAACAATATTTTGATGAATTATCTAATATTTATTTAAATAAAAAATTACCAAATAAAATAATTTTCTCAGGTCGTAAGGGTATAGGAAAATGTTACTTTGTAAATCATTTTATAAATTTTATTTTTTCAATTAATGAAGAATATTCGTATGACAGTAATAATAATTTAATAATTCAAAAAAATAAAAGTTTCAATCTAGTTAAAAATAATTCACACCCAAATTTTTATAAAATTAAAAAAGAAGATGGAAAAAAAAATATTGATATATCTCAAATTAGAAATCTTTATGACTTTGTAAATAGATCTTCATTTAATAATAAATTAAAAATAGTTTTAATTGAAGATATAGAAAAATTGTCAATTAACTCATCTAATGCATTGCTCAAATTAATAGAAGAACCAAATAAAAATGTTCAGTATTTTTTGATACATGATATTTCTAAACATGTAATAGATACCATTAAATCAAGATGTATAAATTATAATCTAATACTAGATAATAATTATAAGAAATCTATAATTGACCATTACTTTGGCCAAAATATGTATGATAATCTGCCAAATGATCTTAAAAATCATTTCTTAACACCAGGAGATATAATTAGTCTTATTAATTTAATTATTAGCTTAAAATTAGATATTGAAAATTTTGATATAGAAACTTTTTTGAATCATTTAATCAAAGAAAACATATATCAAAACAAACAAGTCTCTATAAATAGTATTAAAATATTAATTGAGATGTTGTTTAGCAGTAGATATAAAGATTCAAAAAATGAAAATTTACTAAAGGCATCAAGATATTTTAATAAAAAGTTTTCTGAAGTAATGAATTTTAATCTAGATTTAGAAATATTTTTTTTAGAACTTAAATCTAAAATAATTAATGCAAAATAAAAACTATTACATAACCACGCCTATCTACTATCCATCTGCTAAACCACATATGGGTCATGCCTATTCGAGTATAATTGCAGATTTTTTTGCAAGATTTAAAAGGATGCAAGGTTTTAATGTTTTTTATTTAACAGGTACTGATGAACATGGTCAAAAAATAGAGCGTGCGGCAAAAGAAAATGGAAAAGAACCTTTAGCATTTTGTGATGAAATAAGCCAAACATTTAAAGATCTTACCCAAACATTAAATCTGTCTAATAATGATTTTATAAGAACCACTGAAGAAAGACATAAAAAGTCTGCAAAAAACATATGGAATATTTTAGAAAGGAAGGGTGAGATATACCTCTCAAAATATTCAGGCTGGTATTCTGTCTCAGATGAAGCCTTTTACACAGATGATGAAATAGAGGAGGTTAACGGTTTTAAACAATGTAAAATTTCTGGTTCTAAAGTTGAATGGGTTGAGGAAGAGTCATATTTTTTTAAATTATCTAAATGGGAAAAAACATTAATAAAGTTTTATGAAGATAATCCGCATTTTATTTTACCAATATCAAGAAAAAATGAGGTTGTTAGTTTTGTTAAAGGTGGTTTAAAAGATTTATCAGTAAGTAGAAAATCTTTTAAGTGGGGCATACCTGTTCCAACAAATGACCAACATGTTATGTACGTTTGGTTAGATGCTTTAACAAATTATTTAAGTGCATTAAATTATCCAAATGAAAAAGATGAATTATATAAAAATTTTTGGCCAGCAGATTTACACGTAATTGGTAAAGATATTTTAAGATTTCATGCTGTTTATTGGCCCGCATTTCTTCTAGCAGCAGATATTAAGCCACCGAAAAGGGTGTATGGACATGGATGGATTTTATCTGGAGATCAAAAAATGTCTAAATCAAAGGGTAATATTTTAGACCCAATTGAAATAATTAATACATATGGATTAGACCCATTAAGATATTACTTAATTAAAGAAGTATCATTCGGAAACGATGGGAACATATCAGAAGAGAAATTGGAAAATTGTATAAATAGTGATTTAGCAAATAATTATGGAAATTTATGTCAAAGAGTCACATCTTTTTGTGAAAAAAATATGAATTCTGAAATATCAAAAGATGTAAATTTTGTTGATGAAGATTTTAATTTATTGTCAAATTATACAGATAATTTTACTAAAATAGTTGAATATGTAGATAAACAAGACATTAATTCATATATTAATTTTATAGTTGACCAATTATTTGCTGCAAATAAATATTTTAACGATCAAGAACCTTGGAAAAAAAAGGGGGATAAAAAAAGACTTAATACAATAGTATATACTTCTTTAGAATTAATTAGAAAAGTAACTATCTTATTATATCCTATAATTCCTAATACTGCCCAAAAAACAATGAAAATATTCAATATTGAATTTGAAAAAAATAATCTTGAAACGATAAAAAATAATAAATTCATAAATAGTGGTAAGATAAATAAAATTCCTATTCTATTTAAAAAGATCGAAAATAATGATTGATTCACATTGTCATTTAGATCATGAACTAATCTATAGTAATTTAGATAATATTCTAAATAGATCTAAAGCTTTAGGTATTGAAAAATTGCTGACAATCTGCACTACTGACGATGGATTTAAAAATATTCTTAATTTAATAGCAAAAGATCCTATCATATATGGAACTTATGGTATTCATCCTCATGAAACAAGTAATAATAAAGTTTCTAAAGAAATTATTTTTCAAAAAGTTAAATCAAACAAAAAAATAATCGGAGTAGGTGAGACTGGGTTCGATTTTTATTATACTAATAGCGATAAATTATCCCAAACCAGAAGTTTTACAAATCATATAGAAGCTTCTATAGAATTGAATGTTCCTATAATAATACACTCTAGGAATGCTGAAAACGAAACATTTGATATATTGTCAAATTATAAGAAATATGAACCTAAAATATTGATGCATTGTTATACTGGATCTGAAGATTTTGCTAAAAAATTACTTAAATTAAATGCGTATTTTTCTGCAAGTGGTATCATAACCTTTAAAAAATCTGAAGATCTATGTAATACATTTAAATTAATACCTTCAGAAAATTTATTAATTGAAACTGATAGTCCATTTTTAGCACCTGATCCTTTTCGTGGAAAAAAAAATGAACCTAGTTTCATAATTCATACCTTAAAAAAGCTATCTGATATTAAAAACATTAGTGTTTCAAAATTAGATAGAATTACATCAGAAAACTTTAATAAATTGTTTTTTTAATGAGGGCTGTAATCCTCAATTTAGCAGCATGGATAGTTTTGCCCATTATGGATGGTTTTGCTAAATTTTTGAGTACAGATTTGCCTGTATTACAAATAACATGGGCTAGATATTTTTTTACTGTATTTTTTGTTTTACCAATTATGTTGTTTTTTTTTAAAAAAAATTTAGTGCGGACTAAAAAACCAAAATTACAATTTTTAAGAGGTTTAATTCTATTAACAGCAAATATTTGTTTTTTTTACTCAATTTCAGTTATCTCTCTTGCAAAAGCTTTGACTTTGGCATTTATAGCTCCTTTAATTGTGACCGCTTTTTCACCTTTTTTTTTAAACGAGAAAGTTGGTGTAAAAAGATGGACGGCAGTAATTATTGGGTTTATTGGATCTTTAGTTGTAATTAGACCAGGATTTTTAGAGATTAATCTAGCTAGTTTATCAGCACTTGGAACAGGTGTTTTGTATGGTTTTTATTTGATTATTACACGTAAATTGAGTTCCTCAGATAATCCATTATTAACCTTATTATTAACTGGTGTAGTAGGGGCCATCATCATATCTACTATAGTACCTTTTGTGTGGGTTAAACCTAGTTTAGACCAGTGGTTTATTATGGCTACGATAGGAATATTTGCCTGTATAGGCCATTTATTGTTAATATTGTCTCTAAAATATGCTGATGCCTCTAAATTAGCACCATTAAGTTACTTTGAAATTGTTACTAACATTATTATAGGTTATTATTTCTTCAATGATTTCCCTGATAATTGGACTTTCTTGGGTTTATTTATTATTGTATTAAGTGGCATTTACATTTATAGCCGAGAGAGTCTTGTTAAAAAATCTATATAATAGGTAAGATTTATTTACTAATATATAAAGTAATACTTTATATATTAATTTTAAAGTATTGTATTTGTTATATATTTTAACTATATTTAAATTAAGACAATATTTTAACAATTTAAGATAAAAAAATTAATTTCTTAATAATGGTTTAAATATGCTTATATTTACTAAAAAATTAAATTAGTTATTAAAATATAGTGTTTTAGATCTTTAAAATTATTAAATTTATCAAAAAATAGGGTAGTAAAAAAGCGTTGAAACTGTTAGTTAGTAGAGCAATGCACTAATTGAATATAGCGTTTAAACGATCATAGAGGGGTCTATTTTAAGTGTTTGCTTAATAAAGGTACAACTAAAGGGCGAAGTACGATATTTTAAAAAAAAACATATAAAAACAGCAAAAAGCATTGATTTTATTGATTTTTCAGCTTAAAAAGCTTTAAAAATACGTCTAAATTTCAACTTTTTCCAATCTCAATAATCGGATTTTTTCCTTAATTCCACCTCTACCTGAATAGCCTCCAAGAGCTCCATCAGATCTAATCACTCTGTGACAGGGTATTTTTGGGGCATATGGGTTTCTAGCACATGCATTAGCCACTGCACGTGCTGATTTAGGGTTTTTTATGCCCAAAGCTACTTGTTTATATGTTTTAACCTTACCTTTTGGAATAGTTTTCAGATATTTCCAGACTTTAATTTGAAATTTAGTTCCTTTGAGTGTCATGTTGTGGGAAAACCCTGTTTCCTTGTACCTTTTCAGGCACAAAGAACAGTAGTTTTGGCACGTCGTTTTAGGCGCTACCGCCATGCCTTGCCACTCCGCTATTTTAGCGCTACTCCGCAGAGCTTTCTGCCCCCTAGGCTTGAACCTCTCGGTTTTTCCCCAGTCGGTCAGTTAAGAGTTGCCTCTTAAGTTAAATTCACAATACAAAATTATTTTAAATGATGTTATCACTTAATAATTGATTATTTAAGTTACTCACATTGTTAATAAAAATACGTTAATTCATCAATAAAAAGAGCAAAACAAAAATACTTATGAAAAAAACCCCAAAAATAAGCATCAAAACTCTATTTTTTCCTTGATTAGATAATTTTCCCCAGTAATGCATAGAAACAAACAATACCGCCATTACACCAAGCCCAATTAATAAATATTTTGGCATTTTTAACTTTAACTTATTAGCTTGACATTTAAAATGTGATATATTATAGTTTCCGATAATTAATGGTTATCGGAAATAATTATGAATGATTTGATTACTGATCTAAAAAATCTTGAATTAGAAACTTTAAAGAATTTAAAAAACTCTAAAGCTTATAATACTTTAAGAGCTTATCAGGCTGACTTTAAAGATTTTACAAAGTTTTGTTTAAAAAATGGTTTTAATTCTATGCCAAGTGATCCAAAAATTATAGCCTTATACCTTACTCATTTAAGCTCTTTTAGTAAATTTAGTACTTTAAAGCGAAGATTGGCTTCAATAAAAGTTATTCATAGATTAAAAGGGCATTATATTGATACAAAACACCCAATAATCGCTGAGAACTTAATGGGCATTAAAAGAAAGATGGGGGTTAAGCAAACATCAAAAAAACCTTTATTAATCAACGATTTAAAATTAATTATTAATGTAATTAATAAAGATAAAAATGAACATAAAAAATTGCAAAATAAAGCATTAATCCTAATAGGATTTGCAGGAGGTTTCAGAAGATCAGAATTAGTATCAATTGAATATGAGGATATAGAATTCGTTAATGAAGGAGTAAAAATATTGGTGCAAAGATCAAAGACTGACCAGACAGGACTTGGAATGACGAAAGCTATCCCCTACTTTCAAAATAAAATCTATTGTCCCGTAACATCCTTAAGAGATTGGATTAATTATTCAAAAATTAGTGATGGTAAGATTTTTAAAATATCCGATAAAACCGTGGCTCTTACAATCCAAAAATATGCACTATTGGCAGGATTGGATAAAACAAAATATGCAGGTCATAGTTTAAGGTCTGGTTTTGCAACATCAACAGCTGAAACCGGAGCAGATGAGAGGAGTATCATGGCAATGACAGGTCATAAAACCACTCAAATGGTTAGAAGATATATACAAGAAGCAAATTTATTTAAAAATAATGCACTCAATAAAATCAAAATTTAGTTATGAATAAAGATATAACAATATTGGTATTATCCCACAAAAGTAAAAATTTGGTAACAAATTTAATAAAAAAATTTTATAATAAATTTCCTATAATTGTTGTTGATAACTCTGATGATTTAGAGCTTAAAAGAATGTTAAATGCAGAATTTCCAAGAGTTATTTACTTTTCAATTGAAAATAATGGTTATGGTGCAGCAATTAATTTTGGAAGTAATTTTATTAAAACGAAATATTTTTTGATCTTAAATCCAGATATAGAGGATATAGATGAAAAAAAAGTAATATATTTTGAAAAAGTAGCATCAAAATTAAATGACGAATTTTCTGTTCTTGGACCTCGTTACACTAACTTAGATATAAAATCTATTAAACAAAGTAATGAAAATATCGAAATAGCAAAATGGAAATTCATTAGCGGTGCTTGTATGTTTGTTAAATATGAAACATTTAAACTATTAAGTGGCTTCGATGAAAATTTTTTTTTATATTTTGAAGAAAGTGATTATTGTTTAAGAGCTTATAAAATAAATAAAAATTATCAGATAAATAATATTAAGATTAAACATAATGTAGGAACTTCGGTTAATACGAAAAACATAGCTGAAAAAGAAAAACTTAACAATTTATACAATTGGCATTTTGTATGGTCAAAATTTTATTATTTTAAAAAACATTATGGATTTTTAATTTCGATACTATATTTTTTGCCGATATTATTTAGGACCAATATAAAGATTATTTATTTTAGAATTTTATCCAAACACGAAAACATGAAAAAGTACAAGATAAGAAATGATGCTTTATTGAGTTCTATAAAAGGTGAAAAATCATATAAAAGAATAAATAATTTTTAAGAAATATTTTTTTTTTTAAATTTACTCATTAATTTTTTTTTAAAAAAGTAAATATTTTGTCTTAAGTTTTCACCAATAATAGTCGTATATATATAAGTTAAAATTTTTCTTAATTTCTTTCTTTTAAACAAAATTTCTAGTTTTTGTGCTATATTATTCAAAATATTTCTTTTCTGCTCAAAACCTCTAATTCCTACAAAATAAAGATCATAACTATTGACGTTATAAAAGAAAAAATGATTAGAAAAAATTTTTTCCAAATCAAAATTTTTAGTAAAATCTCTTTTAGTTAAATTTAAATAATAATCATCTTTGTTACCAGGAGATTGCCAATTTCCAGATCTTTCAGTCCCGTGCTCTACCCTACCAGTAGAGGCGACAGAGATTACTATAAAAGAGTTTTCTTTTGATATTTGACACATTTTCTCAAATATAACTTTCCAATCTCTAGCATGTTCAAAACACTCACATGAGATAATGATGTCAAAACTTTTGTTTAATTTATCAATATCTATCCCATTAAGAACTAAATCAACATTAGGACCTTTTTCTAAGTCAATTCCAACATATTCTTTACTAAAATTGAATAAATTCCTTATATTTCCATTTACATCAAGACTACCAATTTCGAGAACATCTATATCTTTATTAAAACTATTTTTTATATAAAATTCTTTAAATTCTCTGATAAAATTTATTTGATCAATATGAGACATGAAATATGATTAGTTTATAACAATATAATTTAATTTTATATGAAATTTTTAAACAAAAATTTTAAAGAATTAGAAACTTTTGCTAAATCTAAAAATAAAGAATATACAAATAGTTCCCCATTCCCTCACATAGTTATTGATAATTTTTTTAATGAAACAATCCTTAATGATATTTTAAGTGAATTTCCAAATAATTTAGATAATATTGGATATCAATATAAAACCAAAGTCGAGCAAAAAAAATTTACTTTAAATGATAGTAAGTTATTAACGGAAAATACTAATAACTTTATAAATTTTTTAAATTCGCAAATTTTTTTAGATTTTTTGCAAACGCTTACTGGTATCGATGAAAGACTTCAATCTGATCCATATTTACAGGGCGGTGGTTTGCATGAACTTAGAAATGATGGTTATTTAAATATTCATGCTGATTTTAATATACATCCAACTTTAAAACTAGATCGAAGATTAAATATTTTAATTTATTTAAATAAAAATTGGGAAGATGAATTTGGTGGCAATTTACAGCTTTGGAATAAAGATATGACAAAGTGTGAAAAAAAAATTATTCCTATTTTTAACAGAATGGTAATTTTTTCTACTACAGATTTTTCTTATCATGGTAATCCTGACAAGATTAATTGTCCCCAGGATCAAAGTAGAAAATCAATTGCAATGTATTACTATTCAAATGGGAGACCTTCGTACGAACGAAAACTTGGAGCTCATTCAACAATTTTTAGAAAAAGGCCTGGATCAGAAGATCCAGATGGCAATATTGAGTTTAAGAAATTGTTTGGAAAAATTTATTATCGAAGCAAAAAAAAAATAAATTGAGCATCCGTTATTTATTTGTACAATTTTGGATTAAATATTTTTAGGTAAATATAATTTAATTTACATATTATCAGTTCTAAATAGTATTGAATATTTCTTTTAGGATTTGATAATTCTCCCTCATATATACTATCAGACCTTAAATAATGTTTTTTAAAGAATTTAAATGTTATACCCCATTTCAATAAAAAAATTTTTCCTCCTTTACTTCCAGACTCTGTTTTAATTGTGGGGTGATTTTTATATTTTCGTGTGACTATAGATCCAAAGTGATAAACTTTACATTTACTGAGACCTTTAAATATTCTAATCCCTTCTCTCCAAAGTTTCATATTTAAATCAGGGTCTGAGCCGGTTCCTGGATAAAATTCCTCACTAAAACCTCCTACTTTATTCCATATTTCTTTATGTATAAGGTGAGGAGCCCAGGTTGATCCTTGAAAATCATAATGGTTAATTTTTTCATAATTTTGTAATAATTTTTTTTCATCAAATGTTTCAAAATCAAATCCAGCATCAAACTTTAATGGACCATTATTCATCATTATACCTGATAGATAAAATCTATTATGACCAATTTTTTTAATTTCTTCATTTAAAATTTCATCCCACTTTGGACAAAAATAGAAATCATCATGAGAGTAAAGAATGAAGTCAAAGTTGGCTTTTTTCGTTGCTTTATTCATTCCCTCACAAATACCAGCGTTATAATTAGTAAACGAATATTCTATATTTTTTTTATCTAAATATTCTTTTGTACCATCTTCGCCTAAATTAACATGGGCTATAATTTCGTGGTTAAAAGTTGAATTCTTTTTAATACTGTCTATACATAGTTTTAGATATTTTACGTTATTAAATGTTGGAATAATGATAGAAAACATTAAAATTATTCCCAAAGATACTTGTTTTTATTTTTCAAGTTAAATGTTTTTTGAATTATAAAATTTGCTACATTCTTTGAGTTAAAGTGTTTTAAATATTTATTTTTACCATTTTTAGCAATTTTTATTCTAAGTTTATCATTTTCATTATACTTTTTTATTTTCTTACTTAAATCTTTTATAGAATTGTAAAATACCACTTCATTATTGTTAAAAAATTTGTTTAGCATTGTTTTTTTATCAATAAATGTCATTAATCCGTTCCCTACTAGTTGTGTTATTCTATCACTTGAATAATATTTTGTAGATGGTCCTTGACTTAAATTAATTCCCATTTTTGAGTTTAGTAAAGCATTTTTAAAATTATCAGCCCAGACAGGTTGCTTATTTTTATATCCATAAAAATCATATTTAATATTAGGTGTAATCTTAATTAATTTATCTAAAAAATGTTCTCTTTTGTCAACTTTGCCTTTTTTAAGTATACCTCGATGAACTCCATGAGACATAGCAAAAAAAACATCACTTTTTGGATTTTTGTTATTATAAACCTCAAGATTTTCAAATGATTGATCAGCTGGATTGGGAATATAAAAAATTTTATTATTTTTTGGAAATTTTAGAATATCTGGAGAAGTTGTACAGAAACTACAATCAACAAAGTCAATTTTATCTAAAAATCTCTTTTTATTACTTTTCCAATCATTATCCATCCTGTCCAAAAACCATTGAGCAATTTTTATATGCGGATATGTTTCTCTAATGAATTTTAAAGTTTCTTTTTTAATTAAATCAGCATGTCCTAAAACTATAAGATCGGGTAAATAATTAGATATTACTTCTAACAATTTCTTATTTAATGTTTTAGATCCATCAAAATCTCTAATTGATCTATAATAACTTACAATATCTCTGTCACTTAATGTTAAGACACTATGATTTAATCTAACAAAACCATTATTTATTCTCCTTCCAGTGTTATAAAAAAGTCTACCATTATGTCTTTCATTAAAATTTGTAATATGAAGAATTTTAAATTTTGTTTTTTTTGTTTTTACACTCTCAATTTTTTTTTGAATTATCAAAGACCTATATGAGTCAATTTGTCTACATACAAATTTATTCGTTAAATAAAAGTTTTCTAAAGAACTTTTTTGTAATTTTAATCTTTTTTTGTTGTTTTCAATTAAATTGGATAGTTCTTTGTAAAGAGAATTATGATTAAGTTTTTTAAGTATAATTGCATTTGTTACTGTCTCAGGTAAACCTCCACGATTACTAATTATCACTGCACACCCCCTACTCGATGCTTCTAAACTCGTACGTCCGAAAGGTTCCTGCCATCTTGAACATACGACAGTAACACTTGATTTCTTGAAATTATTTAAAACTACTTCATGTTGCTTAAAACCCATTAATTTTAAATTTTTATGTTTATAAAAAAGTTTCTCTCGTGGTTCATCTCCAAAAACATTTGATTTCCAGTCTGGGTATTTATCCAAAATTTTTACTATTGCTTCACCAAATATATCGTATCCTTTTGCTCTATTAAGCTTACCCACGAATGTTATTAATTTATCTTTTTTTTTTAAATTTATTTTTACTTTGTTGGTGGATTGATAAATAACTAATAATTTTTTTGATTTAAAATATATTTTATTCATTCCAGTTAAAAATCTTTTTTTTGACCATTCACTATTGAAAACAATTCTTTCAACTTTAGAAAATATATTTAATCTATCAACTATTTTTTTTGATCCATTCATTTCAAGTGGATCATTATGAAAGTAAAGTACTAATTTTGATTTAACATTATTAAAAATAGTATTAATATATGTGGGTCTATTGTGTATTTCAATTATATCTGAATTTCTTTTTCTTTCCTCTCTTAGGAAATTATCAACATATATTTTGCTACTGCTTTGAAATAATTCTTTATTAAATGGTAAATTAATATAATTTTTTAATAATTTTCTTTTATAATTTGTGCTTCCATAAATAAAAATTTTATTTTTAAATTTACTTGCTTTTGTTGTATCTTTTACGTAAATCGAAACTGCACCCGGATAATCAGGTGAAAAATTTTCTTTATATGGTAAAAGTATTGAAATTTTCAATTTAGTCCTTTTTTAAAATATTTCTTAATTTACTATTCTTTTTTAGTTTATATTCTTCTCTCATAGCATCTTTTTTTGAATTATAAGATTTGAAATATTTTAATTTCCAAATCCGTCCTTTAGTAAATTTAGCACCTTTTGAGCTATTATGTAATCTTAACCTCTTTTTAATATCATTCGTGTAACCAACATATGAAATTGTTCTTTTTTTGTCTTTAGAGGAAATTAAATAGACATAAAATGTCATTGTGGCGGTCCCTAGGGGAATCGAACCCCTCTTTCATGGATGAAAACCATGTGTCCTAACCGATAGACGAAGGGACCAGAAAAAAACCTTTTATTGTAAATATATTTAATAATCAAGTATTTGCTATCTCGCTTTTAACGATATTAATTGAGTTATTTTTGTGCGTCACTAAGGTTTCTGTAAAAAATTTATTTTGATGTAGCAAAACTCCTTTTACTAAATCACCATCTGTTATTCCAGTTGCACAAAATAAACTTTCTCCTTTAATTATTTCTTTTATGTCATATTTTTTGTTTAAATCTTTAATTCCCATTTTTTTTGCAACTAATATATCTTTTTCCGATTTAAACAGAAATCTTCCTTGGAAATTGCAATTAAATGCATCTAATGCAGCAGCTGCTAAAACACCTTCGGGTCCTCCACCGACACCAATAAATATATCAACATCATATTTTTTACTTGTCACTAATAGAGCTCCAGAAACATCACCATCTGTTATAAATTTAATTTTAACACCTAATTTGTTCAATTTCTGAATAATATCTTTATGTCTAGGTCTGTCCAATAAACATACTGTTAAGTTATTAATTTTTTTACCGGTCGCATCAGATAAATTTTTTATATTTTTTTCAACGGAAAAATCTAAATCAATTGCATCTTTAGGTATATTATTACTTGTGGCAATTTTTTCCATATAAGTCTCTGGAGCATTAAATAAATTATTTTCTTCAGATACAGCGATAACTGATAAACCTCCTGGTAAATTATTTGCTACAAAATTTGTTCCTTCAACTGGATCCACAGCTATATCCAAACTAGGGCCATTGCCAGTTCCCAATTTTTCACCTGTGTAAAGCATTGGAGCATCATCCAACTCACCCTCTCCTATTACAATTTTAGCTGCAATATTTAATTTATTTATTTCGCTTCTCATCACATCAACGGCAGCTTTATCAGCTGCTATCTTATTTTTTTTTCCAATATATTTATATGTTGCTATTGCGGCTAAGGATGTAACATTTATAAATTTATTAATTATATTTTTGTTTAAAGACATATATTAATCCGCGATTTTCTTCTCATGTTTAACTAACTCTAATTTAGACTCGAATTCTCTTAACCTTTTATAAACACTAGCAAGCTCAATGATAGTAGGCCATGCTTTTAGTATATACTGCATAGATCCCTCAACTTTACTAAATGCTCTAATAATTTGTTGCATAACTCCTAAAGTTACAACACCTGCAACTATAGCTGGAGCTAAAAATACATATGCTGATAAAACATTAGCCTGTAAATATGCAATTCTTCCAATATTAAAATATAGATATCTTATATAACTCAAAAAATGAATTTTTCGAACATCATCAAATAATTCGTCTAATCTCTTTGGTCTTATATTTCCATCATCTTCTGCAATGACTAATATTTTTCGATAAGCCGCCTCTTGTTTTTGCAAATCGTATTCAACACCAACCAATCTTAAAATAATACCTAAACCAACTAAAAAAAGTGTGCCTCCAATAGACCAAATTAGGGCTCCAGTAATTAGACCATATTCCCAATCTCCAAAAAAGAAAATGGGTATACCAATACTAAGACCAAATAAAATTGGAGTAAATTCTATCAACAACATAACTGCTTCTATTAAACTTGTGCCGAGTGTTTCCATTATTCTAGAGAATTTAATTGTATCTTCTTGAACTCTTTGAGATGCACCTTCTATTTTTCTAGCCCTATCGTAAACGCTATGATACCATTCAACCATTGCTGCTCTCCATCGAAATAGATAATGTGATGTAAAAAATCCAACTACTACAGCAACTCCAACATAAATAGCTGCTAATGTAATAAAGGAAAACAAACTAGCCCAATATTCTTCAATAGTAATTGAATTTGGAGCACTTAAAGCTTTCTGTATCATGTCATAAAATTGACCAAACCAATTATTTATTTTAACGTCTATTTGAACTTGAAACCATAATGAAAAAAGAATAATGAAACTTCCTGCCCATGACCAATATAACCATTTACCTTGTGTAAAAAACCTAAACATTTTCTATTTTAAAAAATTATCAGTATAAGATTTTTTAATAACTGTTCTTTTTTTGGGTTCAATAACCTCATAATCAATTTTATTTTTTTTAGCGTATTCTATTGCTAAATCTTTTGATGAAAATTCTAAATTTATTTCCGAATATGTGTCGTCTGAACTTTCCCAACCCATTAAAGGATTTATAGATGTATCATTTGTTATAAATTCAAGTAACCATTTATCAAATTTTTTTAAACCTGATTGCATTGCTGTTTTTGAAGGTTTATATATTTTTGCTTTTTTCATAATTAAGTGGTCGGGGTGGCAGGATTTGAACCTGCGACCCTCTGGTCCCAAACCAGATGCGCTACCAGACTGCGCTACACCCCGAGCAAATAACTAATACATCAGTTATGCTTAATTTCAATGCATAATCAGTCGCAAAAACAACGTAATTTTTAAAGAATCTGTTATAAACGTAATTATGATTATTAATTGTCCTTGTGGTGAAAAGAAGTTTAAAATTAATGCAAGCCTTATACCTAAAGAAGGAAGAAATTTACAATGTGGATCATGTAATAAAAAATGGTTTTTTGTACCTGAAATTAAAGACATTCATAAAGATGTTTCTGTCGAAAAATATAATAATGATATAATCGATACTAACCAAATAAAAGAAAAAAAAAATGAGAAAACAATTATTAAAAAAGATAATAATAATTTAAATCCAGAAAAAAATACAGAGATAAATGACGAAGTTGAAACCAAACCTATAAGTAAAAATGTCGAAAACATTAAAATTAATAAAACAAACTACGTAAAATTAATATTAGTTATAATAATATCATTGGTTGCTTTAATATTAGTTTTAGATACCTTTAAAGAAGCCTTAATACCCTTATTTCCGAATATAAAATTCTTATTGAATAATTTATACGAAACATTAAAAGATCTATTCTTATTTTTTTATGATTTAGTAAGCTAAAATGATTAATTATATTTCATCACCATTTAAATGGTTTTTCAAACTTGAAGCAGCAAGTGGAATACTTTTATTGATAAGCGCAATCGCTGCTTTAATTGTAAGCAATTCTGAGCTTTCCGTATATTATTTTGAAACTTTAAATAAATATTTATTTATAGGTATAAATAATTTTGGATTAAAGCTAAGCGTATTACATTGGATTAATGATGCATTGATGGCGATATTTTTCTTTTTTGTAACATTAGAAATAAAAAGAGAATTTTTACAAGGTGAACTTTCATCTTTGAAACAGGCAATGTTGCCAATTATAGGTGCTGTTGGAGGCATGTTAATTCCTGCACTAATATATATTTACATAAATATAGGCAATCCAAATACTTTAAATGGATGGGCTATTCCGTCAGCAACAGATATTGCATTTTCAATAGGTATACTATCATTACTAGGGTCACGAGTGCCTATATCATTAAAAGTATTTTTAACTGCATTAGCTATCATAGATGATTTAGGTGCGATTGTTATTATTGCATTTTTTTATACTGGTGATTTGAATATACAATATTTGTTGTTAATGTTAGTAACATTCATACTTTTGTTAGTTCTTAATAAATTTTCTATTAAGAAGTTTACACCGTATCTTATTCTAGGATTATTCCTTTGGTTTTTCACTCATGAATCAGGAATTCACGCAACAATAGCAGGAGTACTTCTTGCTTCTGTTATACCGCATAGAAAAAAAGATCATGATTTCTCTTTGCTAGTAAAAATTGAACATGCAATTAGTCCATATGTGGCTTATATGATAATGCCCCTCTTTGCTTTTGCAAACGCTGGTGTTTCATTAGAAGGTTTAAGTTTATCATCCTTATTGTTACCAGTTCCATTAGGAATATTATTAGGACTATTTGTAGGTAAACAGTTAGGTGTGTTTGTTTTTTCGTACGCTTCAATTAAATTTGGACTTGCAACTTTACCAACTAATTCTAATTGGGTAAGTTTTTATGCAGTAGGTGTTTTGACAGGTATTGGTTTTACTATGAGTTTATTTGTTGGAAATTTAGCATTTGTCAATAATATGGAATATATGGATGGTGTTAAAATTGGGGTATTAAGTGGGTCATTATTATCAACTGTTGTGGGTTTTGTTTTGCTATATTTATCTTCAAAAAAAAAATAAATGTTTAAAATAAACTGCAAGATATTTTTTATTATTATTATGATTTTTTTTCCATCTAGTTCAAATGCAAAATACGAAAAAGTATTTTATGATTTTAGTATTAAATCAATTAGTGGTGAGATGATAAATTTAAGTAAATATAAAAATAATGTTATTTTATTGGTTAATGTAGCCAGCTATTGTGGTTTTACAAACCAATATTCAGACCTACAAAAATTATGGGATGAATATAAAGATAAAAATTTTGTAGTTATAGGAGTTCCATCCAATTCATTTAATCAAGAAAAAGACAATGAAAAAGAGATAAAAGAATTCTGTGAAGTAAATTTTAATATATCTTTTCCAATGACTTCAATTTACCAGGTTAAAGGTGATAACGCTCATGAAATTTATAAATGGGCAAAAGAAAATCATGGAAAATCAGCAATACCTAAATGGAATTTTTATAAAATATTAATTAATAAAGATGGTAAAGTGGAAGATACTTATTCATCTCTTACAAATCCTAATTCAAATAAGCTTCGTAAAAAAATTAATATGTTAATTGAATAAAATTTTCATTCCATCATAAGCTGGTATTACATTTTTTGGTAAAATTTTTTTAAGTTTAGTATAATCGACACTACTGTGTAAATTAGTTAAAATTGTTTTTTTTGGTTTTATAATTTTAATTAAACTTAATACCTCCTCTAAATTATAATGGGATGGATGGTATTCATATCTTAGACAATCAATAATAAAAAAGTCAAGTTTATGTAGTTTTTTAATATCTTTGTCATAAATTTTACTTACATCACTTCCATAATATATTTTTTTATTTATTAAATAACTAGCAGCTTCTATATAACCATGTTGTGCGATTATTGGTTCGATAATTAAATTTTTCTTTTTCGATTTAAAATATATTTTTTTTTTTAATAAATTCATTTTTAATATAGCGGGATAACCAGGTTTATTTTTAAAACAATATCCAAATGATGACATTAGATGTTTTTTCGTTAATCTATCTGCATAAACATTTAATCTTTTCCTATACTTAATATAGAAAGCTCTAAGATCATTTATCCCATGTGTTTGATCAGCATGTGCATGTGTATATAAAACACAATCTACATCTTTAATCTTGTTTCTTAATAATTGAGACCTTAAATCAGGGGATGTGTCAATTAAAATACTAATTTCATTAAACTTCAAATGAGCACAACATCTCGTTCTATGATTTTTTTGGTCATTAGGATTACATTTGCCAAAATCACCATCTATTCTTGGAACACCAAGCGAGCTTCCAGAGCCTAATATTGTAAATTTATTAGTCATTAAATAAAATATTTTAAAGCTATAAATACTACTATTGGTACTGTGATAAAAGATAATAAGGTGCTTACCACGATCATACTAGCAATATTATCTACTATCCTTTTTGGTGAATATATGGATCCAACTAAGTAATTTAAAATTGCACTTGGCATAGAACATTGAATTAATAAAACACCTGCTGCCACACCTTCTAAATTAAAAAACTTAATTATAAAAAAACCGATTAATGGACCAATCAAGACTCTTGCAACAGAAGAAATTAAAGCTTTATTAAATGAAAATACTTTAAGCCTAGTCAATGCTATACCTAGAGACATCAAAATTAAAAATATTGTGGCATATGTTAATAACATTGTTGTATTAACAATAAAATTTGGAACCTCAATTTTAAAATAAATAAATATAACTGAAATTATAATTGAATAAAAAGCAGGGCTTTTTATAATAACCTCTAAAGTAAATTTTTTGCTTGCTAAAAATACACCTAGTGTAAAGTGAAATAAAATAATTATCGAGGCAATTGATCCAGCTATACCAAGACCTTGGGTACCGTATGCGAATAAACATATTGGCAGTCCCATATTACCAGTATTAGGTAATATAAATGGAGGAAGTTCCATTATTATATCTTTTCTTAAAAATTTTAAAAAAATTATTCCTACAATAGAAAATCCAATAATAGCTAAAAAATAGTATAGAAAATAACTTACAAAAATTTCAAATGTAAGACCAGTTGTTGCAACAGAATAAAAAACAATTGCAGGTGAACCTATATTAGCACCAAAATTAGCTATAAATGTAGTGTCTAGTTTCGGGTTTTTTTTTCCGAGAAAATAACCAATACCAACAACAAAAAAAACTGGAAATAAAACTTCAAAAAGTTTGAAATATATTTCCATTTTTAAAGTAATCTAATTAAAGTAGGATATTTTAGAATATTTTTACTTTTAGAAATTGCACTTATACAATGTTGAGCATCTAATTCTTTGGATTTATGAGTAATTATAACAATAGAAGCAGTTTTATTTTTATAATTTGGAATTTGTATTAGTCTTTCTACAGATATATTTTTTAAGGCTAAACGATTTGTAATTTGCGCTAATACACCAGGTTTATCCTTGACTTCAAATCTTAAATACAAAGAATTAATATAATTATCATAATTGAACACTTTAATTGATTTTCTTTTAATATTTGGAATTCCAAAAGGAAACTTAATATTGCCTCTTAATATTGACAACAAATCTGACATAAGTGCTGATGATGTCGGGCCTGGTCCAGCGCCCTCACCTTGCAATACACTTTCTCCAACGGGTTCACCTTCAGTAATAACAGCGTTCATAACACCATTAACGTTACCTATATAAGAATCTTTATTAACTAAACACGGATGTACTCTTTCAAACAATTTACCATCTACAATTTCTGATATACCTAACAACTTAATTCTAAAATTTAATTTATTTGATATTTCTACATCTTTGAGAGAAATATTTTCAATCCCTTCCATTAGACATTTTTTTTTTGAAATTTTGTTATTAAAAGATAACGCAGATAATATTCTTACTTTAGCAAAAGCATCATAACCATTAAGATCAAGTTTAGGATTGCCTGGCTCAGCATAACCTAATTTTTGAGCTTTTTTTAAAACGTCTTTAAATTGATTATTTGATTTTTCCATTTGAGAAAGAATATAGTTGCATGTTCCGTTGAGTATTCCATAAACTTTAAATATCTTATTTGTAGCTAAACCTTCTTTTATAGTTCTAAGTATAGGAATGCCCCCTGCAACAGATGCTTCAAATTCTAAATTCACCTTATGTTTTTCGGCTAATTTTGATAAATAATCACCATGTTTTGCAATTAATGCTTTATTAGGTGTTATAACGTGAACTTTATTTTTTATAGCTTTTTCGACAACTTTTTTAGAGACACCTCCTGACAAACCAATAGACTCGAACAAAATATCAATTTTTTTAAATTTAAATATATCTAAAGGGTTTTTAAAAAATAATTTTTTATTAATTTTATACTTTCTTTTTTTTTTTATATTTTTAGCTGATATCGCAACAACATTAATTTGTTTACCAGTTTTAAGTTCAATATCCCTTTTTTTGGAATTAAGTTCGTGAAGAAGATAATTTCCAATTTGCCCCAATCCTACTACTGCTATATTTATTTTTTTCATTTATTTATGTTAGGAAATTTATTATTTTTTGAGTAATTTAAAAGCTTATTTTTATATTCTTTAAAACTATCATTTGCTGAAACACTTAAATTACTGACATTTGACATTACGTTTTTTTTTGTTTTTTGACGAAATATATTAGATGAATAATCAATTGAGCAATTAACAATTATTAAAAATAAAAAAAAATAGTAAACTACTTTAATCATTTAAAACCTTCATAAGATTTAAAATTATATAATATATTCAAGTTTTGAACAGCTTGACCTGCCCCACCCTTAATTAAATTATCAATAACACATACTATAATAGCTTTATTTTTTTGTTTTGATTTGCAAACAGATATTTCACAAAAGTTTGTGTTTATGACTGAATTTGTACTTAATAATGTATTTTTTTTTTTAATTTTAATAAACTTATTTAACTTATAAAATCTTTTTAATTCGTTAAAAATTACTGATAGGTTTATTTTCTTATTTAAATCAAAATATATATTAGTAATTATTCCCCTAAACATTGGAGAAATACTTGGTGTAAAAGTAAAATCGACTTTACTTTTGGATACTAAATTTAATTCCTGTTGTATTTCAGCATTATGTTTGTGATTAGAAATTCCATAAACACTCATCGAGTTTAGTAAATTAATATTTTTGTATTTTTTAAATACACCTCTGCCTCCTCCAGAATATCCAGATTTTGAATCTATTATAATATTTTTATTACTAATTAAATTTTTTTTTAATAAGGGTGTTAGAGGTAGTAACACAGAAGTAGGATAACATCCTGGACAAGATATAATATTATAATTTTTTATTTTAGGGCCTTTGATTTCTGGAAGGGCATAAATACTATCTCTAATTTTTTTTGGTGCTTTGTGTTTAGTTTTGTACCATTTTCTGTAATCGTTATGATTTAAAAGTCTAAAATCTCCGGATAAATCAATTAATTTTTGTTTATCAGACATAAATTTTGAAATTTTTTGTGCATCCCCATTTGGTAAAGCGCTAAAAACTATATCTATTTTATTTAAATACTTTTTATTAAATTTAGATATTTTTGGTAACTTGTATTTCTTAAAATACTTATCAAATGTTGACAGGTTTTTACCTACGCTTGTGAAACCGCACAAATATTTGATCTTGACTTTACTATGATTTAAAAGAAGCTTAACTAATTCTAAACCAATGTAACCATTAGAACCAAGAATTAAAACATTAATATTATTCATTATAATAGATATAAAAGAAATTTAATAAAAAAACTATCTTTTAGAAAATTGAAAACTTCTTCTTGCTTTTCTGTGACCATATTTTTTTCTTTCAACAGATCTCGAATCTCTTGTGGTCAGTTTTTCTTTCTTCAATGTAGATTTTAAATTTTCATCATACAATAGTATAGCTTTAGATATACCGTGTACCATTGCTCCGGCTTGTCCGGTCATGCCTCCTCCAATTACTTTACAAGTTACGTCATAATCTGTAACTTGATTAATTATCTCAAAAGGTCTTGTGATCTGCATTTGATGATTTGGTCTTTTAAAATATTCTTTAAAGTCTTTTCCATTTACTGATATCTTCCCCGAACCTTTAGATAACCAAACTTTTGCTATAGATGTTTTTCTTCTACCAGTTGCGTATTTTGAATTTTCCATTTTCAACTTTTAATTAGGTTTTTTTTATTAAGAGATAAAATATCTAATATTTTTGGATTTTGTGCAGAGTGCGGATGATTATCTCCAACATACATTTTAAGTTTTGTTAGTTGTTTTTTAGCCAAAGGTCCTCCTGGCAACATTCGTTTAACTGCTAGCTTTAAAATTTCATCAGGTTTCTTTTTTGACAATCTTGATGGTGTGGTTTCTTTAATACCACCTGGATAACCTGTATGCCTATAATACTTCTTGTTCTCAAATTTATTACCAGTAAACTTTAGGTTTTCAATATTCTTTACTACAACAAAATCTCCATTATCCATATGAGGTGTAAAATTAGTTTTGTTTTTGCCTCTTATTATTTTTGAAATAATTGTAGCTAATCTTCCAACAACAGCATTTGAAGCATCAATTTCGTACCACTCGCTTTGTAACTCACTTTTTTTTAAAAATTTTGACATGAATGCGGGATTAATACTTGATCTATTAATAAAGTCAATTGTTGGTTTAATTAAAAAAAACTATATTTTAGTGGTCTTTTTTAACCTTGAACCTGGTGCAAAATTTATAATAGAATTGTAATTTAACAAAGTCAAAGGAGATAATAATGTCTAAATCAAAAAACCCAGAGACTATAGCTTTACACGGAGGAGATTATAGAAGCGATCCCTCTACTACTGCTGTAGCAGTACCAATATACAGAACAACCTCATATCAGTTTAATAATACTGATCATGCTGCAAATTTATTTGGTCTAAAAGAATTTGGAAACATTTATACTAGAATAATGAACCCAACAAACGATGTTTTAGAAAAAAGAGTTGCTGCATTAGAAAATGGATTAGCTTGCGTTACAGTAGGTTCAGGTCAAGCTGCATCTACATTCGCAATTATGAATGTCTGTCAGTCAGGGGATAATTTTATAAGTTCTACAGATCTTTATGGTGGAACTGTAAACTTATTTACTCATACGCTCAAAAAACTTGGAATAGAATGTAGATATGCAGATCCATCTGATCCAAAAAACTTTGAAAAGTTAGTTGATGAGAAAACTCGTTGTTTTTATGCAGAAACGCTTCCTAATCCTTATTTAAGAGTATTTCCAATTAAGGAAGTATCAGATATTGGAAGAAAACATAATATCCCACTTATAATGGATAATACTGCAGCACCAGTTATTTGTAAGCCGTTAGATCACGGAGCGGCTGTTGTTGTTCATTCGTTAACTAAATTTATTGGAGGTCATGGAACTGTAATTGGTGGATGTTTAGTAGATGGAGGTAATTTTGATTGGACTACTGATCCAAAAAGACAACCTTTATTTAATGAACCTGATGCAAGTTATGGAGGTGCTGTATGGGGAGAGGTAGTACCACAATTAACTGGAGCAAACGTAGCTTTTGCAGTCAGAGCTAGAGTATGTTTATTACGTGACTTAGGTGCACCATTAGCTCCTGATAATGCCTGGGGAATAATTCAAGGTCTTGAAACAGCTCCGCTTAGAATGAAACAGCACTGTTCAAATGCTGAAAAAGTTGTTGATTTTTTATCAAAACATAAAAGCGTGACAAGAGTTATATATCCAACTCTTCATAAAGGAGCTGTTGGAGATAGGGCCAAAAAATATTTCAAAGGTGGAAATGGAGCACTAGTAGGAATAGAGGTAAAAGGAGGAGTTGAAGCTGGTAAGAAATTTATTGAAGCACTTAAAATGTTCTACCATGTTGCAAATATTGGTGACGCTAGAAGCTTAGCTATTCATCCTGCTACCACTACTCATAGTCAGTTGACTGAAGAAGAGCTGTTAGCTGCTGGTGTAACACCTGGTTATGTTAGATTATCAATAGGTATTGAGCACCCCGATGATATAATTGCTGATTTAGAGCAAGCATTAACTGCATCAGGCAAACCAGGTTTAAAAGCAGTTAGTTAGTTTTTAGATTTTTATAGAGCAAATAAATACTTGAACTAACTAAAAATATAGAACTTATTTGGTGCATAGATGCAAATCCAATCTGTGCACCATATAATAAAGTAAATATTCCAAGAACAATTTGTATTAATAATAGAACACCAAGTAAATAAACAACCTTTTTTAAACCAAAGATATTATTTTTATAAATTTTGTACAGAATAATCATATAAAAAATTGAAATTAAATATGCAAGATTTCTATGCATAAACTGAACTAATGATGGATCATTAAATGCTGAAATTTTAAATATATTTAATATAGCATTATCGTCAGGAAAATAAGAATTACCCATCAGTGGCCATGAATTGTATATAGTGCCAGCATCCATTCCAGAAACAAAAGCTCCTATTGAAATTTGCCAAAATATAAGAATTAAAAAAATAAAAGGAAAAAAAAAGTTTAAACGTTTTTCAAGAACTTCAATTTCCTTTAATTTAAGATAATTCCAAAAAATTAAAGAGAGTATTAAAAAAGCTATTAATAAATGTAATGAAAGTCTATAGTGACTCACATCGACCCTATCAACAAGACCACTTGAAACCATGTACCATCCTACAAAACCCTGAAAACAAATTAGAAAAAATATTATATATAAATTAATTAAATATTTGAATTTTATCTTAAAAGAAAAATAAATTAATGGAATTAAATAAGCTAGACCTATTAATCTTCCTAAAAATCTATGTATCCACTCCCACCAAAAAATAATTTTAAATTCGTTCATAGTCATAGAATAATTTTGTAACTTAAATTCAGGTATTTCCTTGTACAAGTTAAAATATTGAACCCAATCATTTTCATTTAATGGTGGTAAAATACCAGAAAATAATTGCCATTTAGTAATAGAAAGACCAGAGTCGGTTAACCTAGTAAGTCCACCCACAATAATCATAATTGATATAAGCCAAAACATGGAGCCTAACCACAATGAAATATGGACTTTTAATTTTGAATTATCTATGTACATAGTCATTTTGATATAATAAATTTATGATATTCCAATTGAATAAATGTCGCCTATTAAAAAAAAAAAATTAAATAAATTGAGAAATGAGCTTGATTCTCTAGATAATATATTACTGAAGATTATTAAAAAAAGAACATCAATTGTTAAACAGGTTTTAAAGCTTAAAGACTACAAATATCAAATAGTTGATAAGAAAAGAATAAAAATAATCTTGAACAGAATAAAAAAAAAGTCAATTAAAAATAAAATTGATCCTAAAATAACTAATAATATTTGGAAAAACATGATTAAATCATACATTGATTATGAAAGAAGAAATTTTAAAAGTAAGTAATTATTTACTATGAGGTGGCAATTTTTTTTCCACAAATATCTCATGTTTTCTAGTACTTGGATTGTACTTTTTAGCTTTTAATTTAATCTTAGCCTTTTCTCCACCGGCTGGTTTTTTTACATAGTAAAAAAAGGGACTATCTGGTTTTGACTCAGGGACTAATCTAACTTTGACGTGTGTTTTTTTTGCCATTTAATTATTTTTTAATTCTTTAATTAATTTAGATATTTTTTTTAATTTAAATTTAATATTTTCAGAATTATTTATATTTGAAATATTCTTTTCGTCAACTATTGTTTTCTCCGAATTAATTTGATTTTTTGCACCCTCTATGGTCATGCCTTTTTCTTTTAAAAGAAATTTAATTTTTTTTAAAATTTTTATAGTTTCAATATTGTAGTATCTTCTAGTATTAAAAATTTTAGGTTTAACAATTTTGAATTGTTTTTCCCAAAATCTTAATGTGTGTGTATTAGGTTTTCCATCATTTTTTTTTAAACCTAAAATAATAGCAACCTCTCCAATTGTTTTGTATTTTTGGTTATTGTTATTCACTATTTATATATTTCTTAAAATCTTTTGATGCCTTAAATATTATAACATTTCTTGGACTTATGGTTGCTTTTTCTTTAGTTTTAGGATTTCTGCCAATTCTCTCTCTTTTATATTTTAGAAAAAAGGTTCCAAAACCAGAAATTTTAACTTTTTGGTTTTTAATCAAATTTTCTAATAATATGTCAAAAAAATCATCAATTAATGCTTCACAAATTTTTTTTGAATAACCTATTTGCATATATAAAGAGTTTATTATCTCTTTTTTAGTGAGGTTATCTCTCATATTATAAAATATTATTTTTAATCTTTTCTATCAATTTACCCTCAATAATTTTTTCACATACTCCTAGAGAGTTTGCAAATCCAATATAATCAGTTCCTCCATGACTTTTTATCACTGGTGAATTAAGTCCAAGAAGTATTGCTCCATTATATAGTCTAGGATCTAATTTTTCTTTAAACTTTTTTAAATTTTTAATATTTAGAAAAGAAGAAATTTTTCCTATTATATTTCCACTTAATGCATTTTTTAATTCATTTGTTATAAAATTTGCAGTACCTTCAGCTGTTTTTAAAGCTACGTTTCCAGTAAATCCATCAGTAACAATAACATTAACATTACCATCCATGATTTGATTACCTTCTATATAGCCACAAAAATCGTATATAGGATTTTTTTTATTTGAAAGTTCTTTATATGTATTTTTAATTGTTGAATTTCCTTTTATTTCCTCTGAACCAATATTTAATAACGAAACTTTGGAAGCTTCATGTGGAAATAAAGATTTATGTAAAGCTGCACCCATCAAACTAAAATCAATTAAATTTTTTTCATTACATTCTATGTTGGCTCCTAAATCTAGAACAACATTCATACCAAATTTATTAGGCCACAATGCTGATAAGGCTGGCTTATCGATGTTTTCAATCATAGGTATGTTTAATTTAGCAATGACAAAAAGTGCTCCTGTATTACCTGCTGATATTACAACATCAGATTCTTTAAACTTAACACTATCAATTGCTTTCCACATACTTGTATTCTTTCCTTTTTTTGCGGCTGAAAGAGCGGTATCTTCATTAGATATTTTTTCTTTAGTATCGAATAGTTTGTAATTTTGTTTTATAGGGTATTTATCTATAAATTTAGAGATTTTATCTACATCACCAAAAATATTATAAAATATTGCTTCTTTCTTTTTAGAATGTAAAGAAATACCTCTGATAACTTTTTCAGGTGAATTGTCTCCACCCATTGCATCTACTGCAATTCTAATTGGAGTTAACATATTTTACTCTTTGGGGTCTAAAACTTGTCTACCTTTATAAAAACCAGTTTTTAAATCCATATGATGAGATAGCCTATATTCTCCACTTTTCTTATCCTCTATAATATTCTTTGGAGAATGACGTATATGAGATCTTCTCTTGCCAGTTCTAGATTTTGTTGTTTTTCGTTTTGGTACTGCCATAGTTAAATATCCGATTTTATTATATTGTTTAAGAATGAATTTAAAGAGTTTTTTTTTAACAAATTTATATATTTATCAAAATAATCAACAAAAAAAGCTGTATTTGAGTTCATATCAACATAATTTAAAAAAAATTCTTTTTTTTTATTATTATCTTTGTCTTCCCAATCCTCTATTTCTAATATTAGTTTATGAAATAAGTTAAGATAATCTTTCATTTTTTTATTGATTGAAACATCGCCATAACCTATTTCTCTAATAGAAATTTCTAATTGCCTAAAATTAAAATCATATATTTTTTGTAATAACTTTTTTTCCTCATTCTTGTATATTTTAAGAAAAAAAGCAAAATGAATAAGATAAAATGTTAATCTTATAGAAAAAGTTTCCTCACTATTGAGATTTTTATATAATAATTTATTTCTAGTTAAATTAATTAAATTATTGTAAATATTTATATAATTATCACTCATATGAAAATTATTTTACTTATTATATTTATACTTATATCAAGTTGCAGCACTAATAAAGTGGTTAAAAATCACGGTACAAGTTTTATTAAAAGTAAATCCAAGGATATAGTTGTTAATAAATCAAATAAAAATGATGTTTTAGAAATTTTAGGGCCACCATCTACCAAAAGCTCTTTTGATGATAATATTTGGGTATACATAGAAACAAAAAAAACTAGTACATCCATTTTTAAATTAGGTAAAAGAAATATGGAAAAAAATAACATTTTAATATTACAACTTGATGATTTAGGTTTAATTAAAACAAAAAATTTTTATGACTTAGCTAAAATGAATGAGATTGAATTTAGTGAAAAGATTACATCAAGCGGTTATCAAAAAAATTCTTATGTCTATAATCTATTAACAAGTTTAAGACATAAAATAAATTCACCTATAGAAAGAACAAAATCAAAAAAATAATTTTAAGAAGCGATTACTGCAAGTAATAATAAGGCTACGATATTAGTTATTTTGATCATAGGATTAACGGCAGGACCTGCAGTATCTTTATAAGGATCTCCTACAGTATCACCGGTAACAGCAGCTTTATGTGCTTCAGATCCTTTTCCACCAAAATTTCCATCTTCAATATATTTCTTTGCATTATCCCATGCACCACCACCAGCAGTCATTGATACAGCAACAAACAATCCAGTTATAATTACACCCAATAACATTGCACCGACAGACGCTAATGCTGCAACCTGGCCACCAATTAAAAATATTACAAAGTATAAAACTATTGGTGATAAAACTGGTAATAAAGAAGGTATGATCATTTCTTTAATTGCAGCTATCGTTAAAAGATCAACTAATTTTGCGTAATCAGGCTTTTGAGTTTTCTTCATAATGCCTGGAAATTTTTTAAATTGTCTTCTTACTTCAACAACTACTGCTCCGCCAGCTCTTCCAACTGCCTGCATACCCATTGAACCAAATAAATAAGGTAACATTCCACCTATTAATAGACCAACTACAACATATGGATTTGATAAATCAAAGGTTACGACTACACCCTCAAGTTTCGAACCTGAAATTTTAGAGAAATGTTTTATATCTTCTGTGTAAGCAGCAAAAAGAACTAATGCTCCTAAACCTGCTGACCCAATAGCATATCCCTTAGTTACTGCTTTTGTTGTGTTTCCAACTGCATCTAAAGCATCTGTAGTTTTTCTAACGTTATTTGGTAATTTAGACATTTCAGCTATTCCACCAGCATTATCAGTGACAGGTCCATAAGCATCTAATGCAACAACCATTCCAGCTAAAGCCAACATAGTTGTAACAGCTATAGCTATTCCATAAAGTCCCGCAATTGAATTTGTTAATAAAATACCAGCAACTATAATTAAAGCTGGTATTGCTGTTGCCTCCATAGATACTGCTAGACCTTGAATTACATTTGTTCCGTGTCCAGTTGTGGATGATTTAGCAACACTTTTTACGGGTCTATAATTTGTGCCAGTATAATATTCGGTAATCCATATAATTAAGCCGGTTATTACAAGACCAATAACTCCACAGTAATATAAACTTGTTCCATTAAATGTTTTTTTTCCAACTGAATAAATATTGTCAAAACCAATTACATAATCCGTTAAGGGATATAAAACAATTAATGATGAAATAGCTGTTACTATAAAACCTTTATACAAGGCACCCATAACATTCTTGCTTTTGCCTAGCCTTACAAAATATGTACCCAAAATAGAGGTAATGATACAAGCACCACCAATTGTTAAAGGATATAACATCATGCTCATATCATTTTGGAAAAAAATAGAAGCCAATACCATCGTTGCAACTATCGTAACTGCGTAAGTCTCAAATAGATCTGCAGCCATTCCTGCACAGTCACCAACATTATCTCCAACATTATCAGCAATCACAGCAGGGTTTCTAGGATCGTCCTCTGGTATACCTGCTTCAACTTTCCCTACAAGATCTGCACCAACATCAGCACCTTTAGTAAAGATACCCCCACCCAATCGAGCAAAAATTGATATTAAGGATGCACCAAAACCCAAAGCAACTAATGCATTAACTATTTCTCTTTCATCAGTATTGAATTTTAATAGAATGTAATAATAAACTGAAATCGAAAGTAACGCTAAACCAGCTACTAACATTCCAGTTACTGCTCCTGATTTGAAAGCAACATTTAATCCATGTGTTAATCCTTTTCTAGATGCCTCTGCAGTTCGAACATTTGCTTGAACTGAAACAAGCATTCCAATATATCCTGCGATACCTGATAAGGAAGCACCGATTAAATAACCTAAACCAACTAACGGACTGAAAGCAATACTTATAATTATAAGTACAACAATACCAACGATTGCTATAGTCTTGTATTGTCTATTTAAATATGCTTTAGCACCAACTTGAATTGCAGAAGCTATTTCTTGCATTTTAGAATTACCTGAACTTGAATTAAGAATATTTTTACCTGTAAAAAAACCGTAAACAATTGATAAAATTCCAGCAAATATAGTATAGAGAAGAATTGTTTCGCTTATAGTATCCATATGATTTGATCCTTTATATAAAAATCGGACATTACAAAAAAATTAATAAAAGGCAATAATTAACTTTTTAAAAAGTATGCCTATAACCTTTGAAATTAGTCATTTTAAGGGGTCTTCCATCTTTTAATAAAATATTTCCTGAATTATTTTTAATTATTTGGCCAATTATGGTTATCTTTTGATTCAATTTTTTTGCGTACTTTTTTATCTTTTTTCTATCCTTTTTATATGCAGTGAAAATAACCTGGTAATCATCTCCATTAAACAAATTTTTTTGCATTAGGAAGTTATTTTTCTTAATGATAGATCTAAACTCCTTAGATACAGGTATTAAGTCTATATTAACTTTATATTTATATTTCTGCTTATTTATCATATTACGTAAATCCTCAATAATTCCATCAGATATATCAACTGAAGAATTGGCAAACTTTTTCAACAATTCACAGATTTTTATTGGGATATCGGGCAAATAATATTTTTTTAAAAGAAAATTTTTTTCATATAATGAAAATTTTTTAATTTTTTTTTTTAAAAATTTGAGACCTAAGTAACTATCACCTATATTGCCTGAGATATATATATCATCATTAAACCTTACCTGATTTCTTTTAATTATTTTAGATGAATATCCTAATGAGATAATTGTGAATGATAAAAAATTTCCATTCGTTGAGTCTCCACCTGATATCTTTATATCATATTTTTTTTGTTCCTCTTTAAGAGAATTAACTAATTTTAAAATCACACTTCTGTTCAAAGATTTTTTAGGAGATGTAAAAGATATAAAATAATATTTAGGCTTAACACCTTTACAAACCAAATCTGATATAGATGAACGAATAATTTTTTTAATTAATAAACCTAATTTAGGTGATCTTGGAAAATGAGTGCCTTCGTTATAAGTATCTACTGATATAGCAATTTCCTTTTTTTTATCAAAAAAAATATCATCATTTAATTGTAATGCTGAAGGATTATTTTTAGCTAATTTACCTAAATAGTTAATTAAAGTTTTTTCGTCCATTAGTTTCTGATTTTTTTTGACAGCTTATCTAAAACAGCATTTAAAAATTTTGTTTGTGATAAATCTATAAAAAAATTTGATGCATTTAAATATTCTTTTATAATTATATTTGTAGACGTTGTTGGTTTATATAATAATTCAAATATTGCGCTTTTTAATATTACTTCAAAAACTTTATCTATACGTCTTATATCTATATCATCCTTAAGATGTAGATTGATCTCATTGTTTATAACTTCATTTCTCTCAAGTGTTCCTTTAACAATATCCTTAATAAATTTTTTATATCTATGTTTAGGAAAATTTAAATCTAAGTCATTATTTATTAATTTACTGTAAATTTTTTGAATAATAATTACTCTTGGGTTATTTTTTCGATTATATTTCATTTTAGAATACTATTGAGATAATACTGAGAGCATTGCATTCGCAGCTTCAGCGCCTTTTTTACTACGTGCAATTGCCTGTTTTTTATTTAAACATGTGATTATACCATTGCCTATAGGTTTTTTATTTTTAACTGAAATATTTAGTATGACATCTGTCACAGAGCTTGATATGAACTCAAAGTGAGGTGTTTGACCTTTTATTACACATCCTAAAGCAATAAATCCATCATATTTTCTTAAATTTTTTGAGATTGTAATTGGAATTTCAAATACACCAGGAACATAAATAATTTTAAAAGATAATTTGTTTTTTATAGATTTTAATGCACTTTGTAAAAGATTTTTTGAAATATTCTCATAATAATTAGCCACAACTATTAAGCATTTCTTATTCATTTTAAAATTTCCTGTTTTACAATTTTAATATTATATCCATCCAATCCAATAACTTTTTTTGGTGAACTAGTTATAAGTATCATTTTTTTAATTTTCAAATCTTTAATTATTTGAGCACCTATTCCGTAGTTTCTGATTAGATTATCCTTTGTTTTATTCCTTAACAGTTTATCTTTATAGTCTTTTAAAGTTTCAGACACAGACTTTAAATTAGTATCATTAATAAAAACTAGTACACAATTATTAAATTTTTTAAAATAATTTAATGTTTTATTAAATGAATTTGGAAGTTTTTGGTTAATTAAATAATTTTTAATTACATTTGAAGAGATTACTCTTACACGGGGAACAACTTTTTTTTTAATTTGTCCTTTAAGGAGCACAAAATGTTCAGAGCCATCAAGTAGATTTTCATAAATTTTAATTTTATACTTTATGTTTTTTAAGTTTATTTCAGAATTTTTTTTTAATTTAACGAATTTTTCGCTTTTTAATCTAAAAGCAATTAAATCCTCTATTTTACCAATTTTAAGATTATGTTTGGATGCAAAATTAATTAAACTTTGTCCTTTCGCCATAGTACCATCATCATTCAAAATTTCACATATTACTGCTGAACTTTTTTTTTTGGCTAATTTTGATATATCGACAGATGCTTCTGTGTGTCCAGCTCTGACTAAAACTCCTCCATCTCGTGCAATTATAGGAAACACATGACCAGGAGAGACTATTTCTTTTTTTTTAACATCTGCACTTGTAGCTATCTTAATAGTTCTAGATCTATCTTGGGCTGATATCCCAGTAGTTATTCCACTTTTAGCCTCTATGGACACTGTAAAAGCAGTTTGGTGTCTCGATTTGTTTACCGGAGACATATAATTCAAATTTAATTTTTTTGCCTGCGATGAATTTATAGCTAAACAAATAAGTCCCCTTCCATACTTAGCCATAAAATTAATTTTTTTAGGAGTTACATCAGATGCACAAAATACTAAATCTCCTTCGTTTTCCCTATTTTCATCATCTACCAATATATACATACCGCCATTCCTAGCAGTTTTTATAATTTCGCTTATTTTACTAAATTTTTTTTTTGGCATTTAAAAAATTTTTTACATATTTGGAAAGAATGTCAATTTCAATATTTACAAAATCATTTATTTTTAAATTAGATAAATTTGTAAGTTTTAGCGTGTGAGGTATTACCCAGATTTTAAAATTATTTTTATGAATATTTGATATAGTTAGAGATATACCATTAATCAAAATTGATGCTTTATCAACTAGATAGATTTCAAATTTATTCATGATCCTAAAAGTAAAAATTAGTGCTTTATCTGATTTTTTTATATTTATTACTTTAGCTGTTGTATCAACATGGCCTTGACATATATGTCCAGAAATATCTTGTCCTTTTCTTAAGGGCTGTTCTAAGTTGATTTTATCACCAATTTTAATTGTCTTAAACTTTGATCTAATCAAAGTTTCATTTGAAAGAAAAAATTCTAGTATATTTTTTTTCTTTGAAATTAAAGTTAAACATACACCATCACAGGATATTGACATTCCTATAATTTTTTTTTTATATAATTTTAAATTTGATTTTAGAAATAAATTTATACCTTTAGATCTTTTATCTATTCTTACTACTTTTCCTACATTGTATATAATTCCATTAAACATTAGAAATATTTTATAATCTTATCTTTATCTAGATAAGTGTTAATTGTTTCTTTATTAGAAAAAATTTTTAAAATACGACTTTTAAATTTGTATTTAGTAAATCTTTTTTTATTATTTATATTATTATCAGATTTAAACAAAAAAAATTCATTAAAAAGGTTATTTAATATAAAATAGTTAGTTAATTTTATTCCTCCTTCAACTAATAAATAATATACATTTAATTTTTTAATTTTTTTCAATACATATATTAAATCTAAATTGTTATTTTGATTTAATTGTATTTGAATAAGTTTTATTCCCTTTTTTTTTAACTTTTTTAATTTATAATTACTTTTATTGTAAAAAATATAAGTCTTAATTTTTTTTGAGGTTTGCACTAATTTAGTTTTAAGACTTATATCTAAATTTTTATCTAAAACAAATCTTGTTGGAGAATATTTTAGCAGTCCATTAAGTCTACAATTTAATTGTGGGTTATCGGAATTTACAGTTTTACTTGAAACTAATATTCCCTGATTTTTATATCTTAATAAATGGGAGAAATTTAAGCTGTGTGAATTGGAAATATATTTTTTATTAGTTTTGATATAATAATCTTTAGTACAAGCAATTTTCCCTGTTATAAAGGGATAATCTTGTTTCTTTAAAAAAAAATACGATCTATAAAGATTTAAATTTTTTTTAATATTTAGGTTTTTTTTTACTTTTATATTAAAGTTATTAAGAATTTTTTTGGTTTTTCCTGAAGTTCTAATATCTATATCATTAACTCCAAAAAAAACTTTGTCAATTTTATGTTTTATTATTTGTTTTGTACAAGGTGGAGTTCTTCCATGATGATTACAAGGTTCTAAAGTTACATACATGGTCGATCCTTTTAATTTTTCTTTTTTTGCATTTTTTATCGCTACAGTTTCAGCATGAGGGGTGCCACCTATGCCTGTCTGTCCAACTGAAATAATTTGATTTTTGTTAACAATTACACATCCTACAGAGGGATTGGTACCTGTAAGACCTACCCTATCATCTGCAAGAGATATAGCTAAATCCATGTATCTCTTATCAGATTTACTTGTTTTTAATGACATTTAGTTTGTCTACAAATTGGACAAAATCTTTTTCTTCTCTGAAATTTCTATAAACAGATGCAAATCTAACATAAGCTACAGGATCTAATTCTTTCAATCCATCCATTACCATTGTTCCGACTGTATTTGAAGTGATTTCACTTTGCCCTAGTTCTTCTAAAGATCTCGAAATTTTTGTTATAAATTTTTCAATTGTGTCAGTATCAATTGGTCTTTTCTTTAAAGCAATATAAATAGATTTAGAAAGTTTATCCCTATCAAAAGCAGATTTTCTTCCATTTTTTTTAACAATTACAAGTTCTCGAAACTGTACACGTTCAAATGTAGTAAATCTCTCCCCACACACGCAAAGCCTTCTTCTTCTTATAGCGGTTCCATCTTCGGTAGGTCTTGAGTCAACAACAGATGTCTCACCTTTTTTTTCGCACGGGCAAATCATTACTATGATTTATATTTATCTTAGGTGTTTGTAAATCGGGAATTTAGAGCACAATTCAACAACTTCTTTTCTCACTTCAGCTTCAATTGCACTATTATCATTTGGATTTTTGGATAATCCATTAATTGTTTTAGTTATTAACTCACCAACTTTTTCAAATTCCTTTAATCCGAAACCTCTTGTAGTAGCTGCTTGAGATCCTAATCTTATACCTGAAGTTATCATCGGGCTTTCCGTATCAAAAGGAATACCATTTTTATTACATGTTATGTTTGCTCTTGATAAACTATCAGATGCAATATTTCCTTTTACACCGAAAGGTCTTAAATCAACTAACATTAAGTGGGTATCGGTACCACCTGAGTATATTTTAAATCCATTATTTTTAAGAGTTTCAGCAAGCATCTTAGCATTTGCTAAAACTGTACTGATATATTCTCTAAACTCAGGTTTTAATGCCTCCAAAAAACCTACTGCTTTAGCTGCTATAATATGCATTAATGGACCACCTTGGTATCCAGGAAAAACTGCAGAATTAAATTTTTTTGCTAAATCTTCTCTATTAGTTAAAATAATTCCGCCCCTAGCACTTCTAAAAACTTTATGAGTAGTTGAGGTAACGACATCTGCATGATCGCATGGATTTGGATATCCTTTACCAGCAACTAATCCTGAAAAATGCGCCATATCTACCATAAAGAAAGCACCAACTTTATCTGCTATTTCTCTAAATTTTTTAAAATCTATAATTCTAGAATAAGCACTACCACCTGCAATTAGCATTTTTGGTTTATGTTCTAATGCTAGTTTTTCAATTTCATCGTAGTTTAACAATTCAGTTTCCTTATCAACTTCATAAGCTATTGCATTAAACCATTTACCGGATACTGCTGCTTTTGAACCGTGTGTTAAATGTCCACCTGAATTTAAACTCAGTCCCATAATTGTATCACCTGGTTTAAGAAGTGCTAAAAAAACTGCACCATTAGCTTGAGCACCTGAGTGCGGCTGTGCATTTGCAAATTTGCAATTAAATAATTTTTTTAGTCTGTCTATTGCTAAACTCTCAGCTACATCTACATGTTCACATCCATTGTAGTATCTTTTTCCTGGATAACCTTCTGCGTATTTGTTTGTAAGTACAGATCCCTGCGCCTCTAAAACTGCTTGAGACACTATATTTTCAGAAGCAATAAGTTCTATATGATTTTGTTGTCTAATTAACTCATCATCTATGGCCTTAGATATTTCTGGATCAATTTCAGATAGTTTTTTTTCAAAAAAATTTTGATATTCCGGATTTAAATATTTACCTTCACTAGACATATTAAATTCTCCTTATTCTGCTAAGGTGTCTTCCACCTTCAAAATTAGTATTTAAAAAAAGATTAACAAAACTACAAGCTTTTTTTTTACTTAATAATCTTGATCCTAGTGTAATGACATTTGCATCATTATGCAATCTAGATAATTTGGTAGATTTAACATTAAAACACTGAGCAGCCCTTATATTCTTATGTTTATTAGCAGTTATGCACATACCTGTGCCAGATCCACACACCAGTATTCCAACGTTTTTTTTACTTGTTTTTACTCTCTTTGCTAATTTGTGTGCATAAATTGGGTAATCGACCTTTTTGTTAGACGAGGGTCCCAAATCAAAACAAATTAATTTTTTTGTTTTTAAGTATTTTTTTATTTGTTCTTTTAATTTATATCCAGCGTGGTCAGATGAAATAAAAATTTTTTTCAAATTAATTAAAATTATAATCTAAAACGCAAGCAACTAGATGAACTCTGTTTTCTTCTCCACCATTAAATGCATTATGATATTTAACATTATTTGTTACCCAAACTCCTCCATCAGCAGGCATATGTTGTGCTGAATTGTCTATAACCATTAAACAACCAGGGTTAGTAATGATAGGAATATGAAGTCTTGGCTCTGGATCTCTGTGCCAACTCAATGTAGATCTTGGTTCTTTTAATAACAACCTTACTCTACCCAACTTGTAATGTTTCTTAAGCTCATCAAATACTTCTTTAAAATAAGTGTGCTCAAAATCTTTTATAAATTCGGAATATTTATTTTCATCAATTTTTACATCTCGTGAAACCTCGACACCTGTAGAGTCTGGCTTTGTCCAATAAACACCTCTAGCCTTATTACCTTTTATCGAGTCTGGATCACCAGGTATTTGTGTTAAGGGTATAGCAGCGAAATGAGGTATACCTAAACTAGTGTCAAAACCACGTATTTTTAACACCTCATTCAAAGCATTCTTTAACTTATTTAAGTCAAAATTTAATTTTTGTTTTTGAAAATCACCTAAAACTTTTTGGGTTTTAACTTCATTTAATGATGTTACATTGCTCATGTTTAATAAATACTTTATTTATGACTATAATACATATAAATATTGCCGCATATTAAAATATTAATTGAGAATGATTATCACTGGAAAATATCCAAATTTGAGAATGAGAAGAAATAGACGAACTGATTGGGTAAGACGATTGGTTGAGGAAAACAATATCACCTCTAGTGATTTAATATTACCCATTTTTTTAGTTGAGGGAAAAAATAAAAAACAGGAGATAACAAATATGCCGGGTGTCTATAGATATTCTTTAAATAAGTTACATACGATTCTTGATAAAGCTATTAAATTAAAAATTCCAACAGTAGCTTTATTCCCTTATACAGAAAAAAAATTAAAGAATGCTACGGGTTCAGAAGCATTAAATGAAAACAATTTAGTCTGTAGAGCTATAAGATACATTAAGAAAAACTATAAAGATCAAGTTGGGATAATGTGCGATGTTGCTTTAGATCCATATACAAATCATGGACATGATGGAATATTAAAAAATAATAAAATTTTAAATGATGAAACAAATGAAATATTAATAAAACAATCTATACTACAAGCGTCAATGGGATGTGATATTATAGCTCCTTCAGATATGATGGATGGTAGGATCGGTTTGATTAGAAAAAATCTTGATAAACATAAGTATCAAGATGTTCAGATACTTTCATATGCTGTGAAATATGCTTCAAGTTTTTATGGACCATTTAGAAATGCCGTAGGCACAAAAGGGATACTTAAGGGTGACAAAAAAACTTATCAAATGGATTTTAAAAATAAAAATGAGGCCTTAAGAGAAGTTTCAATAGACATCAAAGAAGGTGCAGATATGGTTATGGTTAAGCCGGGAATGCCTTATCTTGATATTATAAGCCTAATTAAAAAACAGTTCCAAATTCCAATAATCGCTTATCAAGTATCTGGTGAGTACAGTCTTATTATGAATGGAATAAAAAGAAATATTATTAATGAAAAGGCAATAATTGAGAGCTTAATATCATTTAAACGAGCAGGTGCAAATGCAATCGTAACATATTTTGCAGATAGGATATTAAAATATTTATAATTTTCTTACAAGATTTACAAAACTAATTCTTGTTTCAGGCACAGATAGGTTGTTTTGACTCAAAATTGACTTTTCTAAAAAGTTACCAATTATATCGATACCAGTTATTAAATCTTCTTTAGAAATATTTTCTATACTATTTTCTACTAAAAAATTAGGAACTTTTTTTTCATCTGAGAGTGATAAGTATTTATGTGTTCCGTTAAGTTTAATTTTTTTGGTATAATTGCTAAAATTTAACTCATACCCTAGATTTTTATATAAATCTAATTCCCAAAATATATATGATGTTAACCAATTTTCTTTTGCAATAAGTTCAAAAAAAATACTGATTAATTCAAATATTTTACCATTTTTTTGATTTTCAACAGTAAGCAATTTTATCAAATTAAAAATATTAACTATACAAGAAAGTTTAATTTGTTCTTCTAAGAATAATGGTGTGTTGACTTTATCTATCTCTAATTTAAAGTTACCAATTGAATTTTCATTTTTAGAAGAAAAGTTAATGTGAAAGCAATTTCCAACAAATAAATAATTTTTTATTTTTTTTGAGGTTGCACCGAATAATATCCCCTTAACTTTGCCTCTTTCCAGTGTAAAAAGTTCAATAATGGAGGAATTTTCATTATATCTATTAGAAGAGATTAAATAACCCTTATCTTGCCAATTCATTTTTAGTGTATGAATTTAAAAATTTTTCTGCTGCATTTTGTTCAGCATTTTTTTTTGATGAACCTTCGCCATGTACAAATTTGAAGCCTTTTAGTTTAACAGCTACAGTAAAGCTAGGACTGTGTCTGGGTCCTGTGTTAGATATTAGTTTGTAATCAGGTAATAACTTATATTTTTTAAGTGACAATTCTTGTAGTTTAGTTTTTGCATCTATTTCTGTATTCTTTGATAATAAGATTAATTTATCCCATTCCTTGAGAATAAATTTTTCTACAACATTTAACCCTTGATCTAAATAAATTGCACCAATAATTGCCTCAATACAATCTGATATTATTTTTTTTTGTATCAAATCAGAGCTTTTTTTATTATTTGCTACGAGAATGAAATTTTTTAAATTTAAATTTTTACCAACATCATAACATTTATTTCTATTAACTAATGATGCAAACTTTTTATCTAAAATACCCTCCTTTTCATCAGGATACATTTCAAGTAACTTTTTTGATATTACTAAACCCAATACACGATCACCTAAAAATTCTAGTTTTTCGTAATTTGACTTTGAATTATAGCTTTTATGTGTAATAGCTCTTTTCAATAAACTTTCGTTCTTAAAATTAACTTTAAGTATTTTTTGAATATTATCTATTTTTTTCATTAAATTAATTTTTTAAAGAATCTTTTAAATCTTATTGAATTTTTCCACATTGTAAAATTAAAGATGCTCGCAACCCTCGGGTCAGAGGAAAAAAATAAGATTTGTGCTTTTCCTACGAGATTATTTTCATGAACATATCCTACCTCATCTAAAAATCTGCTATCTTTTGAACAGTCTCTGTTATCACCTAAGAAAAAAAAATGATTTTCTGGAACTGTATATTTTTCTGAATTCATAAATGTATAATCTTTTCTATAAGAAGCTAAATAATTTTTTCCATTAGGTAATTTTTCTTCATAAGTAATAACTTCAATTTTCTGTGGACCACAATACAGCTCTTCGGATTTACTTATTACAGTTCTAAAAATTTGATTATTATTTAAATATATTTCGCCATCAATAAATTGGATTACATCACCAGGTAATCCTACTAATCTTTTAATGTAGTCAGTCCTATTATCTGCGGGAGTTTTAAATACTATTATATCACCTCTACTCGGTTTTGAATTAAGAATTCTACCATCAAATACAGGTGGGCTAAACGGAAATGAGTGTCTGCTATATCCGTAAGATAGTTTAGTAACAAATAATCTATCACCAACTAATAAATTTGGTTCCATTGATGATGAAGGTATATAAAAAGGTTGAATTAATAATGAACGAATTATCACTGCAATAATTAGCGCATAAAATAATGTTTTTAAATTTTCAATAAACCATTTCATTTTAGCCTTTCATTAAGTATTACGTAAGCGATGGAGTATTTCTTTTCATCAGATATAGATAAGTGGATTTGATATTTTTTTATTTTAAATTTTTTCATTATAAATAATTGAATTTTTTTTTCTAACTCGATAAATGGCTGGCCTTTGCTATTATTAATTATTGTAATATCATTGAATTTGAAGCCTTTTGATAAACCAGTTCCAATTGCTTTTAAAAAAGCCTCTTTAGCGGCAAACCTTTTTGCAAAATAATTAGTTTTATTTACTCGTTTGTTTTTTGCGATGTCCTTTTCTTTACTAGAAAATATTTTATTAACAAAATTTTTATTCTTTATAGCTTTTTCTATTCTTTTGTTTTCAACAATATCAACACCGTTTCCTAATATTCTCATTTTATCTACAAATACTCTTAAATACTTTAATAGTTTTCTTTAACCCAAAAAAAATTGACTCACCTATTATAAAATGTCCAATATTAAATTCTTTTATCCCTTTTATTTTAGAAAGAACTTTAGCAGTTTTATAATCCATCCCATGACCAGCGTGAACCTCAATACCTAAATTATCGGCATATCTAACTACCTTAATAATTTTCCTCAATTCACTTTTGTAAAATTTATTTTTTTTTATTAAATTTGAAATTCGACCTGTATGTATTTCAATACAATCAGCATTTAATTCTTTTGATAATTTTACATCTTTAAGAGAAGGATCAATAAATAAACTTGTTCTAATTTTATTTTTTTTTAAAATAGTTATTATCTTCTCAATTTTTTTAAAATTGTTTTTTAAATTTAATCCTCCCTCTGTTGTGATTTCATTTCTTTTTTCTGGTACTAAACAAATAAAATTAGGTTTATTTTTTAAAGCTATTTTTAATATTTTTAAATCAGTTGCAATTTCTAAATTTAGAGGAATTTTTTTATTAGAGGATATTTTTTTAAGATCAAAATCTTTAATATGCCTTCTATCTTCCCTTAAATGAATTGTTATGGAGTCTGCCCCGCATTTCATTGCATATATAGCTGCTTTATAGGGAACTGGGTGATCCTCACCTCTAGCATTTCGAATGGTAGCGATATGGTCAATATTTACTCCTAATCTAATCATTTTAAAAATCTACTTCCTGGTGTAGTAATCGGAATTTGTTTAAGAGTGTAAGGAATATTTTTTTTTTTAAAAACAGGTACTTTAATCTTTAATTGAGATATAATTGGCATACTTTTTATTTTAAGATTTTTTTTTTCCGATCTGTTAATTAATGATGCAAATCCCAATAATTTTGCTTTAGATTTTTTTACTAATTCTGAACATTCTAAACTAGACCCGCCAGTTGTTATTACATCCTCAATAATTAAAACTTTAGAGTTTCTTTTAATGTTAAACCCCCTTCTTAATTTAAATTTGCCTTTGACCCTTTCAGCAAAGATTGTCTCTATTTTTAAAAGTCTACCTATTTCATATCCAATTACGATACCACCTATAGCTGGTGCTAGAATTAAATCAATTTTTTTAAATTTTTTCTTAATTTTTTTACTTAACGATAAACAAAGTTTCGATGCAAGATGAGGATGGCTCAAAACTTTTGCACATTGAATATAAATTGGAGAATGTAAACCTGATGATAAAACAAAATGTCCTTCTAATAATGCATTAGTTTTTCTTAAAACTTTCAAGGAGTTTTTTAAAGAAAGCATATTTACTATTTTTGTGTCTAATTATTTTAAAGCTATATTCTTTTTGTTTTAGCTGACTAATTAGATTTGTAAAGTTTTTCAAATCATTGATAAGTAGATTAAAATGAAAATTTATCGTACTTTTAGTCTTTTCGACCATTTCTACACTTGTTATATTTACATTTTGACTGCCTATTAGAGTAGTAACTTCTCCTAAAACACCTGGTTTATCAAAAAGTGATATCCATAGTGTCGTATTATATTTTTTATTCCTAGCTGTTCCGTTAGTTTCTCTATATTGCCAATATCGTCTGATTGCAGCTCTTGCTTTGCCGGTTTTGGCAGTACTTACCCAATGCAAAGACGGGGATACCTTTTTGGATGTTATAATTTTCACAACATCTCCATTAATTAAAACTGATTGCATATCACTTTCTTTCCCATTTATTTCACATCCAACTGCCTTGTCACCGATTTTAGTATGAACAGCATAAGCAAAATCTATTGGAGTAGCATTTTTTGGCAATTTAATTACAGATCCTTTTGGAGTAAAACAAAAAACGTTTTCTTGAAACATTTGTAGTTTCGTAAATTCATAAGAATCCTCTGGGTTTTCATTCTTATCAATAATTTCTACTAAATCAGCTAACCAATCATATTCTTTCCATGTTAAGGAGCTAAATTTTTCTGATGACTTATATTTCCAGTGAGATGCAATACCTCTTTGTGCATACTCATGCATTTGCATAGTTCTAAGTTGTATTTCTATTGGTCTCTTATTTGGTCCAATTACGGCTGTATGTAGTGACTGATAATTATTTATCTTTGGCGAAGAAATATAATCTTTAAACCTACCTGGTATACAGTTCCAATTATTATGAAATACACCTAATGCTTTGTAGCACTGATCTACATCCTCTAATATAATTCTAAATCCAATTATATCTGTCATTTGCTCAAGAGATGTTCTTTTTTTTTGAACTTTTTTCCATAAAGAAAAAGGAGTTTTTTCTCTTCCAAAAATTTTGCAATTTATATCCTTTTCTGCAAGGAGATTTTTTAATTCGTCGGACACTGTATTGAAATTCATCTCATTGGTTTCTTTTATATTACTTAATCTATCCTTAATTAATTTTCGAGCCTCAGGATTTAATACTTCAAAACATAAATCTTCTAATTCATCTTTAATTCTGCTCATTCCCATTCTATCAGCTAATGGTGCATATATTTCCATTGTTTCTTTTGCTTTTCTTATTTGCTTATCCTTACTTGCAACAAATTGTATTGTCCTCATATTATGAAGTCTGTCAGCAAGTTTGACCAATAAAACTCTTATATCCTTTGAAGTGGCAAGAATTAATTTTCTAAAATTCTCAGCCTTAGAATTTGATGTAGCTTGGTTTTCAAAAACAGAAATTTTGGTAACTCCATCGACCAAATCGGCAACCTCTTTTCCAAATTCTTTTTCTATAGTTTTGTAAGTGGCATGAGTATCCTCTATGGTATCATGTAACAAACCGGTAGCAATTGTTGCACTGTCTAATTTTAATTCTGTCAGTATATTCGCAACAGCAACCGGATGTATTATGTATGGTGAACCCTCGTCTCTTTTTTGCTTCTCGTGAGCTTTCAATGCAAAGTCATATGCTTTTGATAAAGTCTCTGGATTTAAAAACCTATTGTAGGATTTCACTTTATTTATTAAATCATCTGGTTTAAGCATAATCACTTATATCATTAAATTACATAACTTTAATAGCTGTTATGCTACTTAATGGTAATTTTGACATTAATTCTGTTATTTTTTGCTTAGTTTTAGGATGCTTCCAATGGTTACAAATTTCAAAAAGTGGCAATAATACAAAGTTTCTAACTGACATTCTCGGGTGAGGTACTATCAAAAAGTCTTTTTTAATCTTAATTGAATAATTTTTTTGATTGTAATCTATTATATCTATATCACAAACTCTAGGTGAATTTCTTGGGCCTGGAGTTCTCCCAATTAATTTTTCAATATTTTTTAAATTTAAAAAAAGATTTGGAAGGGATAAATCCGTATTAATTTTTAGAACAATATTTATATACTTTGGAAGCTTTGTGTTTGGCCATGATGGAGTTTCATAAAATGAAGAACTTTTTAAAATATTCATTTTATGAAATAGTATTAAATTTTTTGTCTTCTCAATATTTATGATACGATCACCTAAATTAGATCCTATGGATAAATATGCTGTATTAACTACTTTTTCTAAAATATCTCGCCTTTTCTCTATTCCAGTCTCTGGTTTTTTTTGTTTGTCTTTTATCATGCATTTTTTTTCCTTTAGCTACTGCAATTTGAACTTTTGCTTTACCTTTCTTAAAATACATTTTGGTAGGAACCAATGTAAATCCATCTTCATTCATTCTTCCAATTAGCTTATTAATTTCCTTTTTATTAAATAATAATTTTCTCTCAGCGTATGGATTATGGTTTATGTAACTTGCGGCTTTATATAATGGAATATGTGAATTGATTAGATAAATCTCTCCTTTTTTTTCTACTGCATATGACTCAGCAATATTAACTTTACCTTGTCTGACAGATTTTATCTCAGAACCTTTTAAAACTATTCCAGCTTCAATCAGATCGTTAAAGAAGTAATTGAAACTAGCTTTTCTATTATATGAAATTATCTTTAAACCATTATTGGTTTTTTTTTTCATTATATTAATTCTGCAGACTTTAATGCTTTCTTTACCACTTCCTCTGTATCTTTTTTAATATTTACTAGTGGCAATCTTATTTCATCACTACACAAACCTAAAAGTTTTGCGGCATACTTAACGGGTGCGGGATTGCTTTCAATGAAAAGTGATTTATGCACAGGTTGTAAAATTTTATCAATTTTTTGAGCCTCTTTTAATTCGTTATCTAAACTTGATTTAGAAAATTTTTGCATATCAGAACATAACTTTGGCGCAATATTTGCTGTAACAGAAATAACACCCATACCACCTCTTTTATTGAATTCTAAAGCTAAACCATCCTCGCCAGTTAGCTGAATAAATTCATTTCCTAATTTTTTTATTGTTTGATCTAATCTATCTAAGTCACCTGTAGCATCTTTAACTCCAGCAATATTTTTTAATTCAAATAATCTTGCCATAGTGTCAACGGACATATCTATTACACAACGGCTAGGTATATTATAAATTATGATTGGTAGATTGGTATTATCATTAATTTTTTTATAATGTTGATATAAACCTTCCTGAGTAGGCTTATTGTAATATGGCGTTACTATAAGCACTCCGTCAGCACCTGCTTTTTCAGCGTGTTTAGTTAAGGCAACAGCTTCTTCGGTTGAATTTGAGCCTGTCCCAGCAATTACAGGAATTTTTCCATTTGACTCTTTAATACAAATTTCAATTACTTTCTCGTGTTCATCATGACTTAAAGTTGGAGACTCACCAGTTGTACCGGCTGGAACTAAACCATTTGTTCCATTTTCTAAATGAAAATTAATTAGTTTTAAATAAGCTTCTTCATCTAGCTTATTATTCTTAAATGGGGTAACAATAGCAACATTTGATCCTTTAAACATAAATATTTATAACATAGTTTGTAGAATCGTTTGATATTTTATGAAAGATAAATCTAAGAAAATATTGTTAATAATCCTTATTTTTTTAATTATACCTCTTGCATCGACTTCAGCAGACTTAATTATTCCAAAGAAAAAACCAGATATAGCTAAAGAAAATTTAAAAAAAAATAAAATTAGCAATTTTTTAATACCCTTAAAAAAACCATCACAAAAACAAATAGATAAAGACATTTTAATTACAAAACCAGAAAAAAAAGAGCAAAAAAAAATTGTAGGTGGGATAATTTTACCAAAATCCAAACCTTTAGTTGTTAAGAAAGATAAAGTAGTAGTACAAAAAAAATCAAAATATTTTTCCGAAAAAGATTTTAATTATGCAAGACAGGCTTTAAAACTTATGGAAAAAAGAAATTGGGTTGAGGCTGAAAAAATAGCAAAGAAAGCAAAAAATAAATCAATATATAATTTTATACAATGGAGACACTTGATAACAACAGGAAATACTGCAACGTTTTTTGATTACAAAAATTTTATAGAAAGAAATGGTGATTATCCAAGAATGGGAAGAATAAAATATCTTTCAGAACACAAATTATCAATAAAGATAATGTCACCAAAAAAAATAATTAAATATTTTGAAATAGAGAAGCCTTTAAGTGGCTTCGGAGAAATTATTCTTGGCGAGAGCCATATTTCTGTTGGAGAAACAAATAAAGGTATTGAGTTGATTAAAAAAGGTTGGATTACTGCAGATCTTTCAAAAACAGAATTAAGATCTTTTAGAAAAAAATATAAAAAATATTTAACTAAAGAAGATTATATTAAGCGAGCTGATTACCTGGCATGGGAAAATAAATATTGGGATCTTAAGAGAATGTTAAGATATTTACCCAAAGATGAACAATTATTATATACGGCTAGACAACTTTTGATGAGTAAATCTTATGGTGTAGATAATGCAATTAATAATGTTCCAACACATTTAAAAAATAATGCTGGTTTGAATTATGATAGATTAAAATGGAGACGTAAGAGGGGAAGAGTTGACAGTTCTTTAGAAATTTTAACGAAAATTAAAAATACTAAAGACTATATGATTAGACCTGACAAATGGTGGAAGGAAAGATCAATAATAGCAAGATCACTTATTTATAAAAAAAAATTTACAACTGCTTACAAATTAACAAGCAAACATGGATTAACCGAGGGTCCTGAATTTGCCGATGCTGAATGGATGAGTGGATGGATAGCATTAAGTTTTTTAAATGATCCATTACTTGCAATCGATCATTTCACAAAATTTTATGAAAATGTGGGATATCCTATAAGTTTATCAAGAGGAGCTTATTGGCTAGGGAGATCAAATGAAATTTTAGGAAATGATAATGAAGCAAATAAATGGTATAAAGAAAGTTCTAAATTTTTAACCACATATTATGGACAATTGTCTCACTTAAAAATTTCTCCAAATAAACCTTTCGTTTTAAACGAATTAATGGAAGTAGATAAAAATTTGGCAGAAAATTTTTACAAAAAAGACTTGGTAAAAATAGTATATTTGTTAGATGAATTAAATAAAGATAAATACACAAAACATATATTAAGATTTCTTGCAAATGAAAATGTTGAATTAGGTAGCGAGGTGTTAGCAGCCAAACTAGCTACTGATATATCAAGATTTGATTTTGCAATTCAAGTTTCAAAAATTGCTTCATATCAAAAAAGATTTCATAATAAATATAATTATCCAATTATAAGCACTCCTAAATACATAAATAAAAGAAAAATTCCTGAGGCTGCTTTTATTTTATCAATTATTAGGCAAGAAAGCGAATTTGATACTTCAGCAAACAGCTCAGCAGGTGCGAGGGGTTTAATGCAATTGATGACTTACACTGCTAAAACTGTAGCTAAGCAAGCAAACATGACATACTCTAAATCTAGATTAACAAAGGACCCAGAGTATAATATAAATCTGGGTTCACATTATATAGCGGGACTAATACTTGAATATGACGGAGCATATCCATTTGCAATAGCAGCTTACAATGCTGGGCCTAAGAGAGTTAGGTATTGGAAAAAAATAAATAAAAACCCTCAAAAGGGACAAATAGATTATGTTGATTGGATAGAATTAATTAAGTTTAAAGAAACTAGAAATTATGTTCAAAGAGTATTAGAGAATTATAATGTTTATAGATACATTTTGGAGCAAAAACCAATATTGGTTAAAGACTTCTTTAAAAGCGAGCCTTTATACTAATGGCGGAAGGAGAGGGATTCGAACCCTCGGTACACCTTTTCAAGCGTACGACGGTTTAGCAAACCGTTGGTTTAAACCAGCTCACCCATCCTTCCTTACATAATGTGTAACTTGAAACCATTGAATATTCAATATTTATAAAGTATTTATGAGCAAAATATGAAAAATAAATACTCAATATTTTCGTTAATAAAAAACGCTTTAAGTGGACACGAAAATTGGCAAAGAGCTTGGAGAGATCCAGAGCCAAAAAAAGAATATGATGCAATAATCATTGGGGGTGGTGGTCATGGATTAGCAACAGCTTATTATTTAGCAAAAAAGCACAAATTGACAAATATTGCAGTTGTTGAAAAAGGATGGATTGGTGGTGGTAACACCGGTAGAAACACAACTATCATAAGATCAAATTATTTGTGGGATGCTAGTGCAGGACTTTACGATCATGCTTTAAAAATTTGGGAAGGTTTATCTCAAGAACTTAATTACAATGTAATGTTTAGTCAGAGAGGAGTTATGAACCTTGCACACAATCTTCAAGATGTAAGAGATTTAAAAAGAAGAACACATGCAAATAGATTAAATGGAATTGATGCGGTATGGTTAAATACAGAGGAAGTTAAAAAGTTTTGTCCAATTATTAATACTTCACCCGATATAAGATATCCAGTTTTAGGTGGAACGTTACAAAAAAGAGCTGGGACTGCTAGACACGACGCAGTTGCATGGGGATATGCTAGAGGTGCTGATGCCTTGGGAGTTGATATTATCCAAAACTGTGAAGTAAAAGGAATTAAAAGAAATGGCGATCAGGTAGAGGGAATAGAAACAACAAAAGGTTTTATCAAATCAAAAAAAATTGGAGTAGTTGCAGCAGGTCACTCAAGTGTATTAGCAAACATGGCTGGTATAAGATTACCTTTAGAAAGTAAGCCACTTCAAGCCTTAGTATCTGAGCCTGTAAAACCAATTATTGATACGGTTGTTATGTCTAACGCTGTACATGCTTACGTAAGTCAATCAGATAAAGGCGAATTAGTTATTGGAGCTGGTACAGACTCTTATGTTTCGTATACTCAAAAAGGAAGTCACAATATTGTAGAGGAAACATTAAGAGCAATTTTGGAATTATATCCAATATTTAGTAGAATGAAAATGTTGAGACAATGGGGAGGAATTGTTGATATTTGTCCTGATGCAAGTCCGATCATTAGTAAAACACAAATAAAAGGTCTATATTTTAATTGTGGATGGGGTACCGGAGGATTTAAAGCAACACCAGGCTCAGGCGATTTATTTGCTCACACAATTGCGAACGATGAACCACATAAATTGAATGCGGCTTTCAATCTAAACAGATTTGTAAGTGGAGATCTTGTTGATGAACATGGTGCTGCTGCAGTTGCACACTAATGTTTATAATTAATTGTCCTTATTGTGGTGAAAGAGATCAAACAGAATTTTCGTGCGGAGGTGAAGCTCATATAGAAAGACCAAAACAGCCAACTGAGTTAAGTGACGATCAATGGGCTGAATATCTGTTTATGAGGAAAAATATTAAAGGTGTGCAGTTTGAAAGATGGAACCATGCTCACGGATGTAGAAAGTGGTTTAATATGGTTAGAGATACTTCTAATGACAAAATTCAAGCGGTTTATAAGATGGGGGAAAAACCTCCAATTAAATAATTATGTCAAAAAATTTAAGAATAAATAAAAATAATTTTATAGATCAAACAACAAGAATTTCATTTAAATTTAATGGTCAAAAACTCTTTGGATATAAAGGTGATACATTGGCATCAGCATTATTAGCTAATAATATTCATTTGGTTGGGAGAAGTTTCAAATACCATCGTCCAAGAGGAATAATGACATGTGGTTCTGAAGAACCTAATGCAATAGTACAAATCGGAAATGATCCTTCATTAACAGATCCTAACGTTAGAGCAACTGAAATTGAACTATATGAAGGTTTAGATGCATCAAGTCAAAACTGTTGGCCAAGTGTAAATTTCGACATTGGAGGAATAAATAATTTTCTATCCCCTCTACTCCCTGCTGGATTTTACTATAAAACTTTTATGTGGCCTGCAAGTTTTTGGGAAAAATATGAGTATTTTATTAGGCACTCTGCTGGTCTTGGTAAAGCACCTACAAAATCCGATCCAGATATTTATGATCATCAGTATTCACATTGCGATGTATTAGTTGTTGGTGGAGGTATTTCAGGAATTATATCAGCAAAATTGTCGGCAGAAAAAGGTTTAGATACAATCTTAATCGATGACAAAAGCTTCTTAGGAGGTTCAACGATATATCAAGAAAATGAATGCTATAAAATTAACAGTATTAATTCAAATAAATGGTTAGCTAATGAAATAGAAAGTTTGAAAAACTATCCAAATTTGATTATCAAGAATAGAACTAGTCTTGCAGCATTTCATGGATATAATTACTTATTAGCTAGAGAAAGTTTAACTGATCATTTAAGTGTTAATGAAAGAAAAGGCAAAGTAAGACAAAGATTGTGGAAAATCAGAGCTAAAAAAGTAATTATAGCATCCGGATCTATTGAAAGACCATTAATATTTAGTAACAACGATAGACCTGGAATTATACTTTCATCCTCAATCAAAAAATATATCGATTATTATGGTGTAAAAACTGGAGAAAATATTTCACTTTTTACTAACAATGACAGTGCATATGAAACTGCAATATCTCTTTATAAAAGTGGAGTTAAAGTAAATGTAATTGTGGATATTCGTAAAAATTCAGAGTCCTTAATTGTAAAAAAAGCATTAGAGTTGGGGTTAAAAGTATTATGGGAGTCAACTGTAGTAGATACCCAAGGATATAAAAGAATTAAATCATTTGAAGTAATGAAACTTTCAGACGATGGTAATAATGTTGTAGGAGATAGGTCTAAATATAATTGTGATTGCTTAGGTATTTCAGGTGGTTGGACTCCAATGGTTCACTTATTTACACAATCTGGTGGAAAATTAAAATTTAGAAATGACGATAATGCGTTTATACCTGATGAAAATAAAACTCCTTCTAATCAAATCAGTGTTGGGTCATGCAATGGTGAATTTAAATTAAATGAAATCGTGGTTAATACTATTGAAAATTTAAAAAGTTTTCTAAGTTTAAGTAACTCGTGCTACGATGAAATTAAAATTATTTGTCCAGATGAAAAATCAAAAAGAAATATTTGGCTACTACCATCAGATAAACCTATTGGAAAAACAAAACCATTTTTAGATTTTCAAAATGATTCTACTGCTAAAGATGTTAAACTTGCATTACGAGAAGGATTTAAATCAATAGAACATGTAAAAAGATATACAACTACTGGAATGGGTACTGATCAAGGAAAATTATCTAATATGCATGCATTAGGTATTATCGCAGATACTACAGGCACAAATATGGGTGAACTTGGAACTACAACCTTCAGACCACCTTATACACCTTTAACATTTGGAGCAATTGTAGGAAGAAATGTAGGAGAGTTTTTTGACCACACAAGAAAAACTGCAATCCATAACTGGCATGTAAAAAATAAAGCGGAATTTGAAAATGTAGGTCAGTGGAAGCGACCTTGGTATTTTCCAAAAAATGGTGAAAATATGCACCAAGCTGTTCAAAGAGAAAGTAAAGCAGCTAGAGATAGCTCCGGTATATTAGATGCATCCACACTTGGAAAAATTGATATACAAGGATCTGATGCTTCGGAATTTTTAAATAGAATTTACACCAATGCTTGGTCAAAACTTGAAATAGGCAAGTGTAGGTATGGATTAATGCTTAATGAAGACGGCATGGTTTACGATGATGGTGTAACAACAAGACTTGGTGAAAATCATTATATAATGACAACTACGACTGGAGGAGCAGCAAATGTTTTATCTAAGCTGGAAGATTATCTACAAACAGAGTGGCCAGAATTAGATGTTTATTTGACTACAGTAACCGATCAATACTCAACAATTAGTATTTGTGGTCCTAACTCAAAAAAAATACTTGCTAAAATTGTTCCAGGTCTTGATTTATCAGATAATAATTTTCCTCATATGTCATTTAAAAATACTAAAATAAGTAATGTTAATTGCCGAATAATGAGAATAAGTTTTACAGGAGAACACAGCTACGAGATAAATATTCAATCAAATTATGCAGAAGATGTGTGGATTAAATGCATGGAAGCTGGAAAAGAATTTAATTTAACACCTTACGGTACTGAAACAATGCACCTTTTAAGAGCTGAAAAAGGATTTATAATTACAGGTCAAGATACTGATGGAACATTAACCCCTTCAGATTTACAAATGGATTGGATTATAGGAAAAAAGAAATTTGATTTTATTGGCAAGAGATCACTTTATAGAAGTGATACAATTAGAGAAGACAGAAAACAATTGGTTGGTCTTTTAACAGAGGATCCAAAAGAAATTTTTGAAGAAGGAGCGCAATTAGTTGAAAATATCAACAAAAAGCCTATCGAAATGTTAGGACATGTCACCTCTAGTTATTTCAGCCCTAATTTAAATAAATCAATAGCCCTTGCGGTTGTAAAAAGTGGAAAGAAACTTAAAGGCAAAAAACTTATAGTACCAATGGAAAATAAAAATATAAATGTAACAATAACCGACACCGTATTTTACGATAAAGAAAATAAGAGATTAAATGCTTAATTTTAACTCACCAATTAAAGAAGAAAAAAAATATAATGATTTAAAAATTGTAGAAATTGAGCCAACTATAAAATTTAATTTAAGGAGTAATAAAAGAGAATTTTCAACAAAAATTGGAAAAATATTGTCTATTTTACCTCCTAACGAAGCAAATACTTCATCAGGTAATGAAAATTATAATTTGCTATGGTTAAGCCCTGATGAATGGCTTGTATATTCAAACAATATCAATCACACATCAGATAATCAAATAGAGTTAGAGAATAATTTATTTAATGAAATATCTAAGCTAAATCAAGGAGCTGTTACTAATGTATCCGACCATTGGGTGATGATTAATTTAAAAGGTAGTAAAACATTTGATTTACTTTCAAAAAGCTGTCCTTTTAATTTTAAAGATTTCAAAAATAAGAAAGGCTCAGTGGTTCAAACTGTTTTAAACCATGTAGATGTAATAATTCATAATAAAGATGAGAATGATTTAAACCTATTCGTTAGAAGGTCGTTTTCGGAGGATTTATGGTTGTGGATTAATGATAGCGCTAGTTTTCTCTAATCGGCTTTTTAAATAAATAATTAGTATACTTAAATAAATACCTGAGAATATCCAATTTACAGAAGCCCAAATCCAAAAAAAGACCTCAAAACTTGCATTTATGTACTTTGCAAGCACAAAAACCACTACTGGATTTAATCCATTTCTAAATAAATTAGATATCATTGCATATTCTGCTTTTTTAATAGCCATAAATAAACCATTAGATAGAAAAAAAATAGGATAAGCAGGCAAAATAAATGCACAAATTTTTAAATATCTAGATCCATAATCTATAACTGTAATGTCAGAAGAAAATACACTAATGATTAAATCAGATAATATAAACAACATCGAGCCTGATACAATCATTATGAAGAATGAGTATTTTATCGAAGTGAAATACGCTTCTTTTACTCTATTAAAATTTTTAGCTCCAAAATTTTGTGAAATAATTGATATAATCGCGGTATTTATTCCTAATATTGGTAATAGTACTACTTGCTCTATTCTTGTCCCTACCCCATATCCGGCAACCGCATATTCACCTGAAATACCAACGTAAGCTAGAACAATTGCCGCCGTAATTGAGTATGCAAAAATTGATACTACAATCGGCATTGCTGTAAAAAAAATATTAATAAAATAATATATTTTTGGAATTAAATGCTCTTTAAGAATTTCTTTAATTCTCTCATTTTTTAAAACTTTTAAAAAAATTATTAAAAAAGCAATTAATTGAGATACTATGGTTGAAATAGCAATACCTTTTACACCGTATGCTGGAAAAAAAAATAAACCAAATATTAATATTGGATTTAAAATTAAATTGATGAAGAAAGATAGGATTAATACATTTCTATATGTTTTTGTATCTCCCTCTGCATGTAGTAAAGAATTTAGAGCAACAACTAATATAAATAATATTGAGCCAGCAAATATTATATCAGTATATTCGAGTCCTAATTTCGTTACCTCTGGAGTTGTTACCATCAATTGAAAGATTTTTTCAGAAAAGTTTAAACCTATAAAGCTGATAATAAGTGATAAAAGAATTGCAAAGTAAATAATATGAGTAAAATAATTTAATATATTCTTTATATTTTTTTCACCAATACTATTTCCTATCAAAGATGTACCAGCAACAGTTACTCCTATAGAGGATGCTACAATTATAAAATAAATTGGAAATGATTTACTTAAAGCTGCTAAGGCTTCTGGAGATATCATTCCTGCATAAAATGTATCAACTATATTATATAAAGTTTGAAATAACATTCCTACCATTGCTGGTAATGCAAGCTTACGAACTAAGATTGGAATTTTATCTTTCAGTAAATCCAAATTAAATCTCCCTTTGATGAAAATATTCTTTACCAGATTTTTTTGCTATTTTTATTTGTTTTTGTCGCATTCTAAACCTCTGTAACTGATTATTTGTCAATTTATTATAACAATTTGGGCAAGATACACCCTCTTCAAAATTTTTAGACTTAGTATCAGCTTTTGTAATAGGTTCTCTACATCCAGCACAAATACTTAGGTTGCCTGGTTTTAGACTATGTTTAATTGAAACTCTATTATCAAAAACAAAACAATCACCTTTCCAAAAACTATCTGTTTTATTTATTTTATCTAAGTAATTTATTATGCCACCTTTTAATTGATAAACATTTTTAAAACCTTTATTTCTTAAATAATAGCTTGCTTTTTCACATCTGATTCCACCAGTACAAAACATACCAATTTTTTGATTTTTTTTAAGTGTTTTAAAAAATTTTGGAAACTCTCTGAAACTGTTTAATTTTGGATTAATAGAACCTCTAAATGTACCGACTTTAAATTCAAAGTTTTTTCTAGTATCAATCAATATAATATCTTTTCTTTTAATAAATTTATTCCATTCGTTCGGTGTTAATTCATTATCTGAAATCTTTTTCTTAATTTTTATACCCAAAGGGACTACTTCTTTTTTAATTTTGATTTTACCTTTATGAAATGGTTGAAATTTATACTTAGTTAAGTTTTCGTTATTAAATTTATTAATATTAAAAATTTTTTTTAAACTTTTAATAATATTATCAAATTTATTTATTTTAAAACTTATAGTTCCATTTAATCCTTCATTTGAAATTATAATTGTTCCTCTGATATCATTTCTTATAAATAAACTATCCAAATATTTTTTTTTTGATTTTAAAGTAGTTAATTTTTTGAATTTATAAAAACCAAATATGCTATACATTATTTTTTTCTACAAACAGATAAACCATCACCAATTGGTAAAATCAAGCTCTCTACACGATTATCATCTTTTATAAATTTATTAAATTCTCTTATTTTTAGTGTTAATCTGTCATTTTTATTTTGATCAGCAACATCACCATACCACAGGACATTATCAACAACTATAATCCCATTATTATTTAATATATTAAGGGAATTATTAAAATAATTTATATAATTTTCTTTATCTGCATCTATAAATATAAAATCAAATTTTTTTTTTTGATTATGTAAATCGTCTAATGATACAATAGCGTTATTTATTAAAAGATTAATTTTATTATTTATCTTTGCTTTTTTAAAAAAACTTATAGCCACATCAGAAGTTTCTTTATTTTTATCTAAAGCTGTTAATTTGCTATTTTCATCCATCGCTAGACCCATTGTTAAGGCACTTAAGCCTGTAAATGTTCCAATTTCTAAAATATTTTTAGGATTAATAATTTTGACAATTAAATGTAAAAAGTGGCATTGACTTATAGAAATTTGCATTTTTTTAATTTCACCAAGAGTATCATTGTATTTAATTATTTCATATTGGACTGGATGTAGTTTAATTGAGTGACTATTAATATATTCTTCGATTTGATTGTTTAGATTTAGATTTGAACCCATATTAGTTGAGCTTTTTCTTTAAAATTTCATTAACTAGCTGAGGATTTGCCTTTCCATTAGATTGTTTCATAACTTGACCTACAAAAAAACCGAATAATTTATCTTTTCCTGATTTATAGGCTTCAACGTTTTTAGGGTTATCTGAAATAACTTTATCAATAATCTTCTCCAATTCTTTAGGATCACTTTGTTGTTTTAAACCTTTTTCCTCAACTATTTTTTTTGGGTCTTTACCACTATCAGCCATAATTTCAAAAACAGTTTTTGCAATTTTTCCAGAAATAGTACCATCTTTTATTAGATTAATAAGTTTTGCCAAATTTTCTGATGTAATAGGGCTCTCTGTAATTTCTATACTTTTGTTATTTAATAAGGCAAATAATTCTCCAGTGATCCAATTTGTTGCAAGTTTTACATCAGAATTTTTTGAAACATTCTCAAAATATTTTGATGTCTCTATATCAGATACAAGAATATTAGCCTCATAGGGCGATAAATTGAATTTTTCAATAAACCTTTTCTTTTTTTCATCCGGTAATTCAGGAATTTCTTTTTTAATTTCGTTTATAAAATCATCATTTAACTCCAAAGGTAAAAGGTCTGGATCTGGAAAGTATCTGTAATCATGCGCGTCCTCTTTTGTACGCATTGATCGTGTTTCATTTTTTTTTATATCAAATAATCTTGTCTCTTGATCTATTGATCCACCCTCCTCTAATATATCAACTTGTCTATTTGCTTCATAATCAATTGCCATCTGCATAAATTTAATAGAGTTTACATTTTTAATTTCACACCTTGTACCAAGTTCAGTTTCACCTTTTTTTCTTACAGATACGTTAACATCAGCTCTTAAAGAGCCCTCCTGCATATTTCCATCACAAGTGCCAAGATATCTCATAATTGATCTTAATTTTTTTATATAGGCATTAACTTCATCTAAGGATCTTAAATCAGGTTTGCTTACTATTTCCATTAATGCTACCCCCGATCTATTCAAGTCGACCAATGTATTTTGAGGGTCAATATCATGTATGCTTTTGCCAGCATCCTGCTCTAAATGTAGTCGTTCAATTCCTATCATTTTTTCCCCATCCGGCATATCTAATGTTACAGAACCCTCTCCCACTATTGGATTTTTATATTGGGAAATTTGATAGCCTTGTGGTAAATCGGCATAAAAATAATTTTTTCTATCAAATATTGATTTATTATTTATTTTTGCATTTAATCCAATTCCAGTTTTAATCGCTTGTTTGATACAAAATTCATTTATTACCGGCAACATTCCTGGAAAGGCAGCGTCTACTAAACTAACTTGTGTGTTTGGTTCTGAACCAAACTTTGTAGGCGATGATGAAAATAATTTAGATTCTGATAGTACTTGCGCGTGCACCTCAAGACCAATTATTACCTCATATTTCTTTTCTTCTCTTAAGATTAAATATTCTTTATTTTGATCGCTCATTTAATCCACCAGTCGTTTATATGATTTTTATATCCAATATTTTTTTCAATTGAATATGCAATATTTAAAATGTTTTGTTCATCAAATGCCTTTCCAATAATCTGTAGTCCCAAAGGAAATCCATTATTATCATGACCTGCAGGGATTGAGATTGCAGGTAAGCCAGCTAAATTTATAGGAACGGTGAAAATATCATTTAAATACATTGAAACAGGATCATTTAATTTTTCTCCTATTTTAAACGCTGAACTAGGTGTAGATGGGGTTAAAATAGCGTCTACTTTTTTATAAGCCTCATCAAAATCATTTTTAATTAATCTTCTTACTTTTTGTGCTTTAAGATAATAAGCATCATAATAACCAGAGGATAAAACATATGTACCAATCATAATTCTTCTTTTAACTTCGTCACCAAAGCCCTCTGATCTTGTTTTTTCATACATATCAATTAAATTTTCACCTTTAGATCTAAAGCCATATTTAACACCATCGTATCTTGCTAAATTTGATGAGGCCTCTGCAGGTGCAACAATATAATAAGCGGGTAATGCGAAATTAGTGTTTGGAAGTGATATTTCTATTACATCACCTCCATTATCTTTAATAATTTTAATTCCTTTCTCCCAAAGATCCTCTATTTCTTTTGGCATTCCATCGACTCTATACTCTTTTGGTATACCAATTTTTTTACCCTTTATGTTTTCGTTTAAATCATTTAGGTAATTACCTCTTGTAAATTCAACAGAGGTTGAGTCTTTTGTATCAAAAGAGCTCATTACTTCTAAAAGCAATGCACAATCTTTTACATCGTGTGTCATAGGTCCTGCTTGATCTAAAGATGAAGCAAAAGCAACTATTCCATATCTGGAACAACTACCATAAGTTGGTTTTAGGCCAACAGTTCCGGTGAAAGATGCAGGTTGTCTTATAGAGCCGCCTGTGTCAGTTCCAATTGTGGCAGGTGTTAATTTGGCCGCAAGTGCTGCAGAAGATCCACCAGATGATCCTCCCGGTACTAAATTTTCTGAGATAGGATTCTGAACATTGCCATAATTGCTTGTTTCATTTGAAGAACCCATTGCAAATTCATCACAATTTAATTTTCCAATTATTATACCGCCATGATCTATGATATTTTGTGTTACGGTCGACTCGTAAGTAGGAATAAAATTTTCTAAAATTTTACTCCCTGCTGTAGTCCTCAAATTTTTAGTACAAAATAGATCTTTAACTGCTAAAGGGATACCAGGTATTTTTTTATTAAAGTCTGGTTTTTCATCAAACTCTTTGGAACGATTTAAGGCATTATCAAAATTTTCTGTAATATATGAATTTAATTTACTAGATTTTTTTGATCTATCAATAAACGCCTCGGTTATTTCTTTTGAAGACAATTTTTTATTTTTAATTTTATCTACTAGATCACATAATTTTAAATTATTTATTTCAGACATTACTCGACTACCTTAGGTACTACAAAAAAATCTTTATTTTTTTCTGGAGAATTTTTTAAAATATCCTCTCTAATATTTTTAGACAGAATTTTATCTTTTCTTAATTTTAAAGTTGTTTCTGCTACTGAGGTTAAAGGTTCAGTCTTGCTAGTATCTAACTCGTTTAATTTTTCAATAAATTTAAATATTGAGTTTAGATCATTGGTTAGCCTTTTTGCCTTCTCCTCTTCTATTGATATTCTTGAAAGTTTTGAAATATGCTTTACTGTTTTAAGATCTATTGTCATATGATAAGAATATTGAAAACTACCATTTAATCTAAAAAATACAATATGGTCACTTTAGATGAACTTAAAGATAAATTAGCAAGTAACGCTAGATTAATCGGTTTAGATTTAGGAACAAAACGCATAGGTATAGCTATATGTGACGATAAAAGAAAAATAGCATCTCCATACAAAACAATTGAATACAAAAATATGGAGTATTTGGTGAATGAATTAAAAAATATTATAAAAGACAACAATATTTTTGCAGTAATAATTGGAAATCCTATTAATATGGATGGTTCCTTTGGAAAAAGCGCTCAGTCAATAAACGATAAGGCAAAAGTTATCGAAAAAGAATTAGATTTGATAATTGCCATGTGGGATGAAAGACTTTCAACGTCCGGTGCATTTAATATATCAAGCAATTTAGATATAAATTTTTCTAAAAAGAAAAAAAATATAGATGAAAAAGCTGCAGCTTTTATACTTCAGGGAGCTTTAGATTATTTAAATAATTAAAGCTTGCATTAATCTATTAATAAAGTTATAGAGTTTGTTTTAATGGCAATATCAAACAAAGCTATTAAAATTTCTCAAAAACACTTGTTGGGTATTCAAGATCTATCAATTAAAGATATCAATTACATTTTGAATGAAGCTAAAAACTTTATTACATTAAATAAAAGTAAAAGTAAGAAAATCGACATACTAAGAGGAAAAACACAAATTAATTTATTTTTTGAACCTTCAACTAGAACACAAAGTTCTTTCGAATTAGCCGGTAAAAGATTAGGAGCGGATGTGATGTCAATGAATATTACAAATTCAGCAATTAAAAAAGGAGAAACATTAATTGATACAGCTATGACACTAAATGCTATGCATCCAGATATAATTGTAATTAGACATCAAGATTCTGGTGCATGCAATTTATTATCACAGAAAGTAAATTGTGCAGTATTAAACGCCGGTGACGGAAGGCGTGAACATCCAACACAGGCATTATTAGATGCGTTGACAATCATCGATCGTAAAAAAAAAATTGAAGGGCTTAAGATTGCAATATGTGGAGACATCCTTCACTCAAGAGTAGCAAGATCAAATATATATTTATTAAATATGTTAGGAGCAGAGGTAAATATAATTGCGCCATCAAACTTAATGCCTAGGGACTTGGATAAACTTGGAATAAACAAATTTACAGACATGAAAAAAGGTGTCACGGATTGTGATATCGTAATGATGTTAAGATTACAAAACGAGAGAATGTCAAGTTCATTTCTTTCCTCAAATAGAGAATATTATGAATACTATGGACTTACACCAGACAAACTTAATTTTGCAAAAGATGATGCTTTAATTATGCATCCTGGTCCAATGAATAGAGGAATAGAAATAGATACTAAACTAGCAGATGATATGAATAAAAGCGTAATAAAAGAACAAGTTGAACTGGGTGTAGCTGTAAGAATGGCTTGTTTAAAACTTTTTTGTGAATGATGAAAAAAAAATATTTTTTGAATGCTCATATTATTGATCCAAAAAACTCTTTAGATGAGGTTGGTGGTTTAATAATTAATGAAAATGGAAAAATTGATGCTGTTGGAAAAAAGGTCAATAAAAACAATATTCCATCTAGAGAAAAATATATAGATTTAAGTAATAAACATTTATTCCCAGGTATAGTTGACATGCGAGTTTTCGTAGGTGAACCAGGATACGAATATAAAGAAAATTTTAAAACTTTAAGTAACGCAGCTCTATCTGGAGGTGTTACGTCAACAGTTACTATGCCTAACACCTCACCTATTATTGACAATGTGTCAATTGTTGATTTTTTGAAGAGAAGAGGAAGAGATAAATCAAAAATAAACATATACCCAACTGCATCGTTAACAAAAAATCTCGAGGGAAAAAATATGACTGAGTTTGGATTATTGCAAAAAAAGGGGATCATTGGTTTTACAGACGGTATCAAAACAATTCAAAATTCTAGGTTAATGTCACGAATTATGAGATCCGCATATGATTTAGGCTCACTTATAATGCAGCACGCAGAGGATATTGATCTAGCGGAAAATGGAACTGTAAATGATGGTATAATATCAACAAAGCTTGGTTTACAGGGAATTACTGAATTAGCTGAAAAAATAATAATTGAAAGAGATCTGAGTTTATTAGAGGATTTTAACTGCAGATATCATATTTCACAAATTTCGTCTGCAAAATCAATAGAGGTAATAAAAAAGAGAAAAGATGAAGTTAATTTTACCACAGGAGTATCTATAAATAATTTATCATTAAATGAAAATGATATAGGTGACTTTAGAACATTTTTAAAATTATCACCCCCTTTAAGGACAGAAGAAGATAGGTTATCATTAGTAGAGGGACTAAACAAAAATTTGATTGATGTCATCGTTTCTGACCATAAACCTGAAGATGAGGAATCTAAAAGACTAACTTTTGCTCAGGCAGCTACAGGCGCAAGTGGTGTTGAAACTTTGTTACCACTATCTTTGGAATTATACCATAATGAGTCAGTAAAACTTTTTAAAATAATTGAGACATTAACAAGTAACCCTGCAAGAATTCTTAATATTGATAAAGGAAATTTATCTATAGGTAATGACGCAGATTTTTGTGTTGTAGACATAAATAAACCTTGGATAGTTAAAAAAGAAAAGCTAATTTCAAAATCAAAAAATACAAGTATAGAGAATAAAAAACTTCAAGGAAAAGTTTTAAATACTTACATAAAAGGTGAAGAACTTTATAAATTATAAATGGAAGATATATATAGTATTAAAGAATTAGTTATAATTATCATTTTTTCCTACATATTGGGATCTATCCCTTTTGGATATGTGCTATCAAAATTATTTTTAGGTAAAGATATAAGAAATATTGGATCTGGCAACATAGGAGCAACTAATGTTCTTCGAACAGGAAATAAGTTTATTGGATATTTAACTCTATGTTTAGATATAATTAAAGCAGTAATACCTGTTATAATTGTAAAAATTTATTTTATAGAATACCTGTATATATCATCATTAAGTGTATTTATAGGGCATGTTTTTCCTGTATGGTTAAAATTTAAAGGAGGTAAAGGTGTTGCCACGTATGTAGGTATTTTATTTTGTTTAAATATATATTTAGGAATTTTGTTTGGACTAATTTGGTTGGCAACTTTAATACTTTTTAAATATTCATCTTTATCATCTTTAATTGCTAGTATATCGATACCATTTATAAGTTACTTTATATTTTATAATCAAAATTATTTTTTTTTCGGAATAATATTTATATTAATTTTTTATAATCACAGAGATAATATTAAAAGGCTTAAGAATCGCGAGGAAACTAAAACAAAAATTTATTAATTTGACTATCAACGTAATTTTTAGTTTAGTTTATTAAAAAATGAATCTTGTAATAGTTGAAAGCCCAGCAAAAGCAAAAACTATAAACAAATATTTAGGTGATGAATATACTGTTTTAGCTAGTTATGGTCATATTAGAGATCTGCCATCCAAAAATGGATCCGTTAGTCCTGAAGAGAAATTTAAGATGATATGGGAAATTGATAGTTTTTCAAAAAAATACTTAAAAGAGATTACAGATGTAGCCAAAATTTCTAAAAAAATTATTCTTGCAACTGATCCTGACAGGGAGGGCGAGGCAATTGCATGGCATGTAAAAGAGTATTTGAATGAAAAAAAACTTTTAAAAGATAAAACCGTTGAAAGAGTTGTATTTAATGAGATAACAAAAAAAGCAGTAACCAGTGGAATCGACAATCCTAGAAACATAGAGTCAAATCTTGTTGACGCATATATGGCTAGAAGAGCATTGGACTATCTAGTAGGATTTAATATTTCTCCTATTCTTTGGACTAAATTACCTGGATCTAAATCAGCTGGTAGGGTTCAATCAGTTGCCTTGAGATTGTTAACAGAAAGAGAACATGAAATTGAATTATTTAATCCAGATGAGTTTTGGACACTAAATGTTGTATTTAAAACTTCTAGCGGTGATCTTTTGAATTCAAATATAGTTTCAATTGATAACAATAAAATCGAAAAATTTTCATTTAAGAATAAAAACGATGTTTCAAACGCATTAGAAAAAATTAAAAAGAAAGAATATAAAATAGTTGATATAAGTTCAAAAACCTACACAAGAAATCCACAAGGACCTTTTACAACATCAACACTACAGCAAACGGCCTCTAGTAAATTAGGATTTGGTGCTTCAAGAACAATGCAAATTGCACAAAGATTATATCAGGGTATTGATATTTCAGGTGATACTGTAGGTCTAATTACTTATATGAGGACTGACGGCACAAATATTTCGAAAGATGCAATAGAGGATTTTAGAGATTTTATTCAGATTTCTTACGGAGAAAATTATTTACCAAAAGAGGCTAATAATTATTCTGGTAAAAAAGCGAAAAATGCACAGGAAGCACATGAGGCTATAAGACCTACAGATATAAAAAGAACCCCAGAGGAAATGAAAAAGTTTCTAAGCACAGATCAAATAAAACTTTATGACTTAATATGGTCTAGAGCTTTATCGTCACAAATGGAGCCAGCAAAATTTGACAGAAAAACAATAACTATAGCCTCTGAAGACAATTTAGATCAATTTAAATGTTCTGGCTCAACTTTAAAATTTGATGGATTTTTAAAAGTTGTTAAGCAGAACGAAAATGAAGATGATACAATACTTCCTAATGTTAAAAAAGAGAAAGTAAAAATTAATAATTTTGTAGATGAACAACATTTCACACAACCACCTCCAAGATACTCTGAGGCAAGTCTTGTAAAAAAATTAGAGGAACTTGGTATAGGAAGACCCTCCACTTATGCTAGTATAATATCTGTAATATCTAATAGAGGTTATGCAGAAGTTGTAAATAAACGTTTTTTTCCTACTGACAGAGGTAAATTGTTATCAGCATTTTTGGAAAAATTATTTACAAAATATGTAGACTATGGATTTACAGCAGATTTGGAGGATCAACTCGATAATATTACTTCTGGTAAAGAAGACTGGATTAAAGTATTAGAAAAATTTTGGAATGATTTTAATGTTAATGTATCTAATGTGAAAGAAAAAAGAACAAGAGAGGTTCTTGATCTTTTAAATGATAGTTTAGGAGAACTTATTTTTGAGTCAAATGATGGGGAAATAGACAGAAAATGTAAATTATGCAACAACGGTGAATTAAGCTTAAAAAATAGCTTTCGAGGTGGTGCATTTATTGGTTGTTCTAATTATCCAGAATGCAAGTTTACTAGACCTCTATCTAAAGCGAAGGCTAAAGATCAAATTGCTTTATCTGAACCAAAATTAATTGGGTCCCACGACAATGGTAAGGAAATATTTTTAAAAAATGGAAGATTTGGTCCATATTTGCAATATGAAGTGAATGATAATAGGGACGTAATAAAGAAAAAAAAGAAAAAAAAAGAAAACGACAACTTAAAAAATGTATCTATACCAAAAGGTATAGACATTGAAACTATAGACTTAGATAAAGCAAAATATTTATGTTCATTACCCAAAATTTTAGGTCAACATCCTGACAGTGGTAAGGATATTACTGTAAATTCTGGTAGGTTTGGTCCATATCTTAAATGTGAAAATAAATCTGCTAGATTAGAAAATGTGGACGAATTATTTACTATTGGCTTAAATAGAGCAATAACATTAATAGCTGAAGCTAAACCTGGAAGAATATCGTCATCATTAATTAAAGATTTAGGAGAGCATCCTGAGGATAAAAAGCCAGTCCGAATCATGAAGGGTCAATATGGTCCATATATAAAATACAAATCATTAAATGCTACTATACCTGAAGAAAAAGATCCGCTGGAACTGACTATGGAAGACGCTTTAATTTTGATTGAGAAAAGAAGAGAATACGATAAAAAAAAGAAAAAAGGAAAAAAATAATAATGAAAAAAATTATACTTACAGTCTCGATTTTCTTTATGTTTAGTAGTGTGACTTACTCTAATGAGAATAATTGTGAGGATAAAAAGTTAGTAAGCAAAATACTTTGTAAATCTGTTGGATTAGGAAAAGATTCATCAAGTAAACTATCAAATGTAGAATTGGATACCTCAAATATTAAAGAAAAAAAATATATTTCTGACTGGTTTAAAAAAAAAGAATGATTCCAGAAGAAAATTTAAAGAAAAATAATATAAATTTACCCAAAGCTTCAGATCCTGTTGGATCATACTTATCATGTAAAAAAAGCAACAATCTTTTATTTATTTCAGGACAAATTTCAATAGATGAGAAAAACACTTTAATAAAAGGAAAACTTGGAAAGGATCTTACTACGGAAGAAGGATACGAAGCTGCAAAACGATGTGCATTATCATTAATAGCTCAAGCAAAAAAGTTTTGCGATGGGGATTTAAATAAAGTTAAATCTTGCATTAAATTGACAGGGTATGTGAATTCAGTTCCAGAATTTACAGAACAACCAAAAGTTATAAATGGAGCATCCGATCTAATTTTTTTAATTTTTGAAGATAATGGCAAACACTCGAGGGCGGCTGTAAGTGCAAACAGTCTTCCTCTTGGTGTGGCTGTTGAGGTTGATGCAATTTTTGAGATAATTTAAACAGTTCTTCCTACAGCAAAATACTTTATTTTATTTAACTTCATTCTTTTTGGATCATATATATTTCTCATGTCATAAATTTTAAAATTGTTTTTTTTCACTATTTTTTTAAAGTCTATAAATTTAAATTCATTCCACTCAGTGTGAATAATTATCAAATCGCTTCTAAAGCATGCAGAACTTATATTTTTACAATATTCTATATTTTTGTTATTAAAAACATCTTTTTTTCCAGATGGATCAAAATATTTTACTTTAACACCTTTTCTAACCAAATAAGGAATCATATATAAACTAGAAGCTTCTCTCATATCATCAGTATTTGGTTTAAATGTTACTCCTAAAAATGTTATTTGTTTATTTTTAATTTTATTTCCCAAAATAGTATGAATTCTTTTTGTTAACATTTTCTTTCTATTTTCATTTGATTTCACTACAGTTTTAACAATCGTAAGATCAGTTCTAAAATTCTTACCAGTGTCAATTAAGGCTCTTGTATCTTTAGGAAAACAAGACCCTCCGTAAGCTGGTCCTGCTCGCAAAAATCTTTCACCAATTCTCTCGTCTAAACCCATCCCTATTGATATATCTTTAATATCAACATCTGTTTTTTCGCATAAATTGGCTAGTTCATTTATATATGAGATTTTTGTTGCTAAAAATGCGTTAGATGCATATTTAATCAATTCCGCTCCTCTTCTGCTCGTTTTTATATATCTACTATTTTTTTTTACAATGGGCTGATATAGTAATTTTAAAATTCTGTTTGCTCTCTTACTATTTGTGCCAACAACTACTCTATCAGGATTAATAAAATCTCTAATTGCTTCACCTTCTCTTAAAAATTCAGGATTTGAAACAACATCTACAAGCTTTTTTTTCTTTAGTATGGAAAAAATCTTTTCAAGTTGATCGCCTGTTGAAACAGGTACTGTAGATTTAGTTACTATTATTTTATATTTTTTAATAAATTTTTTAATTTCCTTAGCAGCATTAAAAACATATCGGAGATCCGCCGAATTTGTATTTTTTTTGGTTGGTGTTCCAACGCATATAAAAATTATATCTGATTTAGTTACAGCATCTTTCAAATTGTCAGTAAAATTAATTCTTTTTTGTTTAAAATTTCTTTTTAATATTTCTTCAAGGCCTGGCTCATAAATTGGAATGATACCTTTATTTAGTGCATTTATTTTAGATTTGTCTTTGTCAACACAAATAACATTGTTTCCAAGGTCCGAAAAACATACACCACTAACCAAACCAACATATCCAGTACCAATCATACATAATTTCATAATTTAGAAATCCTGTTTGATGATTTGATATATCCGTCCATGGTACCACAATCTAAATATTCACCCTTAAAATTATGACCAATAAATTTATTTCCCTCATTTATTAAACTTCTTATCGAGTCAGTAATATGAATCTCTCCACCCTTCCCTTTTTTTTGTTTTTTTAATTTAGAGAAAATTTCATTTGGCAAAATATATCTCCCGATAACTGCATTTCTAGATGGAGCTTCTGTAATTTTAGGTTTTTCAATTACATCTTTAATATAAAAATTATTTTTATCTATTTTTGAGTTAATAGAATAAATACCCCACCGACTTACATTATTCTTTTTGACTACCATACTAGCCATTACTGAACATTTCTTTTTTTTAAATATTTTAATCATATCTTTTGAGCAATTTCTCTTAATAATTAAATCATCAGGTAATAGCATAAGAAAATATTTGTCTTTAATGTATTTTTTTGTTTTTAAAACTGCATCACCAGTGCCTTTGGGTATGTTCTGATAAACAAATTTTATCATTTTTCTGTACTTTAAAATCTTTTCGTATTCTTTTTTTAATCTTTTATCTTTTTTTTTTTTTAGAATTTTTTTATAAAATTTGTCATTATAAAAGTATTTTTTAATAACATTTTTTTTTTTTGAGATTATAAATACTATATCCCTAATACCAGCTTCAACACATTCGTCTAAAATATATTCAATTCCTGGCCTACCATTAATTGGGAGAAGTTCTTTTGCGAAGACAGTTGTTAATGGTAAAAGTCTTGTGCCCAAACCTGCAAGTGGTATTATTGCTTGTTTAATCATGTATAAATATAATTTATCAAGTATCATAAATGATAATTTTTAAAAGTATTAATAAATTAAATAAGTACATAGAAAATATTGATAATATTGGGTTTGTACCCACAATGGGTTCAATTCATAACGGACATAATTCACTTATAAAGAAATGTAAAAAAATTTGCAAAAAAACATTGGTGAGTATTTTTGTCAATCCTAAACAATTTAATAATAAAAAAGATTTTAGAAATTATCCAAGAAACACAAAGAAAGATATTAAGATTTTAAGAAATCTAAAAGTAGATTATGTCCTTTTACCAAAATATTCAGACGTTTATGGTTCTAAAGAAAATAGATCAATTAAAATTCCAAAGATTAATAAAATATTATGTGCAAAGTATAGACCGGGGCACTTTGAAGGTGTATTACGAGTAATAAATCAATATTTAATTAAATTAAACGTTAAAAAAATTTTTCTTGGAGAAAAGGATTATCAGCAACTCAAAATTATCAGCAATTTTGTTAGAAAAAGATTTAATATAAAAGTAGTTGCTTGTAAAACTATCAGACACAAAAATACATTTGCTTTATCTTCAAGAAATCAACTTTTAATTAAAGAAGATCTTTATATATTAAGTGAAATTTTTTTAATATTAAAATCATTTAAATTAAGATTAAAAAAAAATTTTAAATTTAAAAATAAAATTTATGATATTAAGAATTTAATATGTAAAATGGGTGTCAAATTGGAATATTTAGAATTGCGTAACAAGCATACTCTTAGTAAAAATTGCAATGAAACAAATTTTAAAATTTTTATTTCTTATTATTATAAGAATATTCGTTTTATAGACAATATTTAATTATAAAAAAAATACGCCCCAACACCTAAAAATGATAAAAATCCAATTACATCGGTTATTGTGGTTACAAAAACACTTGATGCAATAGCAGGATCAATTTTAATCTTCTTTAAAGTTATAGGCACTAAAATTCCAAAAAGTCCTGCAACAATCATATTTAAAACCATTGAAATAGATATAATTAATGACAAGGTTATATCATTAAACCAAAAATAGACTACAAAAGCACTTATGATTGCAAAAATTATTCCATTTAAAATTCCAATTAAAAATTCTTTTAAAACATTTTGAGTAAAATTATTTTTTGTTAATTGATTCGTTGCAATAGTCCTGATTGTGACTGCCAAAGTTTGCATACCTGCATTACCCCCCATTGAAGCAACAATTGGCATCAAAACTGCTAAAGCAACTACTTTTTCTATATCCTCTTTGAAGAAACCAATAACAATAGATGCAAGAATTGCTGTCAATAAGTTTAATAAAAGCCAATTAAATCTTCTTTTGGTTTTTTTTAATACACCATCTGTTATTTCCTCATCACCAACCCCTGCTAATCTAAGTGCGTCTTCTTCTGCTTCTTCTTTTAGAACGGTTAAAACATCATCACTTGTTATCATTCCAACAAGTTTATTATTTTTATCAACAACACACGCAGAATTTAAATTATAATTTTCAAACATATTAGCAACCTCTTCTCTATCCATCTCGACTGGTATGGTTAGTTGGCTCTCATTCATAATAGATTGCATTTTCGCTTCTCTGGGTGTTCTTAAAACCTTAGAAGATGGAACAGACCCGATTGGTTTAAATTCATTATCTACTATAAAAATTTCTAAAAATTCTTCAGGCAAGTCCTTATTTTCTCTTAAATAGTCGATTGTTTGTCCAACAGACCAATTACTTGGTATTGCGGTAAATTCTCTTTGCATTATTCTTGCCGCAGAGTCTTCTGGATAGCTTAAACTTTCTAATAGAGCAAATTTATCTTTAGGCGGTAATGAACTTAAAACATCATTTTTATTAGTTTCGTCAAGATTCTCAATTATTTTAATTGCATCATCTGATTCAAGATTTTTTAATATAAAAACTACAGAGTCTGTCGATAAATACTTTATTATTTCAGATTGAATAGACTCGTTTAATTCAACAAAAACCTCAGGTTCAACTTTAAAGTCATTTATTTTTACAAGTTTCTCTCTATCACTTTCATTTAAATGTTCTATAATATCCGCTGCATCTGCAGGATGCATTTCTTTAAATGACTTACTAATAAATTCATTGTCATTAGTTGAAATTTTGTCAGTAATTACATTTATGTACTCTTTATTAAATTCAAAATTTACTGTTTTATCTTTTATTTTTTTTACTAATGTCATAAAAATGTTTATTTTTTCTATGGCACTATTAAAGGATAATTCTTAGAATACAAATTTAAAATGATTATAGAAACAAAAATATCAAAAAAACCTGTAATTTACAAAAAAGCTATTAAAATATTGGAAAATAGGATTACAAATATACTTAAAAACAATAAACCTGAATTGATATGGATTTTAGAACATAACAACGTTTACACAGCAGGAACCAGTTTTAAAGATTCTGATATAGTCGATAAATCTATTAAAATAATTAAAACTAATAGAGGTGGAAAGGTAACATTTCACGGCAAAGGTCAAATAATATTTTATTTTGTAATAAATCTAAATATTAGAAAAAAAGATATACGTTGGTTTATAAGTATAATAGAAAAATCAATTATATTTTCGCTTAAAGAATTCGGTATAAATTCGTTTAATGACAAAGAAAATATTGGGATCTGGGTAAACCACAAATCTAAAATAAAAAAAATTGCTGCAATAGGTATTAAAATAAAAAAATGGATTGCTTATCATGGATTTGCAATTAATTATTCAGTAAATTTAAATAATTTTAGTAAAATTATTCCCTGTGGTATAAAAAATAAGGGTCTAATCAACATTTCACAACTAAAGGAGATAGATAAAAATAAATTTATAAAAATCTTAATTAAAAATTTTATTAAATACTTAAATAATTTAAATTAGTTGATTTTAGAAATTTTAAGAAATGATTGGGTAAATTAGCACTATACTCTAAGTTTTTACCGTCTATTTTAAATTTTATATTACTAGCATGTAACATGAGTTTTTTTGTTTTTTTTTGAGTAGCAGAATATTTATCGTCACCTACAATTGGATGTCCAATTAATGAGGTTTGTTTTCTTAATTGGTGTTTTCGACCTGTTAAAGGTTTTAATTCAACTAAACTAAATTGTGAGTTTTTATTAAGAACCTTGTAATTTGTAATAGCTTTTTCATAAATTTTTTTATTATTTTCTTTTTTTTCTAAATTATCAACTAAGACACCCTTTAAATTTTTAACTTCACCTATGCATATAGCTAGATAGGTTTTATAAATTTTTCTAATTCTAAATAAAGAAGTAAACAGTTGAGCATATTTTCTATTTTTGGCGATTATCATCACTCCAGATGTTTCTTTATCGAGTCTATGAACTGTATATGGCTTTGAATTTTCAAAAAATTTGCTTTTAGAATAGATATCTATTAGGTTTTTGAATGATTTTGTACCACCCTGTACAGCAACACCTGGGCTTTTATTTATAACTACATAATCGTTATTATTAAAAATAATTTCGTTTTCTTTTGATTTAACTAACTCTCTAGAGGGTAAAAAAAAAATTTTTTTTAAATCATTTTTTATATTGATATCATATAGATAAACTTTATCATTTTTATATAATCTATAATTATTTTTAACCTTTTTTTTATTAACCTTAATTTTGCCTAAACGTAAAAATTTCTGAATTAAACTTTGAGGTATTTTGGAAATATTTAATTTAAACCAACGATCCAATCGAATATTATCATGATCAGGTTTGACTTTAAAAATCCTTATCATGTGATTAATTATTTTATGATTTATCTTTATTATCTTCTTTTTTTTCTTTTAAGTCTTTATCTTTAGTCAGACTCTTTTCTTTCTTATCAACTTTTTTTGCATTTATATCTCTATCTACAAATTCTATGATTGCTACAGGGGCGTTATCTCCAGATCTGTATCCGGCTTTTATTATCCTGGTATAACCTCCATTTCTATCTTTATATCTTTTAGATAGTGTATTTCTAACTTTTTTTGCTAACTCTTTATTTTGAAGTTTAGATATTATAGTTTTTGTATTATGTAATGTATCTTTTTTACCTAAGGTGATTATTTTCTCTGCAACAGGTCTTAAAACTTTAGCCTTTGGTAGTGTAGTTTTAATTTGTTCGTATTTAATAAGTGAACCTAACATGTTCTTAATTAAAGCTTTTCTATGCTCGGATGTTCTATTTAATTTTTTATAACCAATTTTATGACGCATTATTAAATGCTTTCTTCAAGTTTTTTTGATAATTCAGCAATATTATCAGGAGGCCAATTAGGTATTTCCATGCCTAAATATAACGACATCCCTGTTAAAACCTCTTTAATCTCGTTTAGTGATTTTCTTCCAAAGTTAGGGGTTCTTAGCATTTCACCCTCCGATTTTTGGACCAAATCACCTATATAAATTATATTATCATTTTTAAGACAGTTCATTGATCTAACAGATAACTCAAGCTCATCGACTTTTCTCAGTAAATTTTTATTAAATTCAGGCTCTGAAGGTTTGTCTCTAACAATTACCTCTTGCGGCTCATCAAAATTTACAAACATTCCAAGTTGATCTTGGAAAATTCTTGCTGAATATGCAACTGCATCCTCCGCGGATATTGAGCCATTAGTCTCTACTTCCATGGTTAATTTATCATAGTCTAATGCTTTTCCCTCTCTCGCAGTACTAATTGAGTATGATACTTTTTTAACTGGACTAAAAAGTGAATCTATAGGTATTAAACCCAATGGAGGTTCTTCAGGTTTATTTAAATCAGCTGAAACGTAACCTTTGCCGGATCCAATAACCATTTCCATATGGAAGTTAGTGTTTTCGTCTAAATTACATATTACTAAATCAGGATTTAATATTTCAATATCTGTAACAGGAGTTATATCTGATGCTTTAATTTCACCAGGTCCTTTTGCGTCTAAAATTAATTTTTTTGAAGTGTCAGTGCTACACTTAAGTGCTAATGATTTAACGTTTAACACTATATCTGTTACATCTTCCCTTACACCTTTTATTGATGTAAATTCATGTAATACACCATCAATTTGGATTGCAGTGACTGCAGTTCCTCTAATAGATGAAAGCAATATTCTTCTTAGCGAATTTCCTAAAGTTAGTCCATAACCTTTCTCTAAAGGTTCAGCAATAATTTTTGCATATGATTTATCATCACTAAGTTTTACATCTAACTTTGAGGGTTTAATTAATGATTTCCAATTTTTTATATTTACGTCTGCATTTTCCATTTATACTCTCCTTTTTTTTGGTGGTCTTGTTCCATTATGAGGCAATGGAGTTGTATCTTTTATAGATAAAATTTTAAAACCTCTTGACTGAAGTGCTCTTAGAGCAGTTTCACGCCCAGAACCAGGACCTTTAATTTCAACCGTCAAAACTTTCATTCCATACTCAAGAGCTTTAGCTGCTGCTGAATCAGCTGCAACTTGGGCAGCATAAGGTGTTGATTTTCTAGAGCCTTTAAATCCTTTTTGTCCAGAAGAAGCCCAGGATATAACATTACCGTTGGTGTCTGCTATTGATACTATCGTGTTATTAAATGTAGATTGCACATAAGCAATTCCATTTGTTATTACTTTCTTAATCTTTTTTTTTTTTGAATAAGAACTTTTTTTAGCAATCTTACTTTTATTTTCTAAATCTTTTTTTTCATCAACCTTTTTTTCTTTTGGCATTTTATTTCTTTAATGGGGTTAGTTTTTTCCCAGCTATAGCTATAGCTTTTCCTTTTCTAGTTCTAGCATTACATCTTGTTCTTTGACCTCTTACTGGAAGTTTTTTTTTATGTCGTAATCCTCTATATGAGGCAAGATCAATTAATCTTTTAATACTAAAAGATTTATCTCTTCTTAAATCGCCCTCTACCGTAAAATTTTTATCTATGTACTCTCTGATTTTTAATATTTCCTCATCAGTTAATTCATTAACTCTTTTTGAACTCGGTATAGATAGTGAGTTACAGATATCATTTGAAAATTTATCACCAATACCATAAATATAAGTTAGTCCAATTTTTACGAGTTTATTCTGAGGAATGTTTACACCTGCGATACGTGCCATATATTTGTGATTAAATTTAGCCTTTTATATAAGAAGATGTTTTAATGTCAATGTGTTAAACATTAAGTATTTCCTCAATTTTTTGTGATATATTGATTATTTCCGTCGATCCATCTACCTCATGAAAATTATTCTTTTTTGAATAATATTTTAAGACTGGTTTTGTCACTTCCATGTATGTATCGTATCTTTTTAAGATAGTTTTAAAGTCATCATCGGACCGTTTTTCTAAAATTTTTCTTTTTTCTATTCTTTTTATAATTGCATCTTTATTAACATTTAAAAAAAAAACAAAATCTACTTTTTGACCTGAGCTATTCAAAAGTTTCTCAAGATTTTTTGCTTGGTTAATAGTTCTTGGATATCCATCAAATATTAATCTATTTTTCTTAGAGACATCGAATACTATTTTTTCAAGAAGTTTATTAACAATATCATCATCTACGAATTTTCCGTTATTCATATTGTTAACGATTTTTTTTCCAATATCTGTATCTTTTTTAATTTCTTCTCTCAACATATCTCCAGTAGATATTTGAAAACTATTTAATTTTTTAACAAGATTTTTTGCTTGTGTACCCTTACCAGCACCTGGTGGTCCAAAAATAATTATATTCACTATCTTCCAAACTTAGTTTTTTTTATTAATTGCTCGTATTGTGAACTCATTAGTCTGGTTTGAATTTGTGTTACCGTATCTATAGCTACCACAACAACAATCAAAATTGATGTTCCCCCTAAATAAAAAGGAATTGGATAATTTGCAATTAAGAACTCTGGCATTAAGCAAACTAAGGTTAGATACAGCGCACCAATTGTTGTTAGTTTTGTTAAAATATTATCAATATAAAGCGCTGTACTTTCTCCTGGCCTTATACCAGGTATAAAACCACCATACTTTCTTAAGTTTTCTGCTGTCTCATTAGGATTAAATGTTATTGATGTATAAAAAAATGTGAAAAAAATTATACCTGTTGCATATAAGAGCATATATAAAGGTTGTCCTTGAGAAAAAAAAGAACTTATATTTAAGAAAGTTTCGCTTTCAGAAACATTAAAATTTGAAAATGTAACAGGTAATAATAAAAGCGCAGATGCAAAAATTGCTGGTATTACTCCAGCTGAATTAATTTTTAAAGGTAAATGGGATGACTCACCACCAAACATCTTATTACCCATTTGTCTTTTTGGGTAATTTATTAAAATTTTCCTTAAAGCTCTTTCCATAAAAACAATAAACATTATTGTTGCTACTAATAAAATAAAAATACCTATAATCATTGTAGTTGATATTGCTCCTGTTCTACCTAATTCAAATGTTGTAACTAATGCTCTAGGAATTTCAGCAACGATACCTGAAAAAATAATTAAAGATATTCCATTACCTATTCCTCTTTGTGTTATCTGTTCACCTAACCACATCAAGAAAATTGTACCAGCAACTATAGTAGTAACCGTTGAAATTTTAAAAAATAAACCAGGGTTTATTACTAAATTTGCAGATGATTCAAGCCCAACAGCTAAACCAAATCCTTGTATTGTAGCCAAAAGTACAGTTCCGTATCTGGTGATTTGAGTAATTTTCTGTCTCCCCGTCTCACCCTGTGCTTTAAGATTTTTAAAGTAATCTGATACACCTGTTAACAGCTGTACAATAATTGATGAAGAGATATATGGCATAATACCAAGTGCAAATATAGCCATTCTACTTACTGCACCGCCTGCAAATACATTAAACATACCGAGTAATCCTTTTTGATTACCCTCCATTAAAATTTTTAATTGTTCTGGGTCAATTCCCGGCAGCGGTATAAATGTTCCCAATCTATAAATTGATAAAACTAAAATAGTAAAAAGAACTCTGTTTCTTAAATCATTATTTGATGACGCGCTCATTAACTAAATGTTTTGATTGATACAGAGCAACCTAGTTTATCAAGTTTAATTTTTGCACTTTTTGAAATAAAATTTGTCTCAATATTTAACTTTGTTTTTAAATCTCCACTTCCAAGAATTTTTAATCCATTAAAAGTTTTTTTAATTAATTTATTTTTAATCAAAAAATCAAGATTAATAGTATCCTCTGTTTTAATTTTGTTTTTTTCAATCAAATTCTGCAATTTATTTAAGTTAAATGTTGCAATTTTAGTATTTGGGATAGGATTAAATCCTCTTTTAGGTAATCTCCTAAATAAAGGCATTTGACCACCTTCAAAACTTTTTATAGCAACGCCTGACCTTGATTTTTGACCCTTTACACCTCTACCAGATGTTTTGCCTTTTCCAGAGCCTATACCTCTACCAACCCTTGTTTTCTTTTGTTTAACTTTCAGTGTTGAGTTTAATGATGTCATTATCCTCTTTTCTCCACTATTTCTGAAACTTTCTTGTTTCTTAAATTAGATATATTCTTTGGTGAATTTTGTTTCGAAAGTGCTTTCATACATGCGCGAATAACATTATGAGGATTAGATGTTCCTATTGATTTTGCAACAATATCTTTTATTCCTAAAACCTCACATACTGCTCTGACAGGTCCTCCAGCAATAATACCTGTGCCTTTGGGTGCCGATCTTAACTTAATTTTACCTGCACCATCTTTTCCGTAAATATCATGATGTATCGTCCTACCTTCTCTTAATGGAATTTGTATCAGATTTCTTTTCGCTAAATCATTTGCTTTTTTGATAGCATCAGGAACTTGTTTTGCTTTGGCGTGAGCTATACCAATTTTTCCATTTTGATTACCAACTACAACCAATGCTGAAAAACCAAATCTTCTACCACCCTTTACAACTTTTGTAATCCTATTTATATGAACAAGTTTTTCTAAAAGTTCGTTATTTTTTTCCATTTATTAAAACTCCATCCCATTTTTTCTAAGTGTATCAGCAAAAATTTTAACTCTTCCATGATATTTATAAATACCTCTGTCAAAATAAATTTTATTAATTTTTAGTTCTTTTGCTTTTTTTGCAAGGTCTTCGGCTACAATAGTTGAGACTTCACTTTTAGTTTTTTTAATATTTTTTAGTGATTTTTGATTTGATGTAGCTGATAACAAGGTTATTTTTTTTAAATCATCAATAATTTGAGCACTAATATTTTTGGAAGATCTAGACACAGTTAACCTATACCTGTTGACTGAAGAATACTTTTTAAGCTTATTTCTAACTCTAAATTTTTTTCTTTGTGACGTTGATAACTTCATTATTTTTTTTTACCTTCTTTTCTTAGGATATATTGTCCTTTTTCTTTAATTCCTTTGCCTTTATAAGGCTCAGGCGGTCTAATAGATTTAATTTTCGATGCTGTCATTCCAACTAACTGTTTGTCACTTCCACTTATTTTAATTATTGTCTGTTTTTCAACTGTAATTTTTAAATCATTAGGGATTTCAAAATTAATATCGTGACTAAATCCAAGTTGTAAATTTAAAACCTTTTCTTTAATAGCGGCTCTATATCCTACCCCGGTAAGTTCTAATATTTTTTCATATCCAGTACTAGCACCTATGATTGCATTATTAAGTAAACTTCTATTCATTCCCCAAAGTTTTTTTGTATTTTCGTCGATAATTTTTGGTTTAATCGATACTTCCTTACCTTCCAATATATTTAAATCAAATATTTTGAGATCTAAATTTAAAACCTTTTTTCCTAGTGGACCTTCAATATTTAATAGATTGCCATTTAAAGCAACTTTTACTTTTTCAGGAATTGATATACTTAATTTACCTATTTTAGACATTAAAACACCTTACAAATTATTTCACCACCAATTTTTTGCTTTCTTGCATTAACATCACTCATAACGCCTTTTGGAGTAGAGATTATAGCTATGCCTAATCCGTTGTTAATTTTTGGCAAACTTTCAGCACTAGAGAAAATTCTTCTTCCTGGTCTTGATACTCTTTCAATAGAATTAATAACAGGGCTTCCAGAGCTATATTTTAAATAGATGTTAATTTCTGATTTATTATTTTCATCTATGATTTTATGATCCTTTATAAAACCCTCATTTTTTAAAACTTCGGCTATTTTTATTTTAAATTTAGATGACGGCATTTTTACAATTTTGTGAGCTCGCATTTGAGCATTTTTAATCCTCGCTAACATATCTCCAATTGGGTCACTTAAGCTCATATAATATCCTTTCTACCAACTTGATTTTACCATTCCAGGGATTTTGCCCTCTAAGCCTAATTTTCTAAGAGCTATCCTTGATATTTTTAATTTTCTGTAAACACCATGAGGTCTTCCTGTAATTTGACATCTATTCATGACCCTCGTTTTTGATGAATTTCTTGGGAGTTTAGACAGTTTTTGTTGTGCCTTAAATCTTTCCTCTAAACCAAGTTTTTTATTCATAATAATTTTTTTTAAACCTTTTCTTTTTTTATAGTACTTGTCTGAAAGTTTAATTCTCCGATTATTTTTGTTAACTGAGCTTAGTTTTGCCATATTAATTACCTTTACTTTCTATAAATGGGAAATTAAATTTTTTTAATAATTCAAGGCTATCTTTAACACTTCTGCTTTTTATGACAATGGTAATATCTAAGCCTCTAATTTTCTCAACCTTTTCAAAATTCACTTCAGGGAATATAATATGTTCCTTAACTCCAAAAGTATAGTTTCCAAACTTATCAAATCCATTTAATCTTAATCCTCTAAAATCTTTGATTCTTGGAAGTGCTATATTTACTAATCTGTCAATAAATTCATACATTTTATTTTTTCTTAAAGTTGATTTAATACCTGCATTGGTATTTTTTCTTGTTTTAAAATTTGAAATAGACTTTTTGAATTTTGTAATTACTGGTTTTTGACCAGTAATTTTTGACATATCATCTTCACAGCTTTTTAAAATTTTGTTATCATTTCCGTCTAAACCAAGTCCCATATTAATAACAATTTTTTTAATTTCAGGAACCATATAAATACTTTTATATCCGAACTTATTTTTTAACTCTTGCTGTATTTCTTTTTTAAATGTTTCTTTTAAACGTGGTATCATTTTTTATTCTCATTTTTTTTTTGCATATTATCATCAATAATTTTAAGATTTGAAAGGTGTATAAAGTTCTCTTTATCAAAAATTCCACCTTTATTCTCTTTCGTAGTTTTTACGTGTTTTTTTATTATGTTTAATCCTTTAACTTTAGCTCTAAAATTACTTTTATCGAGCTCGATAACCTCTCCTTCTTTATTTTTATCTTTCCCAACCAACACTTTAACTTTCAAGCCTTTTTTTATCATTTAAAGAACCTCCGGTGCCAAAGAGATTATTTTCATTTGTCCTTTGTTTCTTAATTCTCTAGTCACAGGACCAAATATTCTTGTTCCGATAGGTTCGCCTTTATCATCAGTCAAAACAGCTGCATTATTATCAAACTTAACTTTCGAACCATCATTTCTATGAATGCCCTTTTTAACTCTTACAACAACAGCTTTATGTACAGATCCTTTCTTTACTTTTCCCTTTGGAATTGCTTCTTTAATTGCAACAACTATTGTATCACCTATACTTGCGTATCTCCTTTTTGATCCACCTAAAACTTTAATACACTCAATTCTTTTTGCCCCTGTATTATCTGCAACCATTAATTCTGTCTGAACTTGTATCATTTATGATCTCCAATAACTTCAAATTTTTTAGTTTTAGAATAAGGTTTACATTCTATTATTTTGACTTTATCGCCATTTTTGAATTTATTCTGTTCATCATGGACATTGTATTTTTTTTTTGATTTTATAACTTTTTTAAGTAGAGGATGTTGATATTTTCTTTCAACTAGAACTGTTATTGATTTATTAGGTTTATCGCTTATTACAACACCTGATAATATTTTTTTAGGCACTATTTTTCTCCAAGTAAGTTTTTAATTTTGCTATAGATTTTTTTGTTTCAGAAACTTTAGCATAATTTTTTAGTTGACCGTTAATTTTTTGAAATCTGAAGTTAAATAAATCTTTTTTTAACTTATCTATTTCTTTAATTGCTTGGTCTTTTGTAAATTGTTTTATTTTTTTTTTCATTTTATATTCTTTTAATAAATTTACATTTTATTGGTAATTTAGCCGATGCTTTGTATAAAGCTTCTTTAGCAGTTTGCTCTGTAACACCATCAACTTCAAATAATATTCTACCAGGCTTTACTCTACATGCCCAATATTCAGGAGATCCTTTACCTTTACCCATTCTGACCTCTGTTGGTTTTTTAGAAATTGGTATATTAGGAAAAATTCTTGTCCAAACCCTTCCCTGTCTCTTCATGTGTCTTGTTAAGGCTACTCTTGCTGCCTCAATCTGCCGTGAAATCACCCTCTCGGGTTGTAAAGCTTTTAGCCCAAAAGAACCATAATTCATTATATTACACCTTGAGGCATTCCCATGTATCCTGCCTTTGTGTGCTTTTCTAAATTTTGTTCTAGTTGGTTGTAGCATAATCTATTTTTTATTTGTCTCCTGACTAAATTCTTTAGTGAAAATTTCTCCTTTGTAAATCCATACCTTAATACCTAATATTCCATAAGTCGTTAATGCTTCAGCTTCAGCATAGTCTATATCTGCCCTTAAAGTATGAGATGGAATACTTCCCTCTCTTAACCATTCAGTTCTTGCAATTTCATTTCCACCAAGTCTGCCACTTATTGAAACTTTAATTCCTCTAGCACCAAGTCTTAAAGCTGATTGCATTGCACGTTTCATTGCTCTTCTATATGAAACTCTTTTAACGAGTTGTTGTGCTATATTTTCAGCTACTAGATAACTGTTGGTTTCTGGTTTCTTTATCTCTTTAATATTTAATATAACTTCATTTGATGTAATTTTTGATATTTTACCTTTTATTTTCTCTATATCACTTCCTTTTTTTCCAATCACAAATCCAGGTCTTGAAGTATAAATTGTTACAAAACACTTTTTAGATGTTCTTTCTATCATTACTTTTGAAACACCAGAATTAACTACATTTTTTTTAACAAACTCTCTTATTTTATAGTCTTCAATTAAATTATTGCCAAAATCTTTTTTCTTTGCGTACCATACAGAGTCCCAGCCCCTATTAATGCCGAGTCTTAGTCCAACTGGATTAACTTTTTGGCCCATTTTTCACCTCTTTATTTTGCTTCTCAGATAATATAATTGTTAAATTAGAATATGGTTTAAGTATAGGTGCCGCTCTTCCTTTAGCTCGTGCTCTAAATCTCTTCATAATAACTTGTTTTCCACAATAGGCCTCTTTTATAAATAGTTTGTCAATATCATACTGAAAATTATTTTCTGCATTTGCAACAGCTGAAGAAATAGTTTTTTTTATATCTTTTGTTATTCTTTTTTCTGAGAAGGACAAGTTTCTTATTGCTATTTCGACTTTTTTACCAACCAATGATTTCAATATAGGATTTAATTTTCTTACACTTGATCTAATATTTTTATTTATCGATTTTACATCTTTATTATTATCGCTCATTTTTTTAAATTTACTTTTCATAATTATTTTTTAACCCCGGCTTTACCATCCTCTGCTTTTGCTTTTTTATCTGCTGGAGTATGTCCAAAAAATTGTCTTGTAGGTGCAAATTCTCCAAACTTGTGACCTACCATGTCTTCAGATACCGTTAATGGTATAAATTTTTTTCCGTTGTATATTAAAAAACTAAATCCGACGAAATCAGGAATTATTGTAGATTTTCTAGACCATGTTTTAATTGGTTTTCTATTTGGATCATTTTTGGATTTATCAACTTTTTTGATTAAACTTTCCTCTACAAATGGACCTTTCCAAACTGATCTAGCCATTATCTATTTTCCTCTCTTCTTTCGTCTTCTAATAATAAATTTATCTGTTCTTTTGTTATCTCTAGTTTTTAATCCTTTTGCAGATTGACCAGTTGGAGATACTGGATGTCTTCCACCTGCTGATTTACCTTCTCCACCTCCATGAGGGTGATCAACTGGATTTTTAACAACACCTCTTGTGTGAGGTCTAATTCCTAACCACCTTGATCTACCTGCTTTTCCAATTTTAATATTCTTTTTATCAGGATTTGATAAAATCCCGATTGTGGCCATAGACCTTGAGTCTATTCTTCTTATTTCACCTGAGACCATCTTAATAATAGAATAATTACCGTCAATTCCAGAAATTGTTACAGATGAACCTGCTGCTCTAGCGATTTTTCCACCAGAACCTGGTTGAATTTCAACATTATGAATATCCATCCCTGTTGGTATATCTTTAAGCGGCAAAGAGTTTCCAGGTTTTATTTCTGCATTAGAACCATTTTCAATTGTATCGCCAACTTTTACATTTTGAGGCGCCAAATAATATTTCATTTCATTATCTTTAAATTTAATTAACATTATGTAACAAGATCTATTAGGATCATATTCAATCCTTTCAACCAAACCTTTAATACCAATTTTACTTCTATGAAAATCAATAATTCTATACTTATGTTTATGACCACCACCGTGGTTTCTTGATGTAATTCGACCAAGGTTATTTCTACCCTTTGAAGATCTGTTAACAGATGTTAGTGGCTTATAAGGCTTTCCCTTCCATAATCCAGATTTATCTATTAAAACAGTGCCTCTTGTAGATTTTGTATATGGTTTAAAAGTTTTTAGTGTCATTTTTTTATAATCCTGTACTTAAATCAATATTTTGTCCCTTTTTAAGTGTAACTATTGCTTTTTTGTAACCTTTTTTTTTGATTTTTTTTCCTCTAGATACCTTAATTCTAGATTTCTTATTTACGATATTTACTTTTGTAACATTAACTTTAAATAATTTTTCAATACTTTTTTTTAGACTTTTTTTGTTTGAACTTAATGGCACCTTAAAAGTAACTTTATTAAACTCAGACATGTTTGTAGATTTCTCAGTAACTACTGGAGATAATATTTTGTCGTAAATGTTTAATTTGTTTTTCATGAATATTTTTTTTCTAATTCTTTTATCGAGCTTAGTGTTAAAACTAGTTTTTTATATTTCGTGATATCATATGAACTAAAGTGATTGATATCAGTCACTTTTATATTTGGAATATTCCTTGAAGATCTAAATATATTTTCTTTTGAAGATTTATCCAATAATAAAAGAGAATTGTTAGCATTCAAACTACTTAAAATACCAAACATATCTTTTGTTTTTTTAATCTCTTTTTCAAAATCGTCTGTGACGATTAAATTGTTATCTTTATTTTTTTCTGATATTAATGATGTTACGCTCAACTTCTTTTCACTTTTATTAAGTTTTCTAAATTTATAATTACTTTCTCCCTTAGGTCCGTGTGCGACCCCACCACCTACAAATATGGGAGCTTTTCTGCTAGCGTGTCTAGCATTACCCGTACCTTTTTGCGCATAAATTTTGGATGTAGAACCAACTATTTCGTTCTTTTGCTTGGTTTTAGCTTTTCGACCTTTAAAATTTGCATTTGATTTATAAAGAACTTGACTAATCAGATTTTTATTAATCTTGCATCCAAAAACTTTATCCGCAACCTCAATAGATTGTTTGTTTCCTTTGATGTCTATTTTATCGATTTTCATTTATTTTTTTTTCTTATCTGGTATTTTTCTCATCTTTTCTTGCTTATCTGTTTTCTCTGCTAATGTCAGTTTTGAAATATTTTTCACTGCCTCTTTAACTATAACTTGGGTATTTTTTGAACCAGGTATTGAACCTTTTAAATATAACAAATTGTTATCTATATCTGATTTTATAATCTCAATATTTTGTATTGTTCTAATTTTGTCACCCATATGTCCAGCCATCTTTTTATTTTTAAACACCTTGCCAGGGTCCTGTCTTTGACCAGTTGATCCATGTGATCTGTGCGATATGGAGACACCATGTGTAGCTCTTAACCCACTAAAATTATGTCTTTTCATTGCACCTGCGAAGCCTTTTCCTATAGTTTTTGATTTTACATCAACAAACTTTGTTTCATTAAATATTTCTAAACCAAGTTCATTTCCCTCTTTATAATTTTCAACATCTTTGACCCTAAATTCTTTTAAAACTCTTTTTGGCTCAGTATTTTTTTTTGCAAAATATCCTTTTTGAGATTTTGAAAGTTTTGATGCTTTAATATTACCAAAACCAATTTGTATTGCTGTATATCCTCTTTTATCCTTGTCAATTATTTGAATAACTCTACCTTTTTCCATTTTAACCACTGTAACGGGCACTGATTGACCTGATTTAAGAAATTCTCTAGTCATTCCAATTTTTTTTCCTATTAAAGCTATCTCATTCATATATTAAATTTTTATTTCAACATCCACACCCGAAGCTAAGTCTAATTTCATTAAAGCTTCAACTGTTTGAGGAGTTGGTTCAATTATATCAATTAATCTTTTATGTGTTCTTGTCTCAAATTGTTCTCGACTTTTTTTGTCAATATGAGGGGATCTCAAAACAGTATATCTCTCAATTTTCGTAGGCAAAGGTATCGGGCCTTTGATATTTGCTCCAGTCCTTTTAACGGTATTAACAATTTCTTCAGTAGATTGATCTAAAACTTTATTATCATAAGCTTTTAATTTAATTCTAATGTTTTGTTTATCCATTTTAACCTGTCTTTTTTACCACTTCATCTTGAACATTTTGTGGAACTTTATCATAATGATCAAAAAACATTGAATATTGTGCTCTTCCTTGAGACATTGATCTTAAACTATTTATATAACCAAACATATTAGCTAATGGTACCATTGCTGTTATTACTGTGGCATTTCCTCTTTGTTCTTGAGTATTAATTTGACCTCTTCTACTATTTAAGTCTCCAATTACATCGCCCATATAATCTTCAGGTGTCACCACCTCAACTCTCATTATAGGTTCTAAAAGTTTTAAGTTACCTCTTGCGCAAACTTCTTTAAAACATTGTCTTGAAGCCAATTCAAATGCCAGTACACTAGAGTCGACATCGTGATGTAGTCCATCTAGTATAGTAACTTTATAATCAATTATTGGAAAGCCTGCTAAGATTCCCGAATCTGATATCGTCTCTACCCCTTTTTCTACTCCAGGTATAAACTCTTTTGGTATAGCCCCTCCTTTAATCTTACTTTCAATTTCTCTTCCTTTTCCAGGTTCCAAGGGTTCGATTGATAATTTAACTCTAGCAAATTGTCCTGCACCACCGCTTTGTTTTTTGTGTGTGTAGTCAAATTCTGCTTGATTTAAAATTGTTTCTCTGTAAGCAACTTGTGGTGCACCAACATTTGCTTCAACTTTAAATTCTCTTTTCATTCTATCTACAATAATATCTAAATGAAGTTCACCCATTCCTTTAATAATTGTTTGTCCAGACTCCTCATCTGAAGAAACCCTAAACGATGGGTCTTCTTTAGCTAATCTACCTAAAGCTTCTCCCATTTTCTCTTGATCACCTTTTGTCTTTGGCTCTACAGCGATCTCTATAACTGGATCTGGGAACTCCATTGGTTCTAATAAAACAGGATTGTCTTCATCAGAGAGAGTATGCCCTGTAATTGTATGCTTTAACCCTGCCAGAGCCACTATATCTCCTGAATTTGCTTCTTTAATATCTTCTCTTGAATTAGCGTGCATTAATAGCATTCGACCAACTCTTTCCTCCTTTTCTTTTGAGGTATTATAAATTCCTGTTCCAGATTTAAGTGTACCTGAATAAATTCTTATAAAGGTTAAAGAACCAACAAAAGGATCGTTTGCAACTTTAAATGCTAACGCAGAGAATGGGGCATTATCTTCAAATTTCATTGTTATTTCTTCATCAGAACCAGGTTTAGTACCCTTGATTGATCCAATATCTTTAGGACTAGGAAGATAATTTACTACCGCATCTAATAAAGGTTGCACACCTTTATTTTTAAAAGCTGATCCTGTTAAAACCGGCACAAAACTAAAATTTAAACATCCTTTTCTTACACACGAGACAAGATCCTCAGTTTTAATCTCTTCACCATTTAAATACGCTTCCATAAGTTTTTCATCTTGCTCTACGGCAGTTTCCACAAGTTCTTGACGATATTTATTTGAAATTTCTTTTAAATCTTCTGGTATTTCTTTTTCTTCCCACTCTGCACCTAAATCCTCATTCTTCCACTCTACAGCTTTCATTTTAACTAAATCAACAATTCCTTTGAGAGACGCCTCTATACCTATCGGAATTTGCATGACAAGAGGTTTTGCGCCTAATCTTTCTTTTATCATATCTACACATCTAAAAAAATCAGCTCCAGTTCGGTCAAGTTTATTTACAAAACAAATTCTTGGAACTTTATATTTGTCAGCTTGTCTCCAGACAGTTTCTGATTGGGGTTCTACTCCTGCAACTCCATCAAAAACAGCTACCGCTCCATCTAGTACTTTTAATGACCTCTCAACCTCAATTGTAAAATCAACATGACCAGGAGTGTCGATGATATTTATTCTATGATCATTCCAAAAACATGTGGTAGCTGCAGAGGTAATTGTTATACCTCTTTCTTGCTCTTGCTCCATCCAATCCATTGTTGCAGCACCGTCATGCACCTCACCTATTTTATGACTTTTACCAGTATAGTACAAAATTCTTTCAGTTGTAGTTGTCTTTCCAGCATCTATGTGTGCCATGATACCGATATTTCTATATTTTTCTAATGTGTGAGATCTAGACATAATATTTTACCACCTAAAATGCGCAAATGCTTTATTAGACTCTGCCATCTTATGAGTGTCCTCTTTTTTTTTAATAGCAGATCCACGATTTTGATAAGCATCAAAAATTTCATTAAAAATTTTGTCTGCCATTTTTTTATCTTTTCTTTTTCTTGAAGCATCGATTAGCCACCTTAGTGCTAATGCTTGTGATCTCTTTGACTTTACTTCTACAGGTACTTGATAAGTAGCACCACCAACACGTCTAGACCGGACCTCAACGGTTGGTTTAATATTGTTAATTGCTTCATTAAAAACAATGATTGGTTCTTCCTTTGATTTTGATTTTATTTTATCAATAGCGTCATAAACTATTTTTTCAGCTATGGTTTTCTTACCATCATACATTATCGAATTTATAAGTTTAGGTATAACCGCTGATTTGTACTTTGGATCAACAATAGGAATTTTTTTTGGTAATTTTCTTTTTCTTGACATCTCTTATTTGCCTTTTTTGGTTCCGTATAAAGATCTTCTTTGTTTTCGATTTGCTACACCTTGTGTATCGAGATTTCCTCTTAAAATATGATATCTCACTCCAGGTAAATCTTTTACTCGTCCACCTCTGATTAAAACAACAGAGTGCTCTTGAAGATTATGTCCTTCTCCTGGTATATATGCAGTGACTTCAAAACCATTTGATAATCTTACTCTTGCAACTTTTCTAAGTGCTGAATTAGGTTTTTTTGGCGTTGTTGTATAAACTTTTACACAAACTCCTCTTTTCAATGGTTGTTTTTCGAGTGCAGGCACTTTGTTCCTAGACAAAGGCTTGTATCTTTTTTTTCTTAATAACTGGTTTATCGTAGGCATAATAAATAATATATTTTGAGCGAAAATAACTGTCAGGGTTAATGGCAGCGTCTAGCACTTAGTGCTACTTTCCAACCAAAATATCGACAAAATACTCTTTAATTTAAATTTGTCAAATTAATATATAAAAAAAAAAGTGAAATTATTATTGATTTACTTGGTCTTTTGAAGTCTCAAGCTTTTCTTGTTGAGATAAAAAATTTTCATCATCTTTATGAGCCATTTTATTCCATAAATTTTTTATTGAGCCAGTTCCTGCCGGCACAAGTCTTCCAACTATTACATTCTCTTTAAGACCAGTCAATTTATCTACTTTACCTTTAATTGCAGCATCAGTTAGTACTCTTGTAGTTTCTTGGAAAGATGCAGCAGAGATAAATGACTCTGTTTGTAATGATGCTTTTGTTATTCCCATTAAAACTCTCTCGCCTCTCGCCTCTTTCTTACCTTCATTCAAAAGTTTTTCGTTCATATTTAAAAATTTAATTCTATCAACAATTTCTCCAGGTAATAAAGCAGAATCTCCAGTTTCTTTAACTTCGACTTTTTTCAACATTTGTCTAAGTATTACCTCAATGTGCTTATCATTAATTATTACTCCTTGTAGTCTATAGACTTCTTGAACTTGGTTAACAAAATACTCTGTTAATTCCTCAATGCCCAATATACGTAGAATATCATGTGGCAAAGGTTGTCCGTCAAGCAAATATTCACCCTTTTTAATTTTTTCACCTTGATTAAAGTTTATGTGTTTACCTTTAGGTATTAAATAAGATGAGGTCTCTCCGTTACTAGACTCAATGGTTACTCTTTGTTTTCCTCGGACTTCTTTGCCAAATAAAACCTTGCCATCATTTTCTGCAATTATTGCACTATCTTTTGCCTTTCTTGCTTCGAACAGTTCAGCTACTCTTGGAAGTCCGCCAGTAATATCTTTAGTTTTAGATGTTTCTTTTGGTAATCTTGCTATAACATCGCCTGCAAATATTTTTTGTCCATCTTTAACCGATAAAATTGAATCTGGAACTAAATAATATCTAGCCTCATTATCATCTGCCTTTTTAATTACATTTCCTTTTTCATCTCTTAATGTAATTCTCGGTTTTAAATCAGTATTTTTTGATTGTGTTTTCCAATCAATTACAGTTTTAATAGATATTCCTGTAGCATCATCAACAGTTTCAGCTAAAGATACACCATCCATCAAATCTACAAAATTTACTATACCACTAGTTTCTGCTATCACTGGGGTTGTATATGGATCCCATTCACATATTTTAGAATTCTTTTTAATTTTATCACCGTTTTGAAAAAATAATTTTGATCCATATGGAACTTTGTAAACTGCTTTTTGTAACTCATTGTCGTCTTCGATTAAAAGTTGAGTATTTCTACCCATTACAACTAAATTTTTCTTTGAGTCCTCAATTAAATTGGTATTTAATATTTTCAATGTCCCTTCATGCTTAGTAATAATTTGGGAGTCTTGTTTAATTGATGCCGTACCTCCAACGTGAAAGGTTCTCATAGTTAACTGTGTACCAGGTTCACCAATAGATTGAGCTGAAATCATTCCAATAGCTTCACCAACATGAACCATTTTACCTCTTGATAAGTCTCTTCCATAAGACATTGCACAAACACCTTCTTTGGAACCACATGTAATAACTGAATGAACTCTGAGAGATTTCACACCTGCAGCGTCTATTTTCTCACATATCGCTTCGTCAATCATTTCACCTTTTTTAATAATATTTTCGCCTGAAATTGGATTTTTTACATCAGCAGCAGCTACTCTCCCTAAAGCTCTTTCAGATAAAGATACGATTACATTTCCTCCCTCGATAATTTCAGTTAAATTAATCCCGTTGAAATTTTTGCAATCGCATTCATTTTTGGTTATTGTTAAATCCTGCGCTACATCACAGAGTCTTCTTGTCAAATAACCAGAGTTAGCAGTTTTTAATGCTGTATCAGCTAATCCCTTTCTAGCACCATGAGTAGAATTAAAATATTCTAAAGCAGTCAACCCTTCCTTAAAATTTGAGGTAATTGGAGACTCTATAATTTCTCCAGAGGGTTTTGCAATTAAACCCCTCATTCCTGCAAGTTGTTTCATCTGTGCCGCTGATCCTCTAGCACCGCTATCAGCCATCATAAAAACTGAATTTATTTTTAGACCTTCTTTGGTTATTTCTGTGGCTGAGATTCTTTTCATCATTTCTGAGGCTACTTTATCTGTACATTTTGACCAAGCATCTACAACTTTGTTATATCTTTCCCCCCTTGTTATAAGACCCTCAGAGTATTGATTTTCATAGTCTGCTATTAATTTTTTTGTTTCCTCAATTAATTGTTCTTTATTTTCAGGAATAATTAAGTCATCCTTTCCAAATGAAATTCCTGCTTTAAATGCATGTTTAAACCCTAGGTCCTTTAACTTATCGCAGAAAATAACAGTATTTTTTTGTCCGGAAAATCTAAAAACATGGTCAATTATTTCTGAGACAACTTTTTTTGGTAATAGTCTATCTATTAATGAAAATTTATTATTGTGATTCTTTGGTAATAAATTTGCAAGTAAAAAACGACCTGCGGTACTAATATGTTTTTCAAATTTATCTTTTCCATCACTGTCTGTAGTTGCAAATCTAGAAACTATTCTTGAATGAACCTTAATTTGTCCAATTTCAAGAGCATGTTCTATTTCAGATGTATTTACAAAATACCCTTCAACTTTCTCTGATTGGTAAGGTGGTTGTGATAAGTAATAAATACCTAGTATCATATCTTGACTTGGAACAATTATAGGTTTCCCATTTGATGGACTTAAAATATTATTAGTTGACATCATTAAAACTCTTGCTTCTAACTGTGCTTCTAAACTTAATGGAATGTGAACTGCCATTTGGTCACCATCGAAATCTGCATTAAATGCTGCGCATGTAAGTGGATGTAATTCTATAGCGTCTCCTTCAATTAGCTTTGGTTCAAATGCCTGAACTCCAAGTCTGTGCAAAGTTGGAGCTCGATTTAATAAAATGGGATGTTCCCTTACAATTAATTCCAATGAGTCCCACACCTCCGGTCTTTCCTTCTCTACAAATTTTTTAGCCTGTTTAATAGTAGATACAAGACCCAGTTTATTTAATCTTGCATATAAGAATGGTTTAAATAATTCTAAAGCCATTTTTTTTGGCAATCCACATTCGTGTAGTTTTAAATCTGGTCCAACAACTATTACTGATCTACCTGAGTAATCAACTCTTTTACCTAACAGGTTTTGTCTAAATCTACCTTGTTTACCTTTAAGCATTTCAGCTAAAGATTTTAGTGGTCTTTTACCAGTTCCTGTAATTACTCTTCCTCGTCTGCCATTATCAAATAAAGCATCTACAGACTCTTGAAGCATTCTTTTTTCATTTCTAACAATTATATCTGGGGCTTTAAGATCCATTAATCTTTTTAGCCTATTATTTCTATTAATTACTCTTCTATAAAGATCGTTTAAGTCTGAAGTCGCAAACCTACCGCCATCTAGTGGGACTAAAGGTCTTAACTCTGGAGGTATTACTGGTACTGTTGTAAGAATCATCCACTCAGGTTTATTTCCAGTTTCTATGAATGACTCGATCAGCTTCAATCTTTTTATTGATCTTTCTTCTGCTACTTTAGATTTGGTTTCTTTTATTACAGAAACTAATTTTGTTCTCTCGTCTTCCAAATTTAAAGATTTTAAGATTTCAAGTATTGCCTCAGCACCTATTCCGGCAGTAAAAGATTCCTCGCCATATTGATCCTGATACTTAATAAGCTCTTCTTCTCCAAGTAATTGATTTTTTTTTAAACCTGTCAGGCCTGGCTCGATAACAATAAAGTTTTCAAAGTATAACACTCTTTCGACCTCTTTTAATTTCATATCAATTACTAATGATATTCTGCTTGGCAAAGATTTTAGGAACCAAATATGGGCAACTGGTGTAGCTAAGTTAATATGCCCCATTCTCTCTCTTCTGACATTTGACTTTGTTACCTCTACTCCACATTTTTCACATATTATGCCCCTAAATTTCATTCTTTTATATTTTCCACAAAGACACTCATAATCTTTGATTGGACCAAATATTCTTGCACAAAATAAACCATCTTTTTCAGGTCTGAAAGTCCTGTAATTTATAGTCTCAGGCTTTTTTATCTCTCCGTAAGTCCAGGACTTAATTTTTTCTGGGCTAGCTAATGTAATTTTAATACTATTAAAATTTTGAGCATCACTTATTTCTGTACTTTTAAATAGATCTGATATTTCTTTTCTCATTTTAATTTAGCTCCACATTTAACGCTAAAGATTTTATTTCTTTAACTAGTACATTGAATGACTCTGGTATACCTGATTCAAAATTTTCCTCTCCCTTAACAATTGTCTCATATACTTTTACTCTACCCGCAACATCATCTGATTTAACTGTAAGAATTTCTTGTAATGTGTAAGATGCTCCGTAAGCTTCTAAGGCCCAAACTTCCATTTCACCGAACCTCTGTCCACCTAATTGTGCTTTTCCTCCTAAAGGTTGCTGAGTAACTAGACTATAAGGACCTGTTGATCTTGCATGGATTTTATCTTCGACCAAATGGTGTAATTTTAGCATATAAATAGTGCCTACCGTTACAGGTCTATCAAATTTTACGCCTGTTCTTCCGTCCCATAAAAAAGTTTGGCCAGACTTTGGTAAATCAGAAATTTCCAACATTTTAGTGACATCATCCTCTTTAGCTCCATCAAAAACTGGTGTAGCAATAGGTATTCCATTTTGAATATTATCACAAAGATCTTTAAATTCGTTATCACTTAATTTTGAAATTTTTTCTTCATAAACCTCTTTGCCATAAACAGTTTTCAAAATATTTGAAATTTTTTCGTTTTTTTCAATTAGTTTGTTATTTTCATTTATTAATTTTTTAATTTTTTCACCTAATTCAGTACACGACCATCCCAGATGAGTTTCTAATATTTGACCAACATTCATTCTACTTGGAACACCCAAGGGATTTAAAACAATATCGACTGGTTTACCATTTTCTTGATATGGCATATCCTCAACAGGCACTATTTTACTTACAACTCCCTTATTCCCATGTCTTCCGGACATTTTATCACCTGGTCTTAATCTTCTTTTAATAGCAACAAATACTTTTACCATTTTCATAACACTGGGTAATAAGTCATCACCTTGTTTAATTTTTAATACTTTATCCTCAAATCTCTCTAAAATGTCACCTTTTGCTAAATCATATTGTTCCTTTAATTTATTAAGTGCATCGATTTTATTTTGATCTTGCACTGATAGTTTAAAAATTTCATTTATAGTTAAATTAAATATTTTTTCTGTTGTTAGACTCTCACCTTCATTTATTTCTTTAACTTTTTTTAATAATGTCAATCCATCGAGAATTTGTGATGCTCTCTGTTTAATACTTCTCTCTAAAATTTCTTCTTCAACATTTTTATCTTGCTGAACACTTTCTATTTCAGATCTTTCAATTGTTATAGACCTCTCATCTTTTTCAATTCCATGTCTATTAAAAACTCTCACATCTACCACAATTCCACCACTTCCGCTTGGCATCTTCAGAGAGGTATCTGTTACATCTATAGCTTTTTCACCAAATATTGATCTTAACAATTTCTCTTCTGCCCCAGATGCAGAGTCACCTTTTGGAGTAACTTTTCCTACTAGAATGTCTCCTGGTTTAACCTCAGCTCCAATATAAACTATGCCCGACTCATCCAGGTTTTTTAAAGCCTCTTCATTAACATTCGGAATATCTCTAGTAATATCCTCTTCACCTAATTTTGTATCCCTCGCCATAACCTCATATTCCTCTATATGAATTGAGGTAAATACATCGTCTGTTACACATCTTTCTGAAATAAGAATTGAGTCTTCAAAGTTATATCCCTGCCAAGGCATGAAGGCTACAGTAACATTTTTACCTAATGCCAATTCTCCAATTTTTGTAGACGGGCCGTCTGCAATTATGTCACCAGACTTAACCTTATCTCCTACTCTAACTAATGGTTTTTGATTTATGCAAGTATTTTGATTAGATCTTTTAAATTTTTGTAAATTATATATGTCGACTCCGGATTTTGAATAATCTTTATCGTCTTTTGCTTTAATAACTATTCTTTTTCCATCTATTTTGTCAACTACACCGTCTCTTTTAGCAACTATTGTTACACCTGAGTCTAATGCAACATCACTCTCTATGCCTGTTCCAACCAGTGGTGCCTCAGGTTTTAATAAGGGCACCGCTTGTCTCATCATATTTGACCCCATCAGTGCTCTATTAGCATCGTCATTTTCTAAAAAAGGAATTAGTGATGCAGCAACTGAAACAAGTTGTTTTGGAGAGACATCAATATAATCTATGTTATCTGGTTTTGACAATATAAAATCAAGGTTCTGTCGACAAGAAACCAATTCCTCTTTAAATTTTCCATTTTTATCAATTACAGAATTGGCCTGAGCGATTGTATACTTGGACTCTTCCATTGCTGATAAGTATTGGATTTCATCCTGAACAACTCCGTTAGTGACTTTTTTATAAGGACTCTCAATAAAACCATATTTATTAATTTTAGAATAAGTTGATAGGCTATTAATCAAACCAATATTTGGTCCCTCCGGGGTTTCTATTGGGCAAATTCTTCCATAATGAGTTGGGTGAACATCCCTAACTTCAAAGCCAGCTCTTTCTCTAGTTAAACCGCCAGGGCCTAATGCTGACACTCTTCTTTTATGTGTTATCTCAGATAAAGGATTTGTTTGATCCATAAACTGCGATAATTGTGATGTAGCAAAAAAGTCTTTTAATGAAATGGTTAATGGTTTTGCGTTTATCAAATCTTGCGGCATTGCAGATTCAACATCTAGCGTTGTCATTTTTTCTTTTATAGCCCTCTCCATCCTGTAAACACCAATTCTTGCCTGATTTTCAACCAATTCTCCAACAGATCTAACTCGTCTGTTGCCTAGATGGTCAATATCATCAACCTCATCTTTGCCGTCTCTTAGATCAAGCATTTTTTTTTACTATAGAAATTATGTCGTCATTTCTTAAGATAGTTATTTTATCTGAACAAGTTAAATCTAACCTTGAATTCATCTTTACCCTACCCACATCAGACAAATCATATCTTTCAGAGCTAAAAAATAAATTATTAAATATTTGCGAAGCAATTTCTATAGTTGGAGGCTCTCCAGGTCTTAAAACTTTATAGATTTCAGTTATTGAGTCGTTTTTATTTTCATTTTTGTCATTTAGCAGAGACGACAAAATATAGGGACCTTTGTTTATGGAATTAGTTTTTGAAATAATTAGAGTATCAACATTATTTTCTATTAATTTTTCTATTATAGTTTCATTAAGTTCTGTACCAATCTTAAACTCATCCTCTAAAATATTTAATTTCTTATGTAAAAATTTACCTATTAAATATTCCCTTGATACAAATATTTCTTTTAACCCCTCACTATGTAACTTTTTAGCTTGAAGAAAATTAGTCTTTTGTCCAGATTTAATTATCACTTTGTTTGACTTTGCATCAATTACCTCTTCAGAAAAGTTTTTTGATTTATAATTTTCAGGATCAAACTTTGTTTTCCACTTATTTTTATCTTTATCGTAGCTTAAAGTTTCTTTTTCATAGAACTCGTTTACTATATCTTCTTTGGAGTATCCGAGTGCTTGAAGCAACGTAGTTACCAATAATTTTTTTTTTCTGTCTATTCTAAAATATAATAAATCTTTAACATCAAATTCAAAATCTAACCATGATCCTCTATTTGGAATTACTCTGCAATTAAATAAAAGTTTTCCACTAGCGTGAGATTTTCCGTTGTCATGATCAAAAAATACTCCTGGACTTCTGTGCATTTGATTAACCACAACTCTTTGGACGCCATTAGTTATAAATGTGCCGCTATTCGTCATCATTGGAACTTCTCCCATGTAAACCTCTTGCTCCTTTGCAGACAAAATATCTTTTGTATTATCTTCTTGATTAATATCGAATACTACTAGTCTAAGAGTACATTTTAAGGCTGCTGAATATGTTAGGCCTCTTGCAATACACTCATCTACGTCAAATTTTGGTTTTTCAAGCCTATAAGATACATACTCTAATGATGCTTTATCGTTTAAATCTTCAATAGGAAATATACTTTTAAAAACCCTATCGAAACCTTTAACTAGATAAGCTTCTACATCTTTCTTATTTTCTGTTAACTCTTTATACGAATTTTTTTGAACTTCTATAAGATTTGGAATTGACAAACTTTCTTTTAATTTACCAAAGTTTTTTCTAATATTTTTTTTCTCTGTAAAAGATAATTCCATTAATAATCCTGATTTTTTTTTAAAAATCAGTTCTAATTCTTTGTTTAATTTACTTAAGTTCTACTTTTGCGCCTGCTGCTTCAAGTTTTTTCTTTATCTCTTCAGCTTCTTGTTTTTTAACACCTGATTTAACTTCTTTTGGTGCTCCCTCAACTAAATCTTTTGCTTCTTTTAAACCTAAAGAAGTAACAGCTCTAACTTCTTTAATAACATTAATTTTTTTGTCTCCTGCTGCTGCAAGAACAATTGTAAATTCATCTTTTTCCTCAGCTGGCGCCGCAGCTGCTCCGCCCGCAGGTGCTGCTGCTACAGCTGCTGCAGCTGTAACACCCCACTTTTCCTCTAATTGTTTCGAAAGTTCAGCTGCTTCAACAACAGTTAAACTTGATAATTCATCTATAATTTTGTTTAAATCCGCCATATAATTTCGTCCTAGTTATTTTTTTGATTTTTCGAGCGCTAAAATAGCGATTTTTGAGGCAGGTGCAAGTAAAATACTTGCTAATTTTTGTGCTGGAGATCTCAAAATTCCCACTATTTTTGCCCTTGCTTCATCTAAATTTGGTAATGTTGCAACATTTTGAACACCTGCTATGTCCAAAATATCATTTCCCATGATTCCCCCTAAGATTTTTAGTTTTTCATTTTCTTTTGAGAATTTTGTTAAAATCTTAGCTGATGTTATTGCGTCATCTGACAATGCTACTGCAGTAGGTCCTTTAAATAAATTTGAAAGATCTTTACATCTTGTGTTTTCTATAGCAAGTTTTGTAATTCTATTTTTAGTAATTTTAAATTGAATTCCATGTTCACGCATTTTAGATCTCAGTTCGTCTAACTGTGAAACAGTTAAACCTTGGTAGTGAGCAACAATGACAGCTTCAGACTTATCAAAAGTTGACTTCATTTCTTGAATATAAACCTGTTTTTTTGCTTTACTCATCATAATTAAATACTCTTTTCTAATTTAAGTTTAAATGATTTTCCCATAGTCGAGGTTATAAAACTATTTTTAATCAAATTTCCTTTAACATTGTTATTTGTTTTTTCTTTATCTATGGCATCTAAAATAGCATTATAGTTTTTTAATAAATTATCATCACTGAAAGATTTTTTACCAATGCTAACTCCTATATTACCATCTTTATCATTTCTAATTTCTACTTGACCTGACTTAGCATTTTTTACAGCAGTTGAAATATCATCACTAACTGTTCCTAATTTAGGATTTGGCATTAAACCTTTTGGACCAAGCACTTTACCTAATTTTGATAATTTAGGCATCATAGAAGAAGTGCAAATTAATTTATCAAAGTTTAATTCGCCAGATTTAATTTTTTCAATCAAATCATCACCGCCTACGACCTCAGCACCTGCATCTTTTGCATTTTTTTGTTTTGCATCCTCACAAACAACTCCTATTTTAATAGATTTTCCGCTTCCACACGGTAAGTTTACAGATGTTCTTATATTAACTTCATTTTTTTTTTGCCTATTATAGATTTGAAAACTTAGATCTATTGACTCTTCAAATTTAACAGTGCAATTTTTTTTAATTTCGGATATTAATCTAGAAAATATATCACCTTTTGTGTTTTTATCTTCATTAAGTTTTTTAAATCTTTTTGAACTCATTAATCTTTTACCTCGATACCCATAGATCTAGCAGATCCTGCAATTATTTTTGATGCTTCAGTTATATCATTTGCATTAAGATCATTCATTTTCTTTTTTGCTATCTCCTCTACTTGTTTCATCGTTATTGATGCAACTATATTTCTACCTGGCTCACTTGATCCGCTTTTTAACTTTACAGCCTCTTTTATAAAGTGACTCGCTGGAGGTGATTTTATAATAAAGTCAAATTTTTTATCTTTATACACCGTTATGATAACCGGAACTGGTTTTCCCATAAATGCTTTGGTTTTTTCGTTAAAAGCTTTACAAAATTCCATAATATTTATCCCTCTTTGACCAAGAGCAGGACCAACAGGAGGTGCAGGATTAGCTTGACCACCATTTATTTGTAATTTTACATATCCAGCAATTTCTTTTTTAGCCATTAACTTACCTTCTCTACTTGGTTATATTCAAGATCAACAGGTGTAGGTCTACCAAAAATTGATACAGATACTTTTAATCTTGATTTTTCTTCATCTATATCTTCTACTAGTCCACTAAATGATGCAAATGGTCCATCTATCACTTGTACCTTTTCACCAACGTTGTATTCTACGCTTGATTTAGGCTGGGCAACTCCATCTTTAATTTGTCCTAATATTTTTTCAATTTCTTTATCTGAGACTGGCACCGGTATACCTTTTGTTCCTAAGAAACCGCTAACTTTTTTTATATTTTTTATCATGTGGTAAATGTTATTGTCCATTTCACTCTTGATCAATACATAACCGGGAAAATATTTTCTTTTTCTTTGTACTCTTTTACCTCTTTTTACCTCTGTTATGTCATGAGTAGGTACAATTATTTCCTCTATTTTCTCTGAAATTTTTGCTTTTTCTGCTTCTTCTTTTATATTTTGGGCAACTTTGTTCTCAAAACTCGAATAAGACTGAACTATATACCAATTTTTCATCAAAAACTCACCTTTAATATAATATCTAAAAAAAACTTAAAAATTTGGTCAACTAGTAAAAAAAATAAAGATGCGATTATAGCCATAGCTGCAACCATAAGTGTACCTTGCAAAGTCTCTTTTTTTGTTGGCCAAGTAACTTTAAAAGCCTCTTGTTTAACTTCCTGAATAAATTTTAACGGGTTTTTCATATGTTATTCATTATAGATTATTGGCAGGAGCGGAGGGAATCGAACCCCCAACCTCCGGTTTTGGAGACCGGCGCTCTACCAATTGAGCTACACTCCTTTATAGTGGAGCTTACTCTATAATCTTTGTTACTACTCCAGCTCCTACTGTTCTTCCACCCTCTCTAATAGCAAAATTTAATTTTTCACTCATAGCTATTGGTGTAATTAGTTTTACGGTAAATTTAGCATCATCGCCTGGCATTACCATTTCAGTTCCAGATGGTAATTCCACTTCACCCGTTACATCAGTTGTTCTAAAATAAAATTGTGGTCTATATTTGGTAAAGAAAGGTGTATGTCTACCACCTTCCTCTTTTTTAAGAACATAAGCTTGCGCTTCAAATTTAGTATGAGGAGTAACAGAACCTGGTTTAGCAAGAACTTGTCCTCTTTCTACGTCTGTTCTTTCAATACCTCTCAATAGTGCACCAATATTATCTCCAGCTTCACCTGTATCAAGAATTTTTCTAAACATTTCTACACCTGTACAAACGGACTTTTTAGTATCTCTTATACCAACTATCTCAATTTCTTCTCCTGTTTTCACAACACCTTGTTCTACTCTACCTGTAACAACGGTACCCCTACCAGAGATTGAAAAAACATCCTCAACTGGCATAAGGAAAGGTTTATCTTTTGGTCTATCTGGTTGAGGGATATGTTCGTCAACAGCTTTCATTAATTCCATTATTGCATTTTTTCCAACTGCTTCGTCTTTACCTTCGACAGCTGCCAAAGCTGAACCTTTAATTATTGGAGTTTTGTCACCTGGAAATTTATATGAATTTAATAAATCTCTAATTTCTTCTTCAACTAAGTCAATCATCTCTTTATCATCTACTTGATCAACTTTATTTAAGAAAACAACAATTGCTGGAACTCCAACCTGTCTTGCAAGAAGAATGTGCTCTCTAGTTTGAGGCATTGGACCATCCGCAGCATTAACAACTAATATTGCACCATCCATTTGAGCGGCACCTGTTATCATATTTTTTACATAATCAGCGTGACCAGGGCAATCTACATGGGCGTAATGTCTTTTTTCAGTTTCATATTCAACATGGGCGGTTGAAATTGTAATTCCTCTCTCTTTTTCCTCTGGAGCTTTATCAATCTGATCATAAGCTACAAATTGTGCTCCTCCAGCTTCAGCTAAAACTTTTGTTATAGCCGCTGTTAAAGTTGTTTTACCATGATCCACATGACCAATTGTACCAATGTTACAATGTGGTTTACTTCTATTAAATTTTTCCTTCGACATTACTTTATTTACCTCATATTTTTATTTTTGTTTAAATTGGAGCGGGTAAAGGGAATCGAACCCTTACATCCAGCTTGGAAGGCTAGCGTTCTACCATTGAACTACACCCGCGTCACCCAAGTTTAACACTCCGTTGTAAACATATTGAATGGTGGAGGGGGAAGGATTCGAACCTTCGAAGACCGAAGTCAACGGGTTTACAGCCCGCCCCATTTGACCGCTTTGGTACCCCTCCATAAAATAGGGGAAGCGCCCCCTTGTTCAATAAGTTAAACAACATGGGTTTTATATATTTTTATTGTATAAATGCAATACGTGAAATAGAGGTAAAACGTAGTAAAATTGCTTTAAAATATAAAGTTTATGCAAAATAAATCATCATTTTTCATAGTTGGTAAGCATGCAGTTATAGAGGCTCTAAAAAATCCAAAAAGAAAGGTATTGAGAGTATTTTTAACTGAAGAAAGTAAAAAAACTATACATAAAATAAGCCCTAAAATAAATTTGTTAAAAGATAAGAAAGTATATTTCAAAACGAAAAAGGAATTAGATAAATATTGCTCGAAAGAAGATCTACTGCATCAAGGGTTTGTAGCAGAGATCGAGCACTTAGATAAAATAGAAATTAAGAAATTTATTGAGAATAAAAAAAATTTAAATTTAGTTTGTTTGGATGGAGTTACTGACCCAAGAAATATTGGATCAATAATAATAAGAAGTGCTGTCTCATTTGAAATCGATGGTTTAATAATTAAAGATAGAAATTTCCCAGCAGAGAGTAAGCTTATGTATAAATCTGCAAGCGGTAGCATGGAATATATTCAAATATTTAAAGTACCAAATATAAAAACAACAATTAAATATTTGAAAGAAAAAAATTTTTGGGTTTATGCATTTGATTCAAAAACTGACAAAGATTTTACCGATGTCAATTGGTCAGGAAACAATATACTTCTTTTTGGTTCTGAAGGTTATGGTATTAAAAAACATACCGAAAAGTATGCTGACTACAAGGTTAAGATTAATATTAACAAAAAAATTGAAAGCCTTAACATAGCAAATAGTACGGCTATAGTATTTCATCATATTAAAAAAAAAATAATGGAAAGAAAAATTACAATTATAATATTAATTTTTGAGGAAAAACTCGAGGTAATTTTTAAATGTTTAAAATTATTAAGTGATTTTGAAATAATATTAATTGATAACTCTAATAATTTAGAGAGAAAAAAAAAAATATCTGAAATATTTAATATAAGTAAGTATTTTTTGAACAAAAAAAATTTAGGATTTAGCAAAGCTATAAACATGGCAATAAAAAAATGTGAAACAGAATATTTGCTTATTTTGAATCCAGATTGTTTAATTACAAAAGATGAAATAATAAAGCTTTATAAAAGTATAATTAAATATGATAATTGCATTATAACAACTCCAACTTTAAAAACCCATGAAAATAAAATTGCTCAAAATGCTTCTTTATTTCCAGAATCTGGCGCTTTAAGAACTCCATTTAAAATCGATGGAGATTTATGCTGCCAGTCTATTTTAGCTGCTGCCATGTTTTGTAAAACCTCAGAATTAATTAAGATAGGTTTGTTTGATGAAAATTTTTTTTTATTTTATGAAGATGACGACTTATGTAGAAGAATAAATAATAAAAAAAAAATCTATTATACAAGTTTGTGATGCTTTTGCTATTCACCAACATGGTGAAGGTGAGTCTATAAGTAATTTTTTAAAAAAAACTTTTATAATTAATTATAATATGACTTATAGCGAATTATTATATTTTTATAAAATTAACAAACATCATGAAAAATTTAATATTCTTAAAAAAAAAATCCCAAACTATATATTTAAATTTATTTTGAATTTGATCTTAATTAGACTCAATAAATCAATCTATTTTTTTTCTAAGATATTAGCGTTTTTAAAATTTAAAAGTTTATTAAAAAATTAATTAAATTATAGTTTTTTTATAATTTTATTAACTTCATTACAATAATAATGAGCTAATTCAAAATTTCTTAAATCTTTGGAATTAATTTTATCATCTATAAGCTTTTTTAAATTTAAATATGTTAAACGATCCCTTTTGATACTATTGTCGCCTCTATTTAATAATACTTTTGTATTTTTATAAATTTTAAAATTTTTAACCCAATCTTTAGATTTGTTTATTAATTTATAACTATTCTTTAAGTCTGATAGTTCAATTTTATGTAAATTTTCATTAGAGTTGATATTGATAAATATATTAACTATAAAATTTTTCTTAACCAAGTTTATTTCAAGTTGGGTCATAATTTTTTCTTTTTTTTTAAAATTTACATTCTTTATTTTGAATTTACCGATTAAAAATAAAAGATTATAAAAGACATGTATAAGATAAAAATCTACTAATCCACCGCCCATCGATTTTATTATCTTCCAATTTTTTTTTTTATTTACAAAATATGCCTGTTTAAATTTCCACACGTAAGAAGCATTAATAATTTTTTTTGTTTTAATTATTTTTTTTAAAAATATAAAATTTTTGATATTTGGAAAAATAAAATTAATATAATATTTTATTTTTTTTTTTTTTAATTGTTTAAATAATTTCAAAGTTTCTTTATAATTTTCAGCCAACGGTTTTTCTAAGAAAAACTTTTTATTTTTATTAATATTAAGTTTGCAAATCTTTTTTTGAATACTTGGAGAAGTGGCTACTGTTATTAAATTAAAGTTATAATTTGGAATTTGGTGACGATTAATTATAAATTTTTTGCTTATATTAGTTTTGTTTTTAATATTTGGACTGTATATGAAACTTTTCCCAACCTTCTGAAATTTTTTTAATGATTTAAGATGTGATGCGTAACCAAAATTTGAGCCATAAGTTATAGAGGTTATTTTCATAATTTAAAGATTTAAAATTTTATTAGATAATATATTTAATAATTTTTTTTTGCATATTCAAAAAACATTTTTAAACCCTCGTTAAGACTTACTTTAGGTCTAAACTTAAACTCTTTGCAAAATTCTGCAATTGATGGACATCTTCTTTTTGGTTCATCACTAGGATAATTATTTGGATATTTTACTTTCTTAACCACAGGATTATTTTGTTTTGTTATTTTTTTAATTTTCTTAGCAATGCTTTCTGCATTAATTTCTTCTTTATTATTTCCAATATTGTAAACAAATTTCTTACCCTTAAAGATGCACAAAATGATCATTACAGTAGCATCAAAAATATGACAATATGATCTTGTTTGTTTGCCATCAGAATAAATTGTAATTTTTTTGTTATTTAAGCTTTGATAGAAAAATTTTGGTATTATTCTTTCGTCATTATATTTCATCAAATCTCCATAGAAGTTAAATGGTCTTATAATTTTTGCATTTAAATTATAATTATTTTTATAAATATATGTAAAAGTTTCACCTAGTCTTTTACTTTCATCATAACATGATCTATCACCAATAGATGAAACGTTACCATTATAATTTTCTTTTGTCGGAATATTTTCTTTTCCGGGATTACCATAAATCTCACTCGAACTAAAATATGTGAAATTACTTCTATTTTTTTTTGATATCTCCATTAACTCTCTTGATAATTCTGCATTAAGATAAATGGTTTTTAAAGGAAATTTTTTATAGTATACAGGTGATGGTATCCCAGCTAAATGTATCACATAATCGAATTTAATCTTTGGTAAATGTTTCTTTTTCAAGAATGTTAAATCCTTCTTTAAATAGATATAGTTTTTAGAAAAATTTAAATTTTTATTTATGTCAATTCCATAAATTAAATTCTTATGATTTTTGAAAATATTAGCTAGAACATATACTAAATACCTACCAATAAAGCCATTTGCACCAGTAATTAAAATTTTTTTATTTTTCGGAATAATGTTTTTTTTAATGTTTTTAAGTATAAATTTTTCGAAATAATCTTTTTTCATTAATATATTTTAAAATTTGGTAAAATTTGAACAAATTTAGTTTTTTTTAATTTAGGTTTCCACTTTTTGTAAATAGTATCAAACAAATGCCAAGCTAGGATTATCATAATATCAGGTTTATACTTTTTAAATCTTTTACTAGAAAGTATTTGTATATTTGTACCAGGCACAAACTTATTGAGTTTTAAAGATGTGGGTTGTTCACCAACAAAGGCTATATGATTTTTTATGCCACTAAATCTATGAATTAATATAGACGCCCTAGCTGGAAATGCTTTTGCTACAATTTTCTTATTTTTATTTTTATCTAAAAATTTGCTTATTTTTAAATCAATATCACCTATTTCATTATTTAATTTTTTATAAGTTATCTCTTTATCTAGTTTTTCTTTTTTTTCATGTATTAATATTTTTTTTATTTTATTAGATTTTTTTCTATTTCCTAACGTAAAGTGTGCCTGGATATTTCCGCCATATCTGTCTGTTGTATATGCATCAATTATTTTAAAACCATAATATTTTAATAAATTAATTAAACTTTTTAATGAATATGTACGTAAATGTTCGTGGTAAAAACTATCAAACTGTTTTTTTTTAATTATTGCTCCTAAGTAGTGATTTTCAATTACAAATACTCCATCTTTTTTAATTAATTTTTTAACTCCTAAAATAAAATCTTTCAGTTTATTTGTGTGCGCAAATACATTTGTTGTTGTTATTAAATCCATTTTACCGTAAAAATTTAAAGCTTTTTTTGAACATTTTAAATTCATAAAATCTTGTATTGTTTTTATATATCTTGGTGCATATTTGATTGTATTGGTTGGATCAATTCCAACTGTTTTTAATATACCCAAACTTTTAAATTCTTTAAGCAATGAACCGTCGTTACAACCTATATCAGCAACAACGCTGTTTGAATTTAGTTTATAAAGTTTTAATAATTTTAAAGACATTTCTTTAAAGTTATTAACAACATCTTTAGTAATACCTGGTCTATAATGATAATTTTTGGTATATAGAATTCTATCATCAACGATGTAATTATTTTGTAATAAAATACACTTTTTGCAAAAACCAATTGATATTGGATAAAAGTTTGTACCTAGTTTATTAGAACCAAAATTTTTTAAATCGTCAGCCAAGGGTTGATGACCTAAATCTAATACATTTTTAATTTTTTTACTTCCACAAATTTGACAATAATTTATAAAACCATCTTTTATATTATGTTTGCTTATCATATTTAATTTATTGATTTTTTTAAATTATGTTTAAATGAACTTATCAAAAAATGACTTAAAATAAATTAAATTTAAAATAGAAATATATGAGATTTTAGTATATTAAGATTTTTGTTTATGCCCTTGTAGCTCAGTTGGTAGAGCAATTGATTTGTAATCAATAGGTCCGCGGTTCGAATCCGTGCGGGGGCACCACTAAAAAATTATTCTAAAGCTTTTCCAACAATTGTTGCAGAACCTTCTAATCTCTCTATAGACTCAATATAAACCTGTGTTTGACTTTTACCACCAAGTGGTGCCATTGTGCCTGTACCGGCTTCAAGGTCATGTGCACCCTCAATAATGATCTGTCCATTTCCTGTTGATCCAGAAGCATCAACAGTTGTAAATTTCCCGTAGAAAAACAATCTTTTATCTGCATCAGAATTATTTGTGTCATGGTTATACCAGTCCATTAACTCTTGTTTACTTTTACAACCAGTATCGCAAGTATAATTAGCTGCAAGTTCAGTTGGTGAAATTTGCATTGATGAATTTACATCTACAAATTCGTCGAAGTCGGTGTTTCCATCTGACTTTAATCCTTTAACCGTGGATGCTACAACTGGTAGAGAGGTTATACCTGCTGAGCCTGTGTTCCATTCATGTTGAACTTGTGATGCGCCTTTTAAAGTTATTCTTGTATACATATCGGCGCTCATTTCTTTTTTGTTAAAGTTAACATAAACTTTTCCTCTTCCCTCTTGAACTGCGTCTGCAAATACATCTGAAGTAGATGGTTTATTATAAGTTAATCCATTAGATCCAGTCTCAACTCTTTCAAGTGTAAACCAACCAGAGTCATAAACAACTACATCTTGGTCTAATGTCATTACATAGTCATGATCTTTTTCTTCGATGTTATCTTTCATCTTTTCCATTTCTTTAGAAATTTCTTTAGAGTCTGATGACACATTAGATAAAGCTGATAAAGCACCCTCGTCGACTTTTAAATCTAATTTTTCAGCATTTTCTTTTATATCTTGTTTTAAATTTGTTGAATTTATTAAATTAGATGTAACATTTTGAGAGTTGTTTATAACATTGCTTGAATTAACTACGGAATGACTCATTGAACTGGACATTTGATTTACTATGTTTGTTGTGGCAGGAGTTGGTGTCGATACCACTGCATAAGAATAACTAAAGTAGGTAGCAATAAATAAAATAGATTTAAATATAATTTTAAAATTTTTCATTTAATTTTTTACCATTGCTTGAAAACCAGGTTTGGTTATATCAGTCATATTTAATCCGTCTGAAAGTTGAATATTTCCCGGGATCATCCCTAAAGTATTATCTGGTCCAGGGCCTAATAATAATACTGTGGTTTCTTTATCTGAATTTGAAGATACAAGAAATTCTGTCCCTCTTGCGCCTAAAGTTCCCGCAGGCATTTTAACCTCTAAGTTATCTGGATTTTTCTTGCTGATTTTACCAGTAATAAACTTTACTGTTCCTGACTTTATATTTGTAACAAAATTTCCATCATCAGTTTTTGGGTCATAAACAAAATCATCTATTGTTAATTCGGTATTTTCTCCAACTGTCATTACTGTTTCATCTAAAAATAATATTTGAGCATTAGATTTTGACTTTACAAATATAGTATCACCAAAAAACACTTTAGAACCGTTTATTAATTTTTCATTTTTTTGATTATTTATATCTCCGACAGCAACCCCTATCACTCCTATGAATTCACTACTAATAGATTTAGTTATAAAACTTAAAAAAATAAAAATTGTTAATAAAAATTTTTTAGTCATTAAAATTAAGTCTTTTTGTTATCCCTATAGTTTTAAATGCTCTTTTAATTTCGTAGTTGGGTAAGCTAGAATTTACATTAGATTCTCTAAAACTTAAAGTATAAAAGGTTGTATTATCCTTATTTATTTTTCTTAAAAAAGGTAATATTTGATTTATATCACCTCTCAAAGAAATATTTGTTACTAAACTTCTGTCATTTCTATAACGTAACATTGATATAGCATTATTTTTAGCTTGATAAGCATTATATAAATAAGTAGCTGACGCTGATAAAGTTCCGAATGAAAAAATTCTAGATGCTCGAAAATTTACACCATTAGACTCGTAACTATGAAATTCTTTTGCATGATCTGTTTTGCCATATATTAATTTTGTGCTTATTTGAGTTTTATTTGATATATTATGATTTAGCCTAATTGATGCAGAATAAGCTTCGTTATTGTTATTATCACCGGCCTCTTTAAACAATTGAATACCAGCAACAACAGGATTTGGTCTTGAATGATATCTAGAGTCTGAGTAACTCAAAGCATAATTTAAATTAAATTTATCATTAAAAATATATGTATTATTAATTCCTACCCCTTTTTCTTGATAGTCCTCTTGCCTTCTATAATTTGGATTATTGAAATAAACATATGGTGAAAAATAATGATTTTTATAAGCTTTAAAGTAACTTATTGAGCTTGAATAAATATCACTTTCACCTTTGTGTTTTTTGTTGTTGGTATTAAAATTAGATCCAAGATTTAAATACAAAGAAGAAGTTTGATCTAAAATTCTTCCTATAGTAAGTGAGGTTCCTCTTGTATAAGTTTTATCGTATTCCATAGTGCTTTTGTGATGTCCACTATCATTTGCGGTAAAAGGTAATAATGTTTCATTTTCATCTCCATCAACAGCTAATACTTTTCCGGATTTGGTTCTTCCACTGATATTATCTTCTTCAGTGCCTGAATAAGTAAAATCCATGTATGCAAACCATTTTTTTGGCTCTTCTTTCTCAAATTTTTCATCAGTCAACAATTCAGCAATTAATTTTTTAGTCTCATCAGAAGTATTAGGATCATTAAGCATAGTGCTAACCATCAAATCAACTTTAACTTTTGAGTCCATTTTTAATAGAATAGATAAAAGGTATAGTTTGATATCTGCATTTTTTGGATAAAGAATGCTTAGTCTTTCCAAAGTTGCTATTGTTGATTTAACATTACCAGATTTTTCTTGCTGCTTTGCATAATTTAAATTTAATTCTAAATCTGTAGGATTATCTAATATTTCTTTGTATGTAATAATTGAAGATATCGCTTTTGAATTAAAAATTAATAATAAAGAGATAATTAAACTAAAAAGCTTAGCATTTTTTATATTCATAAAATTTTATATTATAACCCTATATTAATAGAAATTTTAAGATAACTATTTTATGTCGCGACGAAGTTGTTCTATTTTAATTTTTTTTTGTAGACTTCGATTTTTATCATATAAAAGATTGAATTTTATTTTTTTGTTAGTTCTAACAGAAATTATTTTTGCATTTCTCACTTCCACGTTATCAGCCACAGCACTTAATGGTCTCTTTTTAAAATTCAAATTTTTAATTAATATCTTTGATTTATCACTAATAATTTTACCCTTCCATCTTCTAGGTCTAAACGCACTAATCGGAGAAATAGATAATTTTTTTGAATTTAAACTTAAAATAGGTCCATGGACTGATAAATTATAAGCTGTACTACCTGCGGGGGTTGAAACTAAAACACCATCTGACATTAATTCTTTTATTATTGGTTTCGAGCCGTTATAAATTGAAATTGATGCTGCCTGTCTACTTTGCCTTAAAATTGAAACTTCGTTTATTGCAAGATATTTTTTAACTTTATTGTTTTTATTTTTAACATTCATTTCTAATGGAGATATAGAAATTAGCTTTGAGCTATTTAATTTACTTAATAAATTTTTTGTAGAAAACTTATTCATAAGGAACCCATAATTACCAGAATTAATTCCATAAAAATATTTTTTTTTACTAATATTCTTTTTTAAAGTCTCTAACATAAAGCCATCGCCACCTATTACTATTATAATATTAAATTTATATTTCGTGTGTTTAAGTATTTTCTTAGATATAATATTTTTAATTTTAATGGATTTCTTGTTGTTATCTGAAATTATTTGAATTTTATTTTTACTAAATAAATTGGTTTTCATAGATAATTATTTAATACTACTTATTGTATTTATCAATTTAATTTGGTTAGATATTCTTTGTCTATGGTAATTTTGAAATGATAATTTGTTATAATTTCTTAGGATTTCGTAAAACATATTCTTGAAATGGTCTACATTTTTATTAAATTTTATTACCTTAATTTTATTATTTTCAAATATTTTAATATACGTAGGTTTATTTTTTAATTTGCTAAAAAACCTATCTACATAAATACATGAATTGTTAAAAAAAAATTCAATATTGTTTGTATAATTTTGTCCCTCTCCCCAAAAATAAAATCTATGAAATTTTTTATTTTTAATTCCAAAGTATCCTTTTAAATCTACCTCTCTTCTAATCTTTATTTGTTCTATTTTCTTTTTATTAATTGAAACGTTATTAAATAAATAATTTTCGACTGATAGCTGATAAACAGCAGCGTCGTAAAAAAAACCACCACCCAATTTTTTTTTATATCTATGATTATCTTTATTAAGTGACGGAAATCTAAAGTTAGATACAATATATCTTAGTTTCCCTCTTTTTTTTTCATTTATTAATTTCTTTAATTTATGAAAAATAGGATGATATAAATGCATAAATGTTTCAAAAATTAGCTTTTTTTTCTTTTTTGATAAAAATAATATTTCTTTTAGTTTATTACTATCGGTAAGAAATGGTTTTTCACAAATTACATGAAAACCAGATTTTAATGATTTAATAATATACTTTTCGTGTAATTTATTTGGACAACTTATATAAACAAAATCGAAATTTTCTTTAAAAAATTTGTCTTCACTGAGAGTTTTAAAATTTTTGTATTTTTTTTTTTTATTTCTTAAAATACCACTAATTTTTAAAGAACTATTTTTTGCTAATACAGATATTATATTTTTTTCAAAATGATATCCGGGACCAATAATTCCTATAGTTTTTTTAATCATTATTTACAACAAACTTAGTATAGCTCTTAAATGTGGGCCTACTATTGGTCCATGTTTAATTAGCTTATCTATTTCCCAAAGGGTTAACCATTTATATCTTTTGCTTGGTAACTCTGGTTTTCCATTATATTCGATAATCCAATGTAAATTTCTTTTTTTAAATAGTCTTCCCCCATCTTCAGTCACCCATAATTTCTTTATAGTATTAAAATTCTTTTTAAAAAATTTATTTAAAACTTTATTTCTCTCTCCATGATGAACTCTATCAAGATTTGAATATGTTCCTTGCAATGAAGGGCTTAATTGTATGTCGTTATAGTTACCTGGCTCGTATTTTGCATCTATTAAATAGTGTGGAATATAATTTATTTTACATCTTACTAATCCAATTATTCCACCTTTATAACCCACTTGTGTTAAAAAAGGCTGATCCCAACTCGAAATTTCTCTATTTGAATTAATTACTCTCTTTCCCTCAACAATAAAAAATTTTTTACTTTGATGCGTTATGATACCTTTTTTTTTATTGTAATTCCATTTATTGAGCTTTTCTAAATGAATATTTTTAACAACACTTTTATCTATTTTCCTGACGTTTTGATACCAATTAATAATTTTGTTAATATCTGAATTCTTCCAATTATATAATTTTTCGATTGTGTTCTCGTATAGAATTTGATTTTTTTTATAATAAATCTTTTTCCTTTTTAAGTAGTTTAAATAATCACTTAACATTGTTTGATATTTCATTTTACTTGATTTCATAAGATTATTTATCTATCCAATCATCATATTTGTCTAAATTTTCAGATACATATTTTGGTAAATCGTCTTTGGTTAGTCTTGATAAGTTAATACTTGGATCATTTGGCTTTCTATTGTGTGCAAAAATAACTTTTTTTTCATTAATCATTGATTTTATATCTTTTAAGCCTATTCCGCTATCTTCAACTTCATTATGGTGACCAAAGTTAAGCATTTTATCCTCTATTTCCTCAGGAGATTTTAAATTTGAAAAATGCCAACCACCATCTTCTATAACTTTTACATTTATATATTTAGTTTTAGAAAAAAAAGTATCCAATCGCCATAAAGGGTATTTTTTTGGCTTTATATATTTAAGCCATGTTGGGCTGAGTAAATTTTTAATTTTACAAGCTCTTGTACCATACCATGGGTGTAGATCGTAATATAAATTAAACTTAAAATAACACAATTTAAGTTTAGCAATTAGAATATAATTTTTAATATTTTTAAAATTAAAATTTTCATACTTGGGTATTTCATCGCTATCATTAAGAGTAAATATATCATCTGAATTAGCATCTTTTAAACATTCAACTGCAGCATCATAAGATTGCTCTATTCTTTTTAAACTATTTAATCTTTTTTGGTTACTTTGTTTTTCCAACGAATCTGACACATTAATTTCAATTATTCCACTAGGTTCATTGTCAATTACTTTATAAATAATTTTATCTTTAAATTTTTTATAATTTTCAATATCAAAATTTAAAATTTTTTTTTTACCACTATGTGAATGTCTCGCCTCTATAACTATAAACTTATCCACGTATTGATTTAATACATTGAGCCTAAGATCAAAAAGCATAGGCTCATTGTAATATGTTATACAATCAAAAATTTTCATTTATAGAGTGGTGCCCTCGGCCAGACTCGAACTGGCACTCCCAAAAGGGCAAGGATTTTAAGTCCTTTGTGTCTACCAATTTCACCACGAGGGCATGAGTTATTTTCATGAGTGTTTATGCCATTATTTATAATTGAACAAGATGAATAAGTAAAATTTTTTTATTTTATCTCCCTAGGTTCTAGTCTAGTTTTAGTTATCCCATATTATCCTATAGAGTTTTGGTTAAATTTACTAAAATGTATTTACAATTTCTAGGGTTGCACCATATTCAGGTATTTGACTCATCAAGCTATAATTCGAACTCATTCTGATATCAAAACCATTTAAATCTCTCTTATAACTTAAAGATGCTTTGTTATTATCTAAAGTCATAGCATATTCAATATCGTCTGTTGGTATAAAACCAAATCCAAAATATAAAGTATCGCTATGGGCATTATCACTTTGATTTCTCTCATAAATAGTCATTATAGAAAAACCATTATCGGTTACTAAATCAAATCCAATATTTGCTCTTAAATTTTTAGAATCTTGATCAATTGATTTTGTATATTCTGTAGTTTCCGATAGGTAACGATAAGTAGCATCTGAAGACGGACTAAAATCTACTCCAAGCTCTAATCCACCATTTGGTTTAAACGTGAAAGAATTATAATCTAAAATATCACTTATGGTAAAACCAGCAGATATCATTCCAGTTTCAATTGTTTGAGATTTGTAAACTAAGGATGCAGGACCTTTTTCTCTATATTTGGATAATTCTGTATAGCTTAAATCAATTCTTAAATTAGGAGTAATATTCAAATTTTCTTTTTTATATGTTGTTAAATAATTAAGTGAACCAAATATTTGTGCACCATCTCTCTCTCCTGTTCTGATGCTTCCTCCCCCTTTTCTAACATGATCAGTCTTTAAAGTGCTCACTCCAATAATACCTTCAGTAAATTTTTCATCATCATAAGGGAAAGTTCCATAAACAGATAAACTAAAAGACTCAGTATCTAAATTAGTCCCAGATGTGCCTACATCAACATCATCATTACCAAATCTAAGAGCATAACCGTATAATCTATTTTTGCTTATCTTTCTATCCATGCCGAGTGTAATACCTTTAGTATTAATTTTTTTAGATGATGAAGTAGATGTATCTCCAGTTCTACCAATACTTACGCTACCCTCACTCCAAAATGACCAATCATCTGATAATTTGTCTAGAACTTCATTTGTTTTATTTGATATAGGAATAATGTTAGAAAGTGATGCCACCATTGAATTAGAAAAGTTTAATCTAATATTTTGGTTACTTAATTGATCACTATTTCTATGTCTTCTTAACCAATACATACGATTTAATACCGGAGTGGTGGCGTGGATAGCAATTTGTTTTGCTGTTGCAGTTTGAGACTCGATTGAGCTTAAAATATCTTTACCCCCATCAGAAGTAGTTATTGGATCATCGCAAGCACCACCAATTACGCTCCAATTACAGCTTAGGTTAAATTCATGAACTTTATTATTACTATCATCAATGATAAACATTTTACTTCCATCGTTACTAAAGACAAGTTCTCTTGAATCTGCACTAACAGAACTTACATCGAAGGTACCTTCAAGGGATAAAGTAGAGACATCATAAGGTGTAGTTAATTTAAACTGAGAAATATTATTGTCATCTTCACTACCTCTAATGGTATACATTTTAGTACCATCGTAATTAAAAGTAACTCCATCTAAGTAATCGTAAGTAGAACTTAGGTCTTCAGTATTAAGATGAGTAACTGTGGAGCTAAGATCAAATGGTTTAGCTAGTGAATATTCATGAATACGATGTTGGGACATATTTCCTGCACCAGCAACAATCATTCTGGTACCATCATTATTAAATGCAACTGAATTTGCTCTCTTTTCTTGACCAGAGATATTATGTTCGCCATCAAATGTAGCAGTTGAAACATCAAATGCAGTACTTAGTAAGTATTCATCTACTGTCTTTACACCGTGATGGTTGACAACAAACATTTTTGTTCCATCATTATTGAACACTACTTGTGATGGTAAATAATTACCAGCATCTCCACTTCTATGTACTACTTTAGTATTGTTTACGGTTGCTGTTGAAATGTCATATGCGCTAGTTAATATATATTCGATAACTGCATCCGTTGTTCCTCCACTTCTTACAGTATACATTTTTGTACCATCATTATTAAATGTAAGTCCAAGTTCCTGGGTGCCTGTCTCGATTGATTTACTTTGCACAAAAGTTGGCTCCGCCATAGCTTTAGAAAAAAATAAAGCTAAAAAAAATATGATGTAATGAATTTTATAAATATTTTTCACAACAAATAATCATTAATAAATTTATTTTCATATATTTATCTCACCAGGTTCTAGTCTAGTTCTAGTTTGACAAAATTTATTATTCATATTTTCCAATAAAAATAAATATAGGTTTTATAAAAAAGTGTAGGATTATATGGGATTTGAGA
>CACGAM010000002.1 GCA_902571055.1 uncultured Pelagibacteraceae bacterium | reverse complement strand
CTTTTCTTTCTCTACAACTGCTTTTAAAATTTTCGATACAGCTAATGGTTCAATAATCCCATCAGCTTTAACATGAATTCCTCTATCAGCTCCAACCGCTAATGCTTTTCGAACCGTTTCTTGTGCTTTGTCATCTCCTATTGTAATAGCAACTATTTCTTTAGCTATGCCAGCCTCTTTTATTTTTACTGCTTCTTCAATCGCATTGTCATCGGGTGGATTTGTAGACATTTTAACATTATCAGTTACGATACCACTGTTGTCTTCTTTAACTCTTATTTGGACGTTGTAATCAATAACTCTTTTTACTGCTACTAATATTTTCATTATGCTCTTAACAATTTATTTTCGGGATCATAAGGGCTTTCCTCTAAAATAGTAGCCTCATGTTTTTTTCCTAAAATTTCTACTTTTAATTTTTGTCCAACGTTAGCTAAATCAGGCTTAACCATTCCTAATGCAATTGATTTTCCAAGTCTAAAACCATAATCACCACCTGTTGCTCTTCCAATAACACTTCCGTTTTCATATATTGGATTGTTACCTAATACATCAGCATCTTCTATATTATGCACCTCTAAAGTTACTAGCTTGTTATCAAAACCTTTTTCTCTCCATTTATTTAATGCCTCAAGTCCTATGAAACTTCCTTTATTAGGATGAACAAACCTATCTAAACCACTTTCGTACGGTGAGTATTCAATGGAAAGTTCAGTACCAACCAATTTATATGACTTTTCAACTCTTAAACTATTCATTGCCCTTATACCAAAAGGCTTAATACCTAAATCTTGTCCCGCCTCCATTAATTTATCGAATATATGATTTTGATACTCAATTGGATGATGAAGTTCCCATCCTAGCTCACCAACAAAGTTTACCCTCATAGCATTAACTGGCGCATAACCTACGTCAACATTTTTTGCACTTAACCATTTAAAATTTTCATTTGAAAAATCGTCCTTAGAAACTCTTGTCATTAATTCTCTAGCTTTAGGGCCTGAAACAACCAACACACCTGTACTGTTAGTTAGATTTTCAAATTGAACAGACCCATCTTTTGGCATCCATTTTAATATCCAATCATGATCTAACCTTTGAAAAGCACCAGCTGAAACTAGATAAAAACTATTTTCTGACTCTCTCATTATTGTAAATTCTGAATGAACACCACCTTTAGTATTTAGTGCATGACATAAATTAATTCTTCCAACTTTCTTTGGTAGTTTATTTGCTACAAGATTATCTAGGAATTCCTCAGCCTTTGGACCTTTAATTCTGCACTTTGCAAAAGCAGTCATATCTAACAAACCAACATTTTCTCTTACATTTTTGCATTCCTTTTCAATCGCGTTAAACCAGTTTGATCTTCTAAAGGACCAATCATCTTTTTGTTCCATTCCATCAGTTGCGAAAAAATTTGGTCTTTCCCATCCAAATTTTTGTCCAAATACCGCTCCTAATTTTTTCATACGATCGTAACATGGGGCTGTTCTTAATGGTCTAGCTGCTGGTCTTTCTTCGTCAGGAAAATGAGTAATAAAAACATGACTATAAGCTTCTTCATTTTTAGCTTTTAGATAAGATTTTGAACAATAATCACCATATCTTCTTGGTTCAACACCTAACATATCGATTGTTGGTTCTCCATCGACTATCCATTCGGCAAGCTGCCAACCTGCGCCACCCGCTGCAGTTATTCCAAAACTGTGACCTTCATTGATCCAAAAATTTTTCAAGCCCCAAGCAGGACCAACAATCGGATTACCATCTGGTGTATAACAAATAGCACCGTTATAAACTTTTTTTACTCCAACCTCACCAAAGGCTGGAACACGATGAATTGCACCTTCAATATGTGGAGCAAGTCTCTCTAAATCCTCTTGAAAAAGTTCATATTCAGAGTCTTTTGATGGACCATCAACATAACATGCTGGAGCACCGTCTTCGTAAGGTCCTAAAATTAATCCACCCGCTTCCTCTCTCATATACCATCTGCTATCGCTATCTCTTAAAACTCCCATTTCTGGCAAACCATCTTTTTTTCTTTTTTGAATTTCTGGATGTGGTTCTGTTACAATATACTGATGTTCGACAGGAATAACTGGAATATCTAATCCAACCATTTTTCCAGTTTGTCTTGCAAAATTACCTGAACATGAAATTACGTGTTCACACTCTATTGACCCTTTGTCAGTTTCAACTACCCAACCAGTATTAATTTGTTTAATTCCAACTACCGAAGTATTTCTATAAATTTCAGCACCTCTATTTCTAGCTCCTGTTGCTAATGCTTGCGTTAAATCTGCAGGCTGTATATAGCCATCTTCTGGATGCTGAATAGCACCTACTAAATCATCTGTATGACACAATGGCCAAATTTCTTTTACCTGTTCAGGTTTTAAAAAATTTACTTTTACTCCAATAGTTTGGGCAACTCCTGCATATTGATAATACTCGTCCATTCTATCTTTATTGCTTGCTAATCTAATATTTGAAACAACACTAAAACCAACATTTTTTCCTGTCTCTTCTTCTAGTGTTTTGTATAAATTCACTGCATATTTATGTAATTGTCCAACTGAGTAACTCATATTAAACAAAGGGAGCAATCCAGCAGCATGCCAAGTAGATCCCGAAGTTAATTCTTTTCTTTCTACTAAAACAACATCTGACCAACCCTTTTTTGCTAGGTGATAAAGTGCACTTACGCCAACAACACCTCCGCCAACTACAACAACTTTTGCTTTATTTTTCATTTAATGATTTCTACTAAATTTTAATATTTTACGAAACAAAAATCTATTGTTCGTCGTCAGAATCTCTCCAACCTCTAATGTATAACAAATAAGCTGCAACGCTTACACTGATAGCTCCAGCTACCATGCCGCAGTTAAGCCCAATAACCTTTCCAAAAAAATACCATCCAATTTGGGTCGCTCCAATTGGTGGTATACATAAAATAGCCATCAAGACAGGGAGTTTTTTATAAAAAGGCCACTTATCCATTATATTGATGAACCCATGTCTAAAGGTTGAGAAACTGAAGTGGTTAACCAGCAATCTTTTAAAGGTCCAGATGATTTATATTTTTCAACTTTCCACTGAAATTTATAATATTTTTTTTCCTCATCCATTATAGTTACTTCATACATTGCGACTTCTTTTGTTAAATAGATTTGATCTACTTTATGCTCTTTGTGATTTAAAAGCATTGAGTATGATGCACCCTTAAGCATCGACTTAAATTTATCTAATGGCCCCGTGTATCTTTGATTGTTTGGGTGGGCAAATTCCCATGTTTGTTCTATTCCACTGTCTTTAGTAGGTTCATCGTTGTTCATCAAGCCTCTTAATTGAATTTTTACAACTTGAATTGGTTCTATTCCATTATTTGGTTTTATTATCTCGCCAAAAGCCGGCAAGCTATAAAACATAATCATAAGAATTAAAGTTAATCTTTTTAAATGCATTTTATTTTTTTAAATATATTATTAAAGTATAATTTTTAACGAATGAGACAGAAATGAAAATAGGATTTATTGGCTTAGGTAATGTTGGTGGAAAACTAGCAAATAACTTAATTAAGAGTAGATATAAACTAATTGTAAGAGATTTAGATGCCAAATTGTCAAAAAAATTTAAGAAGAAAGGAGCAGTTATTGCCAGCTCTCCAAAAGAACTAGCAGAAAATAGTGACATAGTTATTACCTGTCTTCCATCTCCTAAGGCATGTTCTAAAGTTATGACTGCTAAAAATGGAGTGCTTGAAGGTTTATCAAAAAATAAAATTTGGCTTGAAATGAGTACAACTGATCAATCAGAGGTAAAAAGAATAGGAATTATGGTCAAGAAAAAAGGTTCTCATGCACTAGATGTACCAGTTAGTGGCGGTTGTCATAGAGCAGCAACTGGAAATATTTCAATTTTTGCGGGTGGCGACAAAAAAATTTTTAAAAAAGTTTTGCCTGTTTTAAAATGTATGGGCAGAAAAATTTTATATACTGGAGAATTAGGCACAGCATCAATTTTAAAAGTTATAACAAATTATCTAGCATCTGTTCATCTAGCTGCACTTGGTGAAGCATGGACTGTAGCGAAAAAATCGAAATTAAATTTAAATAAAGTTTATAAAGGAATAGCCGCTTCATCCGGAAATTCCTTTGTTCATGAAACAGAAAGTCAGGTAATATTAAATGGGTCTTATAATATTAATTTTACAATGGATTTGGTTAAAAAAGATATGAAATTATTCAATGATTTATCTAAAAAACTAAAAACACCATTAGAAATATCACCATTTGTTCTAAACATTTTTAACAAAGCTCAAAAACAATATGGATCCAGAGCTTGGTCGTCAATGGTCGTTAAAAGATTAGAGGATAAGTATAAATTAAAATTTAGAGCATCAGGTTTTCCAAAAGAGTTAAAAGATTTTGAAATTCAAAAAAAAGGTTATGAAATTTAACAATTATGCTACAATAATTTATGTTAGATAAAAAAAAGTTTTATATAAATGGTGAATGGGTAGATCCAAAAAACCCGAATAATTTTGAAGTTATCAATCCCTCTACTGAAGAGGTGTGTGCTGTTATTAACTTAGGAAGTTCAGATGATACAAATTCTGCTGTAAAGGCTGCAAGAAATGCCTTTGAAACATGGAAAGAAACTTCTAAAGAAGAAAGGTTACTATTATTAGAAAAACTTCTAAAGATATACAAAGCAAGATGGGATGATATGACGGATGCAATTACAACTGAATTAGGTTGTCCTAAAGATTGGTGCTCTGCAAATCAAACTTCATCAGGCGCAGGTCACATAGAGGATTTTATTAAAAGATTAAAAGATTTTAACTTTGAACCTGGATTTGATAATGGTTCCGTTAATCACATTGTTTATGAACCGATTGGAGTATGTGGTTTAATAACTCCTTGGAACTGGCCTATAAATCAAATTGCACTAAAGGTGATACCCGCATTTGCAACAGGATGCACTATGATATTAAAGCCTTCAGAAATTGCTCCACTTTCAGGAATGTTATTTGCAGAAATGATACATGAGGCAGGTTTTCCTGCTGGTGTTTTTAATTTAGTCAATGGAGATGGTCCGGGTGTTGGAACAGACTTATCAGGGCATCCTGATGTTGATATGGTTTCTTTTACAGGTTCTACTAGAGCAGGAAAATTAATAACTAAAAATGCAGCTGATACTATTAAAAGAGTTTGTTTAGAATTAGGTGGCAAAGGTGGAAATATTGTTTTCGCAGACTCCTATCTAGATGCGGTTAGAGATGGAATTAGAAATGTCATGAGTAATTCGGGACAATCTTGTGATGCTCCAACAAGAATGTTAGTTGAAAAATCCATTTATAAGAGAGCAGTCGAAGAAGCTGTAGATGAAGCAAATAAAATTAAAGTAGATTTAGCATCAAAAGCTGGCGAACATATTGGTCCTGTAATATCTAAAACTCAGTTTGATAAAATTCAAAGCCTTATTAAAAGTGGAATAGATGAGGGTGCAACTTTAGTTGCAGGAGGACCAGACAAACCTGAAAACTTTAAAAAAGGTTACTTTATAAAACCAACTGTATTTACTGATGTAAATAATGACATGAGAATAGCAAAAGAGGAAATATTTGGTCCAGTTTTGTCTATAATACCTTTCGAAAATGAAGAGGAAGCTATCAAAATAACAAATGATACTGAATATGGGCTTGGAAATTATCTACAAACAGAAGACAAGGAAAAAGCTAAAAGAGTCTCAAAGAAATTAAGATCAGGAATTGTTTATGTAAATCATAAACCCGCAGACTCAGGGACACCTTTTGGGGGATATAGACAATCTGGAAACGGACGTGAGGGTGGAACATGGGGCCTTCATGAATATTTAGAAGTTAAAACAATCACCGAGTGGAAAAATTGAAATGATTGGTTATGTAATGGTTGGAACTAACAATCTTGATAAGGCAATTATTTTTTATGATGAAGTTCTAAAAATTATAAATTTAATGAGAAAAGATACTGATGATGTTTGTGCAGGCTACACACAAAATAATGGTGATGGTAGTATTGAATTTTATGTAACTAAACCTGCAAATAAAAAAACTGCAACATTTGGAAATGGAACACAAGTTTCTTTTTTAGTTTCATCAAGAGAAATAGTAGATAAATTTCACGAGATTGCTTTAAAAGCCGGTGGTACTAGTGAAGGAAGTGGTGGTGAAAGACCTGAGGGTTCTGGTGTTTACTATTCATATATTCGCGATTTAGATGGGAACAAAATCTGTGCATTTACAAATAACAAATAGTTTAAATGACATATTCATTTATTGAGGAAAAATTAAATCAAGGTAAGACGATAATTTTAGACGGAGGTATTGGGGGAGAACTTCAAAAACTCGGTGCAAAAATGGATAAAGGTTTATGGTGTGGGAGGTGTTCTATAGATAGCCCAAATGAATTATTAAAAGTTCATAAAAATTATATCAATGCAGGTGCCGATGTGATTACTACAAATACATATGCCTCTACACCTATATCTATGAAAAAATATGGTTATGAAAACCTAATTGAGGAATGTAATTTAAAAAGTGTTAAAATTGCAAAAGATGCAGCTAGTGGGAGGAATGTTGCTGTCGCAGGATCAGTATCTACTTACGGTTATTTTTTAAAAGATGGACTAGAAAATATGTTACCCAGTTTTAATGAGCATTTAAAAATTTTATCTAATTCAGGCGTTGATTTAATAATATTAGAGGCAATGTCATCTCAATCAGAAATCGTTGAAGCTCTTTTAAAATGTTCTAAGAATATAAATTTACCTATTTGGCTCTCTATATCGTGCGTATTCGACAAAAATAAGGAAATTTATCTTGGATATGATGATGACGTAAAAAATGATAAACCACAGATTTATGAAAATTTTAAAGAGTCATTGTATAAATTTAAACAAATTCACACAGGACCAATCTTAGTAGCACATTCAAATATGAGTGTTACAGATGAGGCTATAAAAATATTAAAAGATAATTATAATCAGATAATTGGCGCATATCCAAACCGAGGTTATTTTGAAAAACCTAAGTGGAAATTTATAGATAACATTCAACCAAAAGATTATTTAGATAAAGCCAAAAGTTGGAAAAATAACGGAGCTCAGATAATCGGTGGATGCTGTGGTATTGGAGTAGAAGAAATAAAAGCAATATCAATTCTAAAAAATTAATATATTATTAACTTATGAAAACATTCATTGGCGGAATAGGTTGTTTTTGGGACGAAAAAAAATACGAAGGTATTGATGGAATAATATCTACTGAGTGTGGATATTGTGGTGGGGATGAGCCAAATATAACATATAAAGCTGTATGTGGTGGTGATACAGGTCATATAGAAGTAGTAAAAGTTCAGTATGATGAAAAAACAAAATCATATGAGGATATGGTTAGATTATTTTTTGAACTTCACGACTCTACACAAGTTAATCGACAAGGTACATATGTTGGGATTCAATATAGATCAGAAATTTTTTATGCAAATGATGAGGAAAAAAAGATTGCTGAAAAAGTATTAGATGAAATGAATAAAAAACTAGATGGAAAAGTTTCAACAAAGGTTTCAAAAGAAAAAAATTATTGTAAGGCTGAGGGCTACCATCAAAAGTATGAAAAAAATAAGTCTTTAAAGTTTGGCTAAAATAATATCATATAAAAATCCTGAGCTAGCTACTATCAAAGATAACAAAGCTTTATGGAATCTTCCTAAAACAAGAAGATTTGGTTATAGAAACCTTCACAAAATAAATAGATATGGGCTTTTTTTGAGGTCAGACTTGGTTTTAAAACTTAAAAAAAATTACAAAAAAAAAATTGGAGTAAAGCCCCTTGTTAAAAGATTAACAAAGAGCAAATCTTTCTGTTCTTTAATTGTCGGAAATGGTCAAAGTATCTTGTTTGAAAAATATGCAAAAGATTTTTCTTATAGCCAACCTCAAACAATAATGTCGATTACTAAAATGTTTGCAAATTTATTTGTAGGTGAGCTTTTAAAGAATAAGAAAATTAATTTAAACAAAAATGTTTCATACTATCTTCCTAAAATAGGTAGTGGATATGCAAACGCAAAAGTTCAAGATATTTTAAACATGAATGTTGTAAACGCATATACAGAAGACTACACCAAAGCATATTCATCTTCATTTATGCACGAACCTGTTGGAGGTTGGCGGCTACCGAAATCAGGACAGATTAAACTAAGCCAAGAACAATATTTAAATACTATAAAAAATATTAAAAATAGAGGTTTAAAAAATAATTCTGAATACGCACTTTATAAATCTGCAAATACAGATGTTATTGGATTAATAATTGAAAAAATTAGTGGAATACCTTTAAGAGATTGGGTCTTATCAGTAGTAGAGGCAGCGGGATTTGAAGATGGTCTTTATATTGCATCGGATAGATATGGAATGCCATGGTTATCAGGTGGAGGATGTTTAATTACAAGAGATTTTTTAAGAATGGGACTTTTATTTGCAAGAAAAGGTAAAGGGGTTGGAAAAAGACAAATTGGATCCGTAAAGTTTTTAAATCAAACAATTAAAAATATTTGTCCAAAATATATGGAGCTATCAAAAAATAAATATTTATACTATTCCAATTCAACTATGACTTCAGGAAATGTCATTGGTCATTCTGGTTATGGTGGTCAGTATTTAGCAATTAATCTTAAAACAGGAAATGTAGCTGCTTTTTTTTCAGTCCTTGAAACTAAATCAGCTACTAAAGAAAGTTACAAAAAAGACATGATAAATATGTTGATAGATATAGTTAATGATAAATATTAAGTAGCTTTATCGTCTTTTGGAGACAGAACAACTGCTAAAATACCGCCTAAAATAATCATTGCGCTTCCAACGACCTCTCTCCATCCGAACGGTTCATCAGTCAAAAGACTAGAACTCACTACTCCAACAACAATTTCGGTTAAAAATAATATTGAACATAAGCCTGCACCCAACTTACTTGGAGCCCATAAGATCACTATTCCAGTTGGGATGAAATAAAAAATAGAAAGACAAATTAGAAAAAAAGACATTGATATAAACGCATCCAAATTAGGCATTGGACCTAAATATTCAGATAAAATAAATCCTGCAGCTATATTAAATAAAGCGCCATAAAAAAAGAATGAAAAAATAATCGGAAACACACCATCTGTTTTAACTATTTCAAGCCTTATCATTCCACCGGCGAACATAGCACCTCCTATTAATGCAATCCAATCTCCAGCATTTTCTGGTAAGGGCAGAATAGTATTTTTACTAAATACAATCCATAAGCCCGCCAGAGCTAAAGTTAACGTTACAGCTCTTTGCCACCCTGGCTTTTTTTTTAAAAACATTATTTCGAAGATTGTTGTCCATATAGGTGTCATATAAAATAATATTAGTGCTCTTATTACATCTGTTAAAAGAAAACTAAGCGCGTAACAAATAAAGCCTCCACCAACTAGAAATCCTGTAACTGGGAGCTCAAAACCTGTATCTTTTTTTTTAAAACCTCGCCATATTGCAATAGGCAGCAATAAAAGAACACCTATTATCATTTGAGCTATTGTTCCCCATCCACCAGTTAAACCTCCAGCTTCTAAATATCTCTGAGGCAACCAGTAAATTCCCCAAGCTCCCGCTGATACAGCTAAAGCTAATGCAATTTTAAAATGATGTTTGTGTCTTTTCATAATTTAAATTTGGGCTTTATATTAGAGTATTTATAAATTTTCTCATAAGTTTTTGCAAAGGACAAAAGTTTAATATCATCCCCCTTCTTAGCTATAATTTGTAAACCCATTGGGCTACCAGTTTCATTAAATCCAATTGGAACTGTCAAAGTCGGTAAATCAAACAAACTTGAAATGATAAATACCTCCAACCATCTATGGTAAGTATCAAGTTCTTGTTCATTTATTTTTTTTGGATATTGAATATTTTTATTAAACGGAAAAACTTGTGATGAAGGAAGAATTATAAAGTCAAATTTTTTGAATATTTCCTCTATCTGAATAAGAGAATTGTTTTTTTTATCAAATGCAATTTTTATATCATCATCATTAATTTTAGATCCTTTGTTATATTCCCAAATTGCTTGTTCAGACATATCATTGATATTTCGGATTTGCATATTTTTTGTATCATTAAAAATTCCTTTAGCTCGAAAACATGTCCAGCTATCCCAAATATCAGATGTTTTTAATTTTGAGTTGATAGACTCAACCTTCAAATGATCTTTAAGTTTATTAAGTTTATTATTACACATTTCAATTATACCTTTTTCAAAATGGTAGTTTTCAATTACATCCTCTAATAAAACTATTTTAATTTTTGAGAATTCTTTATCTGTTAAATTGCTAAATTCAAATTGGCTATCTAAGTCAAATGAAAGTGGATCGTTATTGTTTGACCCTACAATTGAGTCCAATAGTAATGACATATCTTCTGGTGTTTTTGCAAAACATCCTGGAGTAGTTAAAACTGGAATTTTTGGATCCTGAAAAGTTCTGTCAGAGGCTATTAGTCCTGTCGTCGGTCTAAATCCATATATGTTAGCAAAAGCTGCGGGTGCTCTACAAGACCCCATTTGATCTGTTCCATCGGCAAAAGGTAACATTCCTGATGCAACAGCAGTACTTGCTCCGCCACTAGAACCGGCTGCACATTTCGTAACATCGTAAACATTTGAAGTAGGACCGAATAATCTGTTAATTGTTTGACCACCTACTCCAAGTTCTGCGGTATTGGTTTTTCCAATTATTGTTATACCTGCTTCTAGTAACTTATCTACAAAAAAAGAATTTTTATTTGGACTGTAATTTTTGGTACCTGGATATCCATAAGTCGTATAAAAACCAACGACATCAGATAAATCTTTAATTGCAATTGGAAGCCCACAAAATTTTGTATTACTTTTTTTTTCTGCCCCTTCTATAATTTCTTTTTTATTTTTAATTGAAACTATTGAGTTTATTTTAGGATTTAACTTTTCTATAATATTTAAATAATATTCAATCACCTCTTTAATGGATAAATCTTTAAATTTTATATGATTGATGATCTCTGAAACTGTTTTTGTCTCTAGCATTTAATGCTATCTAGCTTTTTTAATACTCTTTAAAGTTAATTCTTTAACTTCGTCTAGTGTGGCTTTCTTAGGATTTTGACCATAAGCTTGATCTAACATAGATTTTTTCGCTATCCTCTCATAACAATCTTCAGGTACACCAATTTCATTTAATCCATTTGGTATTTTTAATCTATCTAACATTTGATTTAAATTATTTTTGAAACCATCAACCGAATGATCTGTGAATTGCATTGCTGCCGACATTCGTTTAACTTTTTCTTCTAAGCCAGGTAAATTATATTCCATTACTGCTGGAAGTATAATTGCATTTGTTAAACCGTGATGTGTATTATATTCAGCTCCAACCATATGTGATATTGCATGAACAAGTCCTAGACCTTTTAAAAATGCAACTCCTCCTAAATAAGACCCAACAATCATGCCTCCTCTTGCTACTAGGTTGTCTGGTTCCTCAACTGCAAGATATAAAGATTTAGAAATTAAATTTAAACTTTCTAAAGCAGAGCCATCACATAATGGATGAAATAATGGAACACTGTACCCTTCAATAGCATGTATCATTGCATCAATACCTGTCCACGCAGTTAAATTTGCTGGTAATTTTAAAGTTAGTTCTGGATCAACTAGAGCAAGACAAGGTCTAGCTTCGGGGTGCCATAAACAAAATTTCATTCCTTTTTTTGTATCTGTAACCATCGCAGTAATCTCTGTTTCTGCTCCAGTTCCAGAAGTTGTTGGTATTGTAATAAGTTTTGGAAAAGGATTTGTGCCTTTCAAATCCCTTGGTACTTTGTCTAAAAACTCAAAGTCCCATAGTGGAATTCCGCTGTTTACTGTTAAGGAAATTGCTTTACCTCCATCCATGGCACTACCTCCACCTATTGCTATAATTGCATCGTGATTACCTTCTTTAAAAACTTTGCAGCCACCATCAATTTCATCATCTCTAGGATTTGGCGAAATATTTGAGTAAATATTAGATTTTATTTTTGCATCTGAAAGTAAATTTTGTAGTTCATTTATAAAAGGTAATTTTGTACTTCCACTGTCTATTACAATTAATGGATTAATAATTTTAAAATTTTTACAAAACTTTCCAATTTCTTTAAATCTTCCTGGCCCATAGGCTGTGAATGTGGGAAATGTCCAATCTTGATTACTCAGCAAATCTTGTTCATTTAATTTAAAATTTTGCATATTTAATTAAAAATCTATACTAAAATAACATATTATACATGAAAATTATTTCAGAAAAGACAGATTTAAAAAAAACATTTCTTGCAATCTTTGCAATGTTACTTGGGGTTGTGTGCGTTGACCTATATCTTGTTGTTATAAGACTTATCGGTAATGATTATTCAGTATTTAAATTAGCTGTGTTTAGAAATTTTTTTGCAATCATTCCACTATTAATATTACTGCTATTTACTCAAGAGTACTCATCTCTTTTTAAAAAAGTTACCAATAAATTTATAATTCTTAGTTGTTTAAGAGGATTAAGTTTTCTGGCTATGAATTTGTTTATTTTTATCTCAGTTATTAATGTTGAATTTGCAACTGCTATGACTTTAACATTTTCATCTCCTTTTTTTATAGTGATTTTGTCAATTTTTTTCTTAAATGATAAAGTTGGTATTTATAGATGGTCTGCAATTATTGTTGGCTTTATTGGTGTTGTCTTAATACTAAAACCAACTAGTGATATTTTCAATTTTTATTCAATATTTTCAATATTTACTGCTATCGCGTGGGCTTTCTCTGTTATAATTTTAAAGTTTATTCCCAAAGGTTACTCAACCTCAAAAATTCAATTTTATACATTACTGTTTAATGTAATTGGGGCTCTAATATTATTTATTATTTTATCAAGTAATTTTAATATAAATAGTGCAAGAGACCTAATGCTTATGATTCTAACAGGTATTCTTGGAGGATCAGCTGCAATTCTATTTGTTTATGCTTACAGACTTATATCAGTAAGTAAGTTAGCATCATTTGAATATTTTGGTATTCCCTCATCATTTTTATTAGGGTGGTTATTTTTTAATGAAGCTCCATGGTCTCAGCTATTTCCTGGTGTATTATTGATAGTATCAGCAGGATTTATTATTATTTGGAGAGATGCTCAAAAAAATAAACCGGTTAGAGGTAATAAAAAATTTTATTAATTTAAGACTTAGATTTCATTGATTTCATAACAATAGACCTGTCTATTTCACCTAAAAGATCACCAGTTTCGTTACATACAACTGGATAGCTTTTGTCCGAGTCTACTAATTTATCGATCAAAGTTTCAATTTTTAAATTATCCATAATACAATCTGTTTTTTTTGAAAATAAATTTTTCGTTTCATCACAACAATCTGTTCTCATTACTTTTCCAGCACTTAAAACTTTATATTTAGGTACATCCTCACAAAAATCTTTAACATATTGATCTTTTGGATTTGCTACTATCTCTTCAGGTGTTCCCACTTGAGACACTTCTCCATCTTTCATAATTGCAATGTGATCCCCCATCTTAATTGCCTCTAAAAAATCGTGAGTAATAAAAACCATAGTTTTTTGCAATTTCTCTTGAATTTTTAATAATTCGTCCTGCATTTCTCTTCTGATCAAAGGATCTAAAGCAGAAAATGGCTCGTCGAAAATTAAAATTTCAGGATCAACAGCTAGAGCTCTTGCCAGTCCTACTCTTTGCTGCATACCTCCTGACAATTCTCTTGGATAATTTTTGTGCCAACCTTCTAGACCAACCATTTTTAGGACCTCCATTGATTTATCAATTCTATCTTGTTTTTTGTTACCTCTAATTTCTAAACCATATCCAATATTTTCAAGGACTGTCCTATGTGGAAATAATCCAAAATGTTGGAATACCATGCTCATTTTATTTCGTCTTAGATCAAGCAATTGAGTGCTGCTCATCTTTGTGACCTCAACATCATCCATCTTTACTGTGCCTGTTGTAGGCTCTATTAACCTAGAAATACATCTAACTAATGTTGACTTGCCGCTTCCTGACAGACCCATTACTACAAATGTCTCGCCTTTTTGAATTGAAAAACTTACATCCTTAACTGCAACTACATGGCCAGTTTTTTCCTGAACCTCTTTTATTGTTAAATTTTTATCTAATTCCTTTATAATTCTCTTTTCATCTGGCCCAAATAACTTCCATATATTTGAGCATGTTATTTTTTGTTCACTGGGCATGCTAAATTTATATGAATAAAATAGACAATATTTTTCTTTAAATGTAAAACAGTTTGTTTTAATTTAATGTAATAATGTCTGCAGAAATATTAGATAAATCTAAAACTAATAAGAATATTATTAAATATATTGCAGTTTTACTGATATTTTTGGGAGCACTAGTATTATCCATTCAAAGTGAAGGACAGTCTAAATTTCCGAAATCTGTTACTGATGAGTTTACATTTACTGCATGGGTTAATGATGGAGAAGATTACTTAAAAAAAAATTATAGGTGGATAACTAAAATCATAGCAGGCTATATTAAATCTGGTTATTATTTTTTAGAAGATTTTTTAATAGAATCTCCCTGGTTACTAATTGCATCAATTTTATTTTTACCCTGCCTAATAGCTGGTGGTTTAAGACTAGGTTTATACTCTTTGTTTGTTATTTATTTCTGGGGAGGAGTAGGCATGTGGGACGAATCTTTACAGACTTTAGCGTTAATGGGTCTTTCGGTTGTACTTTGCGTTTTCTTTGGTGTTTTACTAGGTGTTCTGTGTTCACAAAGTGATAGATTTGAAAATTTTATGAAGCCTATTTTAGATACAATGCAGGTGATGCCAGCATTTGTATATCTTTTTCCTGCGCTATTTTTTTTTGGGATAGGAGGCGCACCAGCAATTTTAGCAACAATGATCTATGCAATGCCACCTGTCATTAGATTAACTAACGCTGGTATTAGACAAGTTTCGGAACAGATTATCGAGTCTGCAACTTCATTTGGTTCAAGTAGATTGCAGTTGCTATTTAAAATTAAAATTCCTCTATCATTACCAAGTATAATGATGGGAATAAATCAAGTTATAATGATGGCTTTGGCCCTTGTAGTTTTAGCCTGTTTTATAGGGGCTGAAGGAATTGGTGGACAGGTATGGTTGGCTATTAGAAATTTAGATGTTGGTTGGGCTATGGAAGGTGGTTTGTGTATTTTGTTTATGGCGATTATGTTTGATAGATTTAGTATGTCTTTTAGCAAAGAGGAAGAAAGACTACCTTTGGATGTTCAAAAATTTTATCTTTTACCGCAAAGTTGGGAAAAATTTCAAATTGCCAGAATTTTTGAAAAACCTTTAAGTTATTCACACACAATAATAAATTTAGTTTGTAAGAAAATTACAAATTTAATTTCATATGTAGCAGAATTTATTACTTCTTTGTTTAACAAGCCTTTAGGAAGAGATATTGGAGAATTTGTTGGTAACAGATACTATATCATTCCCTCATTTATTGTTTTTTTTATTATTAGTTTTATAGATTCAAATATTTTCAGCATCGGAACATTTCCAGAAGAATGGAAACTCTCAATAAGACAACCAATTGCTGATACTGTAAAATCACTTACAGTAAATCCTGGATTTATTGCATTTACAAAAGGTTTAAGAGCATTCGTTTATCTAAATCTTTTGAACCCTCTTGATACTTTTCTAACACATACACCATGGTGGTATACAACCGCAGTATTTGCATTAATTGGATATTTTACAGTGGGATTAAGATTTGCTTTTATCACTGTATTACTTCTTCTTTTTATAGGTGCTTGTGGAATTTGGCCTCAATCAATGATAACACTATCATCTGTTTTAGTTTCGGTTGCTTTATGCTTTGCCATTGGAGTGCCATTAGGAATTATTGCATCATATAATCCAAGATTTAAAAATATCCAAAATGTTGTACTGGATGCGATGCAAACTCTTCCTTACTTTTGTTATCTAATACCAGTTTTAATGTTTTTTGGAGGTGGTATAGTTTCTGCAGTTCTTGCTACTGTGATTTATTCTATACCTCCTATAATTAGATTAACATCTCTTGGATTAACGCAAGTATCCGGGACGTTTTCAGAGGTTTCAAGATCATTTGGTGGAACTACTTTACAAACTTTAAATAAAGTAAAATTTCCATTAGCAGTTCCGAGTTTAGTTATAGGATTTAATCAAACAGTTATTATGGCTTTTGCGATGCAAATTGTTACACCTTTGATTGGTGGAAAGGGCCTTGGATTAGAAGTATTTAATGGACTTGCACGATCAGATACTGGAAGAGGATTGGCTGCTGGTATTGGAATTGTGCTTATGGCAATTATCATTGACAGAATTTCATTAGCTTGGACTAAAAAACAAAGAGAGGCTTTAGGTCTATAAGCCTTATAAAATAACGTATAATAGCGCAACATTTAAAAACTTTACATTAAGTATTATTATGTTTTAAAATGATTTAATTAATTAATTAATTAAGGGGAAAACAATAATGAATATATCTAAAAAGTTATCAGCAATGATGCTTTCTTTGATCCTTGTTATTTCTAGTTTTGGAACTGCAAATGCTGCTAAAAGATTAACAGCTGCAGTAGCAGACTGGACAGGAGGAGAGATAACGTGTCAAGTTGCTGTTAGTGTTCTAGAAGATGAATTAGGATACAAAATAAAAAGAGTAGTATTCCCATCAGGAACTGGACTTTGGGAAGCAATCGCAGCTGGTGAAATAGATTTTGCTTGCGAGAGTTGGCCAAGTTATGCGGAAGCTGACACTGTAATGATGAAAGGTCCGCTGATTTATGATGGTAAGACAATGTTTAATTATGAAGGTGACGGAAGTGTAAAACTTCTTGGAACAACTGGTATAATTGGTTTGTCTGACTACTTTATTCCAAAATATGCTGCTGACAAATTCGGCATTAAATCTTGGAAAGATTTAAACAAACACAAAGATAAGTTTGCAACAATTGAGTCAGGAAAAAGAGGAAGACTAATTGGATGTCCTGTAGCTGGTTGGAACTGTCATGATCAAAAAAGATTAGATCTTTTAGGAATTGACTTTCAAGCAGATGAGTTAGGAACAGAAGCTGCTGCCATAGCAGAAGCTGTTGCAGCATATGAGAGAAAAGAGCCATTCTTATTATATCTATGGCAACCTCATTGGTTCTTTGGGGCTTATGACATGGTAGGAGTAGGACTTCCAGAACACAAAACTTGTGACTCATTTACTGAGGCGAATAACTGGAAAGATTGTGGAACTGCAGCATGGCCAGCAACTGGTTGGGCTAAAGACTACACAATGAACTACGGTAATCCTGAAACATTTGCTAAAGCAGAACATGCTGATGCAGCTAAATTTTTCACAAAAATGAAATTTGATAATGCTGATCAAGCAGTAATGTTAGTTGAAGTTAAGCAAAAGAACAGAGATCTTAAAGAAGTTGTAGCAGAGTGGAAGAAAAACAATCCAAATAAATGGAAAAGTTGGCTTCCATAATTTTATAACTTTATAAAATATTAAAGGGCCTTGTTTACAGGGCCCTTTTTTTTTGCATGAATATAATTCACCGAGGAATAGCTAATAAAAAACTCAAAGAAAATTGTTTAAAATCTTTTAAGGTATCATTTAATAAAAAGTATGGAATAGAAACAGACATTCATTTTACTAAAGATAACAAAATAATATGTTTTCATGATTTTACATTAAATAGATTATTTAAGATAAACAAAAGTGTTAAAAATCTTCATTACGATGAGATTAAAAATAAGACAAAATCAAAAATTTCAATCCCATTATTGAAAGATGTATTAAAGCTATCTAAAAAAAAATATTTAGTTTTTATAGAGATTAAACCAATATTGAACTTGAGAAATATTAAAATATTATTAAATGAAATTAAAAACTATAAGAATTGTATAATTATATCTTTTAAACATACAAATTTGGTTAAAATTCGCAAAATTAACAAAAAAGTAAAAATCGGTTTTTCATTCTCTAAGAGCTCTAAAATTTCAGATATTATAAAAGCATCATTTAAAAAAAATTATGAGTACTTAATTTTAGATAAATTTTTTATAAGTAACAAATCCATACGAAATATTAAAAAAAATAAATATTTTTATACCATTAAAAATAAAAAAGAATTTTTGAAATATAATAAGAATTATAATCTTATGTTTGAAAATTTATGATTTTAATTTTTTCAAGTAATTTAATCTTCCGATAATTTCATCTCTATCCATATAATATCCTTGTAAATGTCTGTGACCTGAATTTGGGTCAAATGCAGTTCGACCATGCAAGACTCTTCTATTATTAAAGGAAAATATATCACCTGGTTCCATTCTAAAATTAATTTGAAACTTATCGCTATGTAGTAAATTTCCAAATTCATGATGAGCTTTGTAAACTTTGTCCATAATATCTGGGTGGCAGTCTAAGGCATCCATCGTAGCAACACTAAATCTTATATCATGATAATCGCTATCTTTAGTTAATCCTATAGCTGGCGCGTGAAAACCTCTATGATTTTCTTGTGTATAATCTTTATCCCTAAATTTTAAATAAACCTTAGTTAAAGTATTAAAGATCTCGCTATTATTATGTTTTAAATACTCTGCGACGGCAAACCCATCCACTGCTGAAGATTCTCCTCCGTCTGCAGAATTAATTAAACAATGTAAAAATTGATATCCAGGTGGGTTTTCAAACCAGGGTAAATCCATGTGATTTCTCAAAGCATGAGCTGTGTATGCTGAGTTATTAGGCTTTGGAATATTTATAACCTCAAATGGAGTTTTAAAAAAAGTTTCTCTGGTATGACTAATTCTGTTTAGAACTGCAAATCCAGATTTTTCTTCAATTGGTGCGTTTTTAACAATTGCAATACCAGTGTGATGTAACAATTCAAGCCATTTAATTAATCCATTGTTACTTTCCATTATTTCATCATGTTCAACACATATAGATTTAAATTCCTCTTTAAGGGAACTATCCCACAATTTATAAGGTGAAATATATTTTTTTTTATTTTTAATTGTGTAACAATTTTCTCTTAACCAATTTAAGTCAAAATAACTTGTATGATTGCCCTCGCTCCACTCAATCTCAAGTTTACCCTCTTTATTAATATTGTAATTTTTAGGATTAATTTCTTTACTTACATTAAGTATATTAAACATTCTGTGATTAGAATCTTTATCATGAGCAGTTGGACAGTTATCTCTAAGCCATAAATAATTAAACTTACTTTCTTCTCCATCAGACCAAAGAACTTTTAAATAAGTATTATTTTTCTCTAGCTTCTTTATTTCAGCCATAAAACAATAATTATTTAAAATACTAAAATTTGCAAGATGCAAAATCAACTGTTACAAAGTCATTTAAATGTCCAAAATAGAAATAAATAACGTATATAAAATATTTGGCAACAATCCTAAGTCAATTCTCCCTATGGTTAAGGATGGAGCATCTAAAGAGGAAATTCTTGACAAAACTGGACATACGGTTGGGTTAGACAATGTTTCATTAAAAATTGAAGAGGGAGAAACGTTTGTGTGCATGGGCTTGTCTGGATCGGGAAAATCAACCCTAATAAGACACCTTAATAGACTTATCGATCCAACAGATGGAGAAATAATAGTTGAGGGTACTAATGTAATGAGTTTAAACAAACAACAATTGATAGAGTTTAGAAGACACAAAATGAGTATGGTCTTTCAAAGATTCGGTTTATTTCCACACAGGACAGTGATGGATAATGTTGGTTATGGACTAGAAATGCAAGGAGTAGCTGAGGCAGAAAGAAAAAAAACAGCCATGGAAAAAATTGAAGCCGTAGGTTTAAGTGGGTTTGAAAATCAATATCCAGCACAATTATCAGGTGGAATGCAACAAAGAGTTGGTTTGGCTAGAGCATTAGCAAATGATACTGACATAATGTTAATGGATGAAGCATTTTCGGCATTAGACCCTTTAATTAGAAGTGATATGCAAAAACAATTGATAGATCTTCAGTCAGAATTAAAAAAAACTATAGTTTTTATTACACACGATCTAGACGAGTCATTAAGACTTGGGGACCATATTGGAATTTTAAATCATGGAAAGCTAGTACAGGTGGGAACTCCTTTTGATATTATAATGAACCCTGCTGACGATTACGTTAAGGCATTTGTAAAAGATGTTAACAGGACCAAAGTTATAAAAGCAAAAACTATTATGATATCTGAAGAAAATGTGAATGGAATTGATAAAAATAATATTATAAAAGTAAAAGAAGACCAATTTATAGAAGAGTTTTTACCACAAGTTGTTGGTACAAATTCTAGCTGTGAAGTAGTAGATAAAAGTGGAAATATTAAAGGTTATATAACAAAGAAAGAACTGCAGAAGACACTCACCAAGTCTTAGGTATGCAAAATAAATCATTAAAGAACAAAAAAATAGTTATTTCAGCTGGTGCATCTGGAATAGGACTAGCAACAACCAAAACCTGTTTAGATAGAGGTGCAACTGTATTAGTAACAGATATAGATAAAAAATTTATTAATAAACTAAAAAAAAACCCTAATTATAAAAAAAGTTTATTTTTATATAATTTTGATGCCGCTAATGAGAATGATGTAAGTAATTTTTTTAAATCTATTTCATTAAAATTTAAAAAAATTGATTGTCTAATTAATAATGTTGGTATAGCTGGGCCAACTGGAACACTCGAAAAACTCACATCTAAAGACTGGGAGCAAACCTTAAAAACAAATGTTATAAGTCATTTTTATTTTACTAAACTTGCAATACCTTTATTAAAAAAGAATAAAAGTGGTTCAATAATAAATATATCATCAGGGGCTGGGGTACTAGGTTTTCCTTTAAGATCTCCATATGCAGCGAGTAAATGGGCGGTAATAGGAATTACAAAAACTTTAGCTATGGAGTTAGGAAGATATAAAATTAGAGTGAATGCTATTTGTCCAGGCACCATTAAAGGAAATAGAATGGTAAAAGTAATAGAAAATAAAGCTAAGTTTCTTAAGGTTTCTAAAAAAAAAGTTGAAAATGATTTTCTAAAAATGTCATCAATGAAAAGTTGGATATATGGTGATGACGTTGCTAAAATGTGTGCATTTTTAGCATCAAACGATTCTGAAAGAATTTCAGGTCAGGTAATAGGTGTTAATGGTAATGAACTTAGACTTGATTAAATTAAAGTTGTCCAATTAATTCAGGTGCAATTTTTTTTGATTTTCCAACAAATCTTAAAGAATTTATTTTATCAAGGTTAGACTTGTCTCCACCCACTACAACAAAACCTATCATGCCCATAGCTTTATGTGGTGTACACTGATATGCATAAATTCCTGGAATAGTAAAAGTGTATTCTACATCCACGTTCATCTTTGATTTGAACTTCTCAACACCATCTGGAGTTCCATTTTTGATGAATTCTACATTATGACCCTTAGTTGTTGATTTCCAAATTATTGTATCCCCAACGTTAATTTTAGATACTTTTTGCGAATAAACCATCATTTCATTGCCCGATTTGTTAAGCATTTCTATTTCTAAAGTCTCAGAAAAAGCTTTCATTGTGAAAAGAGAACTTAAAAGGACATAAAAAAGTACTTTTGGAATTAATTTCATGATGTCTATATATTATTAAATTTTTATCAATCAATAAAGATTTTTGGTACATGTTGCCACATGATTTAGAGTTTTAAATCTTTTTCCGATATCTCCATAAATGGAAAATGTGAGTCTTCAAAATAAATATTTTTGGCTTTTTTCAAAATACTAATATCATCAAGTAATCCTGCATAAAGGTAAAATTTTTTCCATCTGTCGACAAAAGTTAATACTGGTGCTGCACATTTACCACAAAAATATTTGGTAATTTTATTTCCACTACCTCCTATATGTTCGTAGGTAGATAATAATGATTTGTTTATATCTATAGCATCTTTACGTAGTTCTATGATTGACATAATACCACCTATTTTTTTTCTACAGTCTATACAATGACAACTAAAAACTCTTGGAAGCTCGTCTAAAGTAACATTAAATTCAACAGCACCACAAATACATCCACCTTTTTTATTTACAAACTTTTTTTCCATTAATTTCTAATTTTCTTTAAGTATTTGTTTCTTAAAATTTGTAGATTAATTAGATAATCATCTCTTATATCAGCTAATTTTGCCACAGATTTACCCCTCGCCTGTCTCTGTGTACCTTTAATTATTCTATCAGATAGCTTTTTTGTAAGTTTTGGAGCTTTTAACTTAGTCCAAGGTAATTTTAATGCTGGTCCAAATTGTCTTAACATATGTTTCATTCCTTGCTTTCCACCTGCAAGGTGAAAAGTTAAAAATGTTCCCATAAGTGAATATCTCAATCCTGGTCCATCTTCAATTGCTCTATCCAATTCCTTTGTGGTTGCATAATTTTCATTAATTATGTGTAAACCCTCTCTCCATAAGGCTTCTTGGAGCCTATCTGCTAAATAACCTGGTAATTCTTTCTTAACCATAATTGGGTTCATTGAAATTGACTCATAAAATTTTTTAGCTTTTATTAAAAATAATTTTTTCGTTTTTTTTCCAGGTACAATTTCAATACCTGGTAATAAGTATACTGGATTGAATGGATGACCTATCAAGCCTCTTTCAGGATGTTTACACTTTGAGTATATTTTGGATGGAAGCAGGCCAGAGGAACTTGAAGATATAATACTGTTTGGTTTAGAATATAAACCAATCTTTTTCATAAGTTTTGTTTTTATAGTATAATTTTCAGGAGCACATTCAAAGATAAATTCTGCTTTTATCAGAGCATCATGTAAATTTGTGTAAAAGGACAGATTATGTAAATTTAATTTTTTTTTTTTGAACATTTTTTTTACAAATGGCCAACTCCTCTTAATTTCTTTAATTAAATTTTTTTTATGTTTAAGATTAAAGTCGTAAGCTCTTACTTTTTTATCGTGGGCCAAGCATCTGATTACCCAGCCAGTTCCAATTACTCCAGTTCCTATTATGGCAACGTTTTTAATGTTAGACATTACTTGTGTTTTACAAGTTTTAATTTCTCTCTTGTTTCTTGTGGCGTCATGATGGATGCGCCTAAATCTTCAACTATTCGTCTAGCCTTCTCAACTAATTGAGGGTTTGTAGCTAACTTACCTTTGGATATATAAAGATTATCTTCCAATCCAACCCTTGGATTTCCTCCCATAACAACAGTTTGTGCAACATAAGGCATTTCATTTCTTGAAATTGCAAAACCAGACCATACAGCCTCCTTGGGCATGATGTCTTTCATTGCTTGCATAGCTAATGGAGTAGCAGGTGCTCCCCATGGAATTCCTAAACACATTTGAAACATTGGTGGGTCACTTAACAAACCCTCTTGATAAAGCTGAGCTCCAAACCACATATTACCAAGGTCAAACGCTTCGATTTCTGGTTTTACTTTTATTTCTTGTAATTTTTTTGCAGCCCTTCTTAGATCTCTTGGTGTATTAACTGTAATAACAGATCCATCGCCAAAATTTAAGGTTCCACAATCTAATGTGCATATTTCTGGTAGAAATTGTTCTGCATTTGCAATTCTTTCCATCACATTGATCATGTCAGTTAGTGGGCCAAACTCTAAGGGATTTTTTTCTCCGATATCAAGGTCTCCTCCCATCCCTGTGGTTAAATTAAGAACAACATCTGTATCTGAAGATCTGACTCTATCAACAACTTCTTTATAAAGTTCTAATCTTCTACTAGGAGTTCCATCCTCCTCTCTTACATGAATATGCGCAATTGCGGCCCCAGCTTTTGCTGCCTCTATTGAAGCTTTTGCAATTTGCTCTGGAGTTTTTGGTAAATCAGGATGTTTGCTAGCAGTGTCACCAGATCCTGTTACTGCACATGAGATAAATACTTTATTGTTCATTTTAATTTATTAGAAGTATAATATCAAATTATCTAAAATTATAGGGTATAATAATTAAATGGATTTAAATAAAATAAAAGTACGACGTAGCTTTATTTTTACACCTGGTCTGAACCCAGAAATGTTCCCAAAAGCGCTAGCCTCTGGTGCAGATATGGTCTGCATTGAATTAGAGGATGGAATTGCCATTAAAGATAAGGATGAAGCGAGAAAAAATACAATTAATGCATTAAAAAATTTGAAAATTAATAACGATGTTGAACTAGTTGTAAGAGTGAATTGTCAAAGGACTAAACCTGGCCTTTTAGATTTAGAGGCTTTTATTTCAAGTAAGTTAAATGTCAAAGCTTTAATGCTACCAAAAGTCAAAACGCCGGATGAGATAACTTTCATTGATGATTTATTAACTGATTGTAACTTGGATACTGATCTTCATGTTATAATGGAAACAAATGAGGCTCTTGAAAATATTTATGATATTGCTCATGCAAGTAAAAGAATTGTTGCATTGTATTTTGGAGGAGTTGATATGGCTGCAGAGCTAAGAGTTCCAAATAGTTATGAAAATCTTATTTATGCAAGATCTAAATTGGTACACGCCGGAGCAAGTGTTGGAATTGATGTTATAGATGTTCCCTATTTAGATCTAGAAGATATGGATGGAATGAAAAAAGAGGCAGAACTTGTTAGAAATTTAGGCTTCACAGGCAAAGGGTCTATTCACCCTAAACAAATTAATATTTTAAATGAAGTTTTTACACCATCTAATGAAGAAATAATAAAAGCTAAAAGAATTATAGATCAATTTAATGCTTCTGATACAGGGCTAGTTGTTATAGACGGTAAATTGATTGAAAAACCTGTACTTAGAGAAATGAAAAGAAGAATATTAGTAGCAGATAAAATAAATCAATGAGTATATTTTTAACTAAACAAAAAATTAAAAAAGAGTGGACCGATTACAATGGCCATATGAATGTAGCATATTATGTCTTGATTTTTGATCAATATGGATCAGAAGAATTAATGACATTATTTAAAATGGGTGAAGAGTCAGCCAAAAATACAAAAAAGAGTACTATGGTTGTTGAGTCCCATATTACATATAACCAAGAGGTCCAAGAAGGTGATGAGGTTGAGGTTAATTTAACTTTTTGTGATCATGATAAAAAAAGGATTCTATATAAGCTTGAAATGGTTCATAGTGAGAAAAAATATGTTGCATCAACAATTGAGGCGTTATCTCTATATGTAGATTTAGCTGAAAGAAAAGTAGCAGAATTTGAAAAAGAGAAAGTTCAAATAATGGATGAATATATATTAAAGCATAAAGATAATTTTAAAATCGATAATTTAAAATTTTTATCAAAATTAAAAAAATAATTTTAAAATTCTTAGTGACAAATTTAAAGGCAATATATATTCTTAAATAATGGAAATTAATTTACTTTCAGGTGCTCTAGGTGCTGAAATTAAAGGTATTAGCTTAAAAGATACCTCAAAAGAAAATTGGGAAAAGATTAATTCCTTAATGCTAGAACATAAAGTAGTTTTCTTTAGAGATCAGGATATTTCATCAGATGAGCAAATGGAACTAGCGAAACACTTTGGACCGCTTGAAAAACACGTATATGTCAAAGCTAGAAAAAACTATCCAGAAATTTTAAGAATTATTAAAGCACCGGATGAAAAACATCAATGGGGTGAAGGTTGGCATACAGATGTAAGCTACAACCCAAAACCAACTAAAGTTATAATATTAAGATCTCATAAAATCCCGCCTGTAGGTGGAGATACAATGTTTTCAAACATGGAGTTAGCATACGAAACTTTAGATAACGATATTAAGAATAAAATTAAAGGAAAAAAGGCAGTTCATAGTTCCTTAGGTGCAGCCGCGTTTACTGAAAATTATAAAGAGATGCAAGGAAATGGGAATTTAGAAGAATATTCAAATATTCACCCTATAGTTAGAGTTCACCCAGAAACTGGAAATAAAATTTTATTTGTTAATTCTATGTACACCAAAAAAATATTAGATTTGAGTGAAAGAGAGAGTAATGAAATATTAAAAAAAATTTTTGAACATCAAGAAAGGTTAGATTTTACTTGTAGGATTAGATGGACAGAAAATGCAGTAGCTATTTGGGATAACAGATCACTCCTACATCAAGGATTAAGTGATTTTTTTCCTGGTCGCGGTTTAGGCTATGAAAGAGTTATGGATAGAATAGCAATTGAAGGCGATGAACCAAAATAAATTATGAATTTTGATTATATAATAATCGGTGGGGGATCTGCTGGTTGTGTATTAGCCAATAGACTAAGTGAGAATTCAAATAATAATGTTTTACTTATAGAGGCAGGCAAAGATAGCGATATTTGGAAAGTCAATATGCCATTAGCGATACTTTATGCTATGCATGATCCTAATTATAATTATAAATATTATTCTGAGCCTGAACCACACTTAAATAATAGAAAAATTTTTTGTCCAAGAGGAAAAATGATTGGTGGCTGTTCTGCACATAATGGGATGGTTTATGTTAGAGGAAATCCTAATGATTACTCAAGATGGGCTAAAATGGGACTTAATGAGTGGTCTTATGAAAATGTTTTACCTTATTTTAAGAAAATTGAAACTTGGTCTGAAGGAGAAAATGAATATAGAGGTGGTGATGGTATTTTACCAGTTAACCAATCAAAAAACTCAAACCCTCTTTTTAAGGCATTTATAAGTTCTGCTGGAGAAGCTGGATATAAAATAAATTCAGATATGAACGGCAAAGATCAAGAAGGCTTTGGAATGTATGACGTAACCATACATAAAGGTGAAAGAGCAAGTGTTTCTAAATATTATTTAAAACCAGCTAAATCTAGAAATAATTTAAAAATTCTAACTGAAAAATATGTCAAAAGAATATTATTTGATGGAAAGAAAGCAATTGGTGTAGAAATTTTAAGCAAAAACAAAAAAGTTGAAAAAATCTACTCAAATAAAGAGATTATTTTAAGCGCTGGTGCAATTAACTCTCCACAAATACTAATGCTATCTGGAATAGGTCCAGGAGATCATTTAAGAGAAAATGGAATAGATGTTATTCATAATTTAGAAGGCGTTGGTACTAACCTTCAAGATCACCTTGAGGTTTATATACAACAAGAATGTAAAAAACCTTTAACACTTTACTCTTATGTTAATAAAATTAATATGGTTAGAATCGGAATTCAATGGTTCTTATCAAAAAAAGGACCTTGCTCTTATTCATTCTTAGAAGCAGGAGGTTTTTGTAAATCCTCGCCAGAACAGGAATATCCTAATATTCAATTTCATTTTTTTCCTGCATTTGTAATTGACCATGGTTTAGTTGACCCTGATAGACACGGTTTTCAATTACATGCAAGTCCTAATCATCCAAAAAGTAGAGGAAATATAAAATTAAAAAGTTCAAATATTTTTGACGCTCCAACTATTAAATTTAATTATTTAGAGCATGAAGATGATATGAAGCAGACAATTGAATGCGTGAAAGTTGCAAGAAATATACTCAAACAGAATTCTCTTAAGGAGTATGCAGGAAAAGAAATAGGACCTGGTGAGGATGCTACATCTGATGAAACTATTGTTGAGTATATAAGATCAAAAGCTGAGACAGCTTATCATCCCTCATGTACGCTCAAAATGGGCATTGATAAATCAGCGGTTGTAGACCAAAAGCTGAAAATTCATGGACTTGAAGGCATAAGAGTTGCTGATGCATCAGTCCTTCCTGAAATTACTAGCGGAAATTTGAATGCACCAGTAATCATGGTAGCAGAAAAAGCTTCGGACATCATTTTAAATTAATATAAAGTTCAAAAAAACTTTGGTATATGTCGCCAATGGTTAAAGATCAAAATACAAAAGGTATTTTATACATAATGACTGGAATGGCTTTTTTTTCCATTCAAGATTCTTTGATAAAATTTATATATAACGATATTGCGTTATTTGAGCTGTACTTAATAAGAACAATAATACAAGCAAGTCTACTTTTAGCCTTAGTGTTAATAACAAAGCGTAAAGTTTCTTTTAAAACACATTATCCTTTGTTAACACTTTTAAGAGTTGTATGTTTCTTTTTTGGTTTTAGTTTTTTTTATATCTCTTTGACCTTTATGACACTTGCAATGACAAGTGCTTTGTTTTTCTCTTGCCCATTTTTTATGTCTATGTTTGCAAAATTTTTTCTAAAAGAGCAAATTGGTATTAGAAGATGGTCAGCGATCGTTGTAGGTTTTATTGGTGTAATTATAGTTTTAAATCCAACACTAGAGGAATTTAATTTTCTTAAACTTGCACCAGTAGCTTGCGCTATTTGTTATGCTATTTCGATGACTATAACTAAATATACTTCTGACAAAGATGATATTTATACACAAATGTCTTGGTTGTATGTATTCGCTATTTCTGCAGGAATAATAATTTTTTTAGTTAGTGGTGACGGTAAATTTAATACTTTCTCTGATCCGACTTTCCAATTCATTACCAGAGAGTGGTTTACAAATCCTTCAGAGGCATGGCCTTATGTAGTTGTAATGGGTATAGTTGCTTTTATATCGTTTTTATGCGTTTTCTCAGCTTATAGTATTGCATCACCTTCTATCATTTCTTTATTCGAATACTCATATATCATTTGGGCAATGCTTGCTGGGTATATTTTATTTGAAACAATTCCTTTACCTAGAACATTTTTTGGTGCCTCAATTATTATAGCTGCCGGTGTTTATATTTACTATAGAGAAAAAGTAAAAGGTCAAATGATTGCAACTGATACACCAACTGTTAATAGATGATAAAAAAAAATTACATTCCAACTATCGATATTTCCTTTATCTTAAAAAATGGAGTAGAAAATAATAAATCTAAAAAAATATTACAAAAAATAGAGCATGCGTGTACTAAAATAGGTTTTTTCCAAATAGTTGGTCATAATATTAGGCAAAGTGATATTAAGAAAATTACAAAAGTCGGGAATTTATTTTTTAACTTAAAAAGCGAAAAAAAACTCATGTTAGCACCAAAAAAATGGAACCGAAAAAATAACAATTTGTATAGAGGTTATTTTCCAAATGATGTTAATGGCAAAGAAGGTTTAGATATTGGAGATCTTAAAGTTACTAAAACTTATTCAAAAAAGGTTAAAAATAAATATATAGAATTTATTGATTTGAATAAATGTTTTAAAAAAAAATCAATTAAAATTTTATCTGATTACTTTGATAATATTTTTAATTTAAGCGAACTATTATTTAAAGGAATAATAAAACTTTATGGTAAGAACCCTTGCATTTCAAGTGAAGTGTTTTCAAGGTATAAGACTTTGAGCACTTTGAGATTTAACTTTTACCCCAAGCAAAATAAACCAGTTGAAATTTCTAAACAGGATGGGGTTGCATTAGGTTGTGAGACACATGTTGATAGCGGTATATTTACTGTATTATATCAAGACAAAACTGGTGGATTACAAGTTCAAAATAGAAAGAACAAAAAATGGTATAACGTTCCATTTAATAATAGAGCTCTTGTAGTAAATACAGGAAGAGCAATGGAATTTTTAAGCAAAGGGAAATATAAGGCAACTAATCATAGAGTTATTTGGAATAAGAAAAAAAGAATGTCTATCCCTTTTTTTTTTGAACCTTCATTTGATTTTAAGATGAAAAAATCATTCCTTAATGAAAATTATAACGAAAAAGAGGGAATGGTTTATGAAAGATTTTTAAATAAATCTTTAAAAAAATTTATAGAATATCAAAGATAAATATTTTAATTTTTTAATGCTGGAAAGACTGGATTAGATTTTTGGAATATTTTTTGATACTCCTGCTTAATACATCTATTTGAAATGTATTTTATATTTTGTTTATTTGCTATTTCCTCAGCGATTTCATGGTGAATTCCATATTGTAACCATAAGACTTTTGTCCCTATCTTTGTTGCTTGCTCTGCAATACCTGGTGCTTCTGCAGACGGTCTAAAGACATCAACAATATCAATTTTCTCCTTAACTTTTTCTAAACTTGAAACTACTTGTTCTCCATTTATTATTTCTCCCTCAGCATAAGGATTAATTGGTATTACTTTATATCCAAAATCTTGCATATATTTCATCACTACATTTGCTGGCTTTCTTTTTATTTTCTTTGGATCCTCCTTTTTTTTTTCTGAGCTAATACCAATCATTGCAATTGTTTTAGCATTCTCTAAGATAACTTTTATTTCTTGATCATCCATTATCTATGTTTCCATTTTGGGGATCTTTTCTCTAAAAATGCTGAAATCCCTTCTTTTGCATCCATTGCCATCATATTTAGCGTCATCATTTCACTTGTGTATTTGTAAGCTTTATTTAATGGCATCTCTAATTGTTTGTAAAAAGCTCTTTTACCAATTTTTATAGTTAAATTTGATTTGGAAGATATTTTTTTTGCAATATTTAATACCTCCTTGTTTAATTTGTTTTTTGTGAAATGATCGTTGATTAGTCCAATTTGTTTTGCAAAGTTCGCTTTAATTGGTTCACCAGTTAACAACATCTTCATCATTTGTTTTCGATTTATCTTTCTGCTTACTGCTACCATAGGTGTACTACAAAAAAGACCTATATTTACTCCAGGAGTAGCAAATATTGCATCATTAGTACTGTAAGCTAGATCGCAACTCGCAGCTAGCTGACATCCTGCAGCAAAAGCTGCACCATGAACTTTTGCTATTACCGGTTTCCTGCCTTCAACAATTTGTATCATTACTTTAGAACATAAATTAAATAATTTTAAATATTTTGATCTAACTTTTAAACTTTTAACTTCTTTTAAATTATGTCCAGCACTAAAACCTTTTCCATTGCCGTTTATAATTATTACTCTTGTTTTGCTATCAGCATCAAATTTTTTTAACAGTTTTGACAATTCATTTAATGTTTTAAATGATAATGAATTATATGTCTTAGGATCATTTAATGTTATAGATTTTATACCTGAACCGAGATCTTTTGAAATAACATTCATATTTACTCCAATTCTCCCTCTTCACGCATTTTAGCCCTTATTTTTGTAGCTGATATTTTTTGAATTTCCTCAGGAAGAACTACCTCATCTATTTTATATCCAACTCCTCTACCATAAGAAATATTTGTAATGTTAGGCACAAGCATTATCTTAAACCTCCCTTCATATTTAGGATTTAATCTATCCTCAATATTCTTCTTAACAGTATCAAAATCAAATGGATTATCATCAACTCCTTGAACATCTCTAATTTGAATACATACCTGTCCAGTTTTTTTTACTATCTCCTCAAATAAAGCATAATGACCATCATGAAAAGGTTGCCACCTTCCTAACATTTGAGCTGTTGGTTTTTTATTATCCCACTGGTAAATCATTTACACTCCTGACATTTATAGTTTATTCTTTAATATAGAAATTTAAAGTATTTAATTTAAAATATACTAGAAATTTTTAAGTTAGCTTCATACTCGGGATGCTCACTAAGTAAATCATAATCTGTTTCAAATAAAATATCGAAACCATTTAATTTTTTACCATAATCAGCAGACGCAACATTGTCTTGAATAGAAAGTGCATATTGAACTTCACTTAATGTTATATAGGCTGTTCCTAAGTAAAATGTATCACTGTGACTGTTCTCGCTTTGATTTCTTTCATATAAAGTGGTCAATGAAAATCCAGTTTGTGTAATTACATCTAAACCTAATTTTACTTTACCACTTTTTGGTTCTTGCTGATCAATTGATCTCGTATAAGTCGTATTGGGATCAGAAACATATTTTATAGAAACATCTGAAGAAGGACTAATATCTAATCCTAATTCAATACCAGTAGAAGGTATTAAATTTATATTATTTAATTTAAATATATTATTTAAGTTAATACCGGTATATAAAGCACCATTTTTAATTGTTTGATCATCATAATCTAATGCATCGGTTCCAGTCTCTGAATATTCTTCTAAACGTGTATGGCTAAAATCAAATCTGATATTTGGTGAAATGTTTAAATTATTTCTATTTAAAACAGTAGAGTAATTTATAGATCCATATAATTGTGCTCCATCTCTGTCTCCATTCAAGGTATTACTACCACTTTTTCTAACATTTTTTAAATCAAGTTTGCTAAAACCAAAAATACCGTCGATAAATTTATTTTCACCCATCAGTAGGCTTGCATAGGTAGAAAGGCTGTAACCATCAGTATCTAATGAGGTTCCAGGAGTTCCAACATCAACATCGTCTTTAGTATATCTAATTGTATATCCGTAAAGATATCTATCGCTTACTTTGTTATCTAACCCAATAGTAATACCTTTAGTATTTATATCTTTTGAATGTGAAGCATTCGTATCTCCAACCCTACCTATACTAACACTTCCTTCGCTCCAAAAAGACCAGGTAGTATTAATTTCTTCTTCTTCGACTTCTTCATCGTCGGTAAGAGCTGCAGGAACTACTTTTGCAATTGAAGCAATTTTAGGATCGGAAAATTTAAATTTAATTCCCTGACTAAATAATTCTCTATCTTCGTTATAGTTTCTCATCCACTGTAATCGATTAAATATTGGTATCGATACATTTTTCACAATTCTTTTTGGCATCTTTGTTTGAGCCTCAACTAACGCAACAACTGTTTTATCTTCAAAAGGATCAGAGGCCTCAGATGCGATTGTTTCTGTAGTAAAGTTAAGTGCAGTTGAACTTGATATTCCTGGATAATCTGCGCTGTCTACATCATCAAAAGCTGTTGATGCAATAGTTATGTAGTAACCCGTATCGCCGTCTAAAGTTGTACTAGGATTAATTGTAATTTCTGTAGAACCTGATCCAGAAACTTTTGTACCTGTAACACTGATTGTTTCAACAGTTGAGTCGTCTGAAGATTTTTTAATTAATATATTTCCACTTTCAGCATCTACAACTTCAGAAAAAGTTAAAACAATATTATCGTTTACACCAACGCTTGATGCTCCGTCTGATGGTGAAGACGAGGAAAGTGTTGGAGCTGTATTATTTATTTCAAAAGCAGTTGTTAATGAATATTCGTGAACACTATCACTGTTTTCATAACCTAACATAAACATTTTTGTACCATCATTATTAAATTCAATTGCAAATGGTTCATCATCTTCTGAAGATACATCGTAACTTCCTTTGTGTGTGAATCCTTCACTTAAATCAAAAGCGGTATCTAATGTATATTCGCTTAAATCTTTACCATGACCACTAATAATATACATTTTCGTCCCATCACTATTAAAATCAACATCTCGTGGAAGCCGATCATTAGCGAACACGCTATATTCTTCTGGAGTACCTCTAGATGATTCTGCAATACTATAAGGTGTACTTAATGGAACTTCTATAATTGTACTGTCCGTAAATCCTGAAATAAATAGTTTGGTTCCATCATTATTGAAAGTTATTCCACAAGCTCTAACATCTAAAGTAGATATATCCCAAACAACTACTGTTGTATCATCATAAGTTGATAAATCGTATGCAGTGCCAAGAGTTATTTCATGAAGATCATCATCTTTCGCACCCATAAGAAATAATTTAGTTCCATCATCATTAAAAGTTAATCCAAATGGTTCGCTATCCCATACAAGATCACCAGTTACAACTGAAAGTCTATCTACAAAACTTGCGGTTGACACATCAAATGCAGTTGTTAGATCCCATTCATTAATTTCGTCATCGGTAGAAACAGAACCTGTTGTAAACATTTTAGTTCCATCATTGTTAAATACCAAACCAGCAGGAGTTTGATTTATTGTTAATGAAGCATTTCCAGTATGAACATTCATGGGATCATTTAAATCCGTTATACCTGCAATAACTTTGAAATTAATTATTATAAAAACAAACAATACCAATAAAAACTTCATGTCCATAAATTAAAGAATTATTTAAATAAAAATACAACTTATTTTTTTAAATCCTCAATTATTTTAATTGCCCAAATTTTAGCATCTTGTGATGTAACATGAAAATTATATTTTTCAGGTTTGACAAACATTTGATTAGTATCATCAAATCTACCCTCTTTAATAGTATCAACCCAAACTACATAATCTGCAGGAAATAACGCTCTTGCAGCTGGTGTTGGAGCTATAAAATCAGCGATAACATTATTTCCTTCATTTTTTAATTTAATTGCAAATTCAGCCATCCTCTTAGCTTGTCTTTTCCTTCCCTCCGCAGAAAAATCCCAATCATTAGCAGCCTTTCTAACCTCGTCTGCATTTAATCTTTTTGCATTAATCATTGGAGCTAGTTCATCCGCCAATGTAGTCTTGCCAGCTCCGGGAAGTCCCATTATTAATATTATTTTCATAAAACTTTGTATAACCCTAACCAAGCATTAACATCTTTGCTTGCTAAATAATTTGATTTAAATAATTTAATTTCTTTTATTTTTTTGTTATCAACCAAACTTTCAATCTTACTTTTAAATCCATAATTAATATATATAGCTTCATTTATAGTAAAACAAATTAATCCATTTTTCTTAGTAATACGTACAAATTCATCTAAAGCGTGAGCTTTTACATGTGCAAATGTAAATGTACCAACACACATTACAACATCGTAAAAATTGTCTTCTTTATCAATTTTTTTATTTAAATCAATTTGCTCTAGTTTGTTATATAAATTATCCGGAACCTGATTTAGTAATTCTTTAGAAATGTCTCCACCATCAAAATAATTGAATCCATATTTTTTCAATTCAATACCTACTAATCCACTTCCACATCCAGCGTCATAAATTTTAATATCTTTATTATTTTGGTATTTTGAGAGAGTTTCTGAAGTTTCTTTAGGGCCAGAGTATTCCCATTCGAACATATCTTTATTGTATTTATTATTTTTACTCCACTCGTCATAATACTTCATAACCTGCTCTGTAGTTTTTAATTCATGAAGTGGTGTTTTGTTTCCAATATCTTTTTGAGCCATAATTGAGATTTATGTTAATTTTTTTTTAATTCCAAGTATAAGGACAATATTAACACTACTTGAGGTTGAAACAAATTTGCATTTTTTTCCATATTGTGTTCAGATTCAATTTTAATCTTAAGGAGAGAAAATAATGAAAATAATAAAAAAAATACTAATTTCAGCTCTATTTGTTCTTGGTTTTAATTCATATAATGTGTCTGCTAATGCAGAATGCGGAGACATAACCATTGCAAATATGAACTGGGCTTCAGCAAATTTTATGGCTGAGGTAGATAAAGTTATTTTAGAAGAAGGGTTTGGTTGTAACGTTGAACTAGTGCCTGGAGCAACAATGCCTACCTTTACTTCTATGCAAGAAAAAGGTGAGCCCGATGTTGCACCAGAATTTTGGGCTAATGCAGCAATTGTTGAGTTAGAGGCTGCTGTTAAAGAAGGAAGATTACACTCTATTAACAAGGCTCCAATTACAGGTTTAGGTGAAGGTTGGTGGGTACTTCCACACACTTTAGCAAAACATCCTGAGCTTACATCAGCAGATGAGATTTTAAAAAGACCTGATCTGTTCCCACATCCAGAAGATCCGTCTAAAGGTGGTTTTCATATCTGTCCTCCAGGATGGAACTGTGAATTGAGTAACAGAAACCATTTTAGAGCATGGGAAATGGAAGCTAAAGGTTGGGCAATAGTTGAAACAGGTTCAGCTGCAGGTTTAGACGGTTCAATCGCAAAAGCTGCTGAAAGAGGTGAAAACTGGTTTGGTTATTATTGGTCACCAACTTCATTAGTTGGAAAATATAACTTACAAGCTGTTGATATGGGCGAGTATGCAGGTAAAGATAATTGGGATAACTGTTTATCAAAACCTGAACAGGAATGTGCAAGTCCAAAAAAATCATCTTGGGTAAAATCAGAGGTATTTACTGTAGTATCTGATAACTATAAAAGTTCAGCAGGTAAAGCTGGTATGAACTATTTCAAAAAAAGAACATACCCTGGAGACGTTATGAACGGTATGTTAGTTTATATGGCTGAGCAACAAGCTGATGGAGCAGATGCAGCTGTTGAGTTTTTGGTAAGATATCCAGAAGTATGGTCAAAATGGGTACCTAAATCTACGGCAGATAAAATTAGAAAAGGTATTGGTTTATAAAAATAAATCTAACAAACGAGCCTGTATTAACAGGCTCGTTTGTAGTATTATCTTAAAATGGATTTCAACAAAATTCCAGTAATGGATAGACAATCACTTCGTGATTTAAAAAAAGGAATTGATCAAAATTTTAAAGAATTTTCAAGAGAATACGGTGATGGGATCGAAAGCTTTTTTGATCCATTGTTGTCATTTTTAATTTGGTTAGAAAAATTATTAGTTGGTGCCCCGTGGCCAATAGTAATTTTTGCTTTTGGGTTCTTAGCATGGGTTGGTTCTAGAAGTTATAAACTAGCCTTAGGAACAGTTTTAAGCTTTTTAGTAATAGGTTACTTTGGAATGTGGAAAAATTGTATGGCTACAGTAGCTATAATTTCTGTAGCTACATTAGTTTGTGTTGCTGTTGGAATTCCAATTGGTATCTTAATGTCTAAATCTAATAGAGCTGAGAAAGCTATATTACCCATTTTGGACATGATGCAAACAATCCCCAGTTTTGTTTACCTAATTCCAATTATTATGCTTCTGGGGATAGGTAAAGTTCCAGGGTTATTAGCTGTTTGTGTTTATGCATTACCACCCATTGTTAGATTAACAAATTTGGGAATAAGAGAGGTAGACAAAGAGACATTAGAGGCAAGTGAGGCTTTTGGTGCTACTACCATGCAGAAGTTAAGAACAGTACAAATACCTTTATCTTTGCCTACTATTTTTGCAGGGGTTAATCAAACTATTATGATGGCATTAGCAATGGTTGTAATTGCTTCTATGATCGGGGTTAAAGGATTAGGAATTCCAATATTACAAGCTATTTCTAATCAGTATTTAGCCTCAGGATTGATGAATGGACTGGCAATTGTAGCTTTGGCAATTATATTTGATAGGGTAACCCAACAGTACGGTCAGAGGATACAAAAGCATAGAGGACAAAAAAAATAGTCTCACCCATTCACAAACGATTTTTATAGACAGGCTTTATAAAATAAATAAGAATTGACTAATGAATTTTTCTTTAGAAATTGGTCCTAAGACAGATATAGATACAATTCCAGCATTAAAAGATGTCTATATTACTTTTCTACCGGGTGGAGATCACAAAGAAACAGCTGAAAAAGCAGGAGAGTTGGTTAGAAAGGGATGTAATCCAATACCCCATATACCAGCTAGATCAATTGAGAATAATAATCATCTAAAAGAGTATATTGATATGTGCAAAGACCTAGGTGTTAAACAGTGCCTAGTCATTGGGGGCAGTAGAGAACCTGTAGGTAAATTCGAGAGTTCAATTCAATTATTAGAGACAGGGTATTTTGAAGGATTAAAAATAGGAATTGCTGGACATCCAGAGGGGAGTCCTGATATATCCGATTCAGAATTAGAAAAAGCTATGCAAGATAAAAAGCCTTATGCTGATTATATTGTTACACAATGGTTGTTAGATCCTCAGCCAATAATAGATTTTATTTCTAAGCAGACAGTACCAGTTCATGTAGGAATTACTGGGCCACTAAAAATTACAAGTTTAATTAAATTTGCTAATATTGTTGGTGCAAAAAATTCCATAAACTTTCTTAAATCTAATTTTAGTAAGGCATTAGATTTAATGAGACCTAAGGACCCTAACGATATAATAGGAAAATTAAAAGATCATACAGATCACTTTCATATTTATACTTTTGGAGGACTTAAAGAAACCAACAAATGGTTGATGGAGAATAATTATGTCTAAAGAGTTTGATTATAACAAAGTAAGACACATAACGTCAGTAGATCAGTCAGATAGAAAAGTACCATACAATTTAAGACAAAGTGGACCAACAAAAGTAGAAATGTTGATATCAACAAGGGTAAGAAAATCACCTTATTGGCATTTATCAATGCAAGCAGGTTGTTGGAGAGCAACAGTATATAATAGAATTTATCATCCAAGAGGATATGTAAAACCAGAGGATGGCGGTGCTATGGTTGAATATGATGCAATTAAAAATCACGTAACTATGTGGAACGTTGCTGTTGAAAGACAAATAAGAGTAAAAGGTCCAGAAGCAGAAAAGTTTGTTGATTATGTAATTACTAGGGATGCTACTAAAATTTCTCCTATGAGAGCTAGATACGTAATTCTATGTAATGCGTATGGTGGTGTTTTGAATGATCCAATTTTATTAAGAATTTCTAAAGATGAGTTTTGGTTTAGTTTATCTGACAGTGATATATCTTTGTATTTACAAGGCGTTAACTGTGATGGAAGATTTAATTGTGAAATAGAAGAGATTGATGTATCTCCTGTTCAAATACAGGGTCCAAAGTCAAAGTTGTTAATGCAGGATTTATGTGGTGACCACGTAGACTTTGATAATATGCCGTTTTATGGACTGGCTGAAGCAAAAGTTGGAGGAAGAAGTTGTGTTATCTCACAATCTGGTTTTTCTGGTGAGGCTGGCTACGAAATTTATTTAAGGGAGTCTACACTATATGCTGAAGATATGTGGAATGCAGTACTTGAAGCTGGAAAGAAACACAAGCTGATGGTAATTGCACCTGCGCATCATAGAAGAATACAAGCTGGAATCCTATCTTGGGGACAAGACATGGATTACCAACACAATCCTTTTCAGTGTAATTTAGGATATCAAGTCTCTTTATCTGGTAAAGGTGAGTGGAATAAAAAATCAGACTATGTTGGTAAAAAGGTCCTTGAACAAATGAGAGATGAAATAAGAGATGGAAAAAAACCATACAAACTTCAATTAGTTGGAATGGAACTAGGAGGAAAGCCAATAGAAGAATACGCACCAGATTTTTGGCTAGTATCTGGAGAAGGTGGAGGTGAACCAATAGGTTTTATTACCTCACCTTGGTATCACCCAGAAAAAAAAACAAATATTGCAATGGGATATGTTCCTTATGATGGAACTTTAAATGCAAATGGCTTTCCTAAAGGTAAACCAGGATCAAAGTATAAAATTCATTTGCCAGAGAAATATTCCGAAAAACCAGGAGAGCCTGTCGATGCAGTAGTTGTCGATATACCTTTTACAGAGTCTTATAATGCTAATACGAGAGAAGTAGTAAAAGGATAATTTATTTAAAAATGCTAGCAGAGTTTTTAAATATTTTTTTTAAATCTTTAAAACTGGATAAATCTCTTTACAAAGATAATAAATATTTTGGTGAAGCTGCAATTTATTTTGCAGGATTAATAATGATACTTGATGGTGTTGCAGGTGCTGTAGCAGCGAATACAATAATTAAAACTTCTATAGGTCTATCTGGATTGACAGCAATTTTAACATGGTTTCTCTGGTCAATATTTATTTTTGTGATTGGTGTAAAGATTTTTCCAGATAAAGATCAAAAAGTTCCCTTTAAAAAAATTTTGGTATCTGTCGGATACGCTCATTCACCAGGATTAATAAGGTTTTTTGCAGTTACACCTGAACTTGTTATTCCTGTAATTTTTTTAACACAGTTTTGGATATTTGCCTCATTAATAATATCAACTAAACAAGTACTAAATATTAAATCAAACTTTAAATCTTTTGGAATTATTTTCCTATCCTTTTTAATAATTGTGTTTTTATCTGTATCTTTTGTTATGAGCAGGATGAGTGCATTACCAGTGGGAAACTCTGTTTAGACTGGATATATAGTTTTCGATATTCTGCATGACTCACAAACTTTAAAACCAGTAAGTATTAAATTTTGATAAACTGTTTCATTTTCTATGCTGCAGTTTTCGCATATATTGTTTAATTCTTCATGCTTGTGATCTTTATCAAGATTATTTAATTTTTTTGTCATTATTTGTCTTATATAAATATATAATATTTACAAAAGCAAATAAATTATGAAAAAAAATTCAAAAATAAATGTTTCAATAATTATGGGAAGTCAATCTGACTACTCAACTATGAAGTATGCTGAAAAAACTTTGAAGTCTCTAGGAATAAAATTTGAAAAAAAAATAGTTTCAGCGCATAGAACTCCAAAAAGAATGTACGAATATGCATCAAATGTCGAAAAAAATAATATTAATGTTATTATTGCAGGTGCTGGTGGTTCAGCACATCTACCAGGAATGGTAGCATCTTTAACTAAAATACCTGTGATAGGTGTTCCTATTGAAAGTAAAAAATTAAAAGGCTTAGATAGTTTGCTCTCTATTGTTCAAATGCCGAAAGGAATCCCGGTTGCCACAGTTGCTATAGGTAAAGACGGAGCAATTAATGCCGCATTACTTGCTGCCTCTATTTTATCTAACTCAAGTTTGAAAATTGCGAAAAAACTTAATGATTGGCGATTAAAACAGACCAGATCTGTTAAGAAAAAACCTTACTAATGTATAAACCCGTTCTAGGAATTATTGGTGGAGGTCAGCTTGGTAGCATGCTTTCTCAAGCTGCAAAAAAACTTAACATTCGAACAGTAATTTATTGCGATGATCTTGATGCTCCGGGTCAACACTTTGCAGATGAATTTATCTTTGGAAGATATGATGATAACAATAAATTAAGAGAATTTTGTTACAAGATAGATCTAATAACTTTTGAATTTGAAAATATACCATTCGAAACATTAGAAAATTTAAATAAAGAAAAAAAAGTAATTCCCTATCCTAAGATAAATAAAATTGTCCAAAATAGACTTTTTGAAAAAGATTTTATTAATAAATGTGACTTGAGAACTACAAAATACGTTTATATAAAAAATTTAAAAGATTTAGAAGCAAGCGATAATTATTTTCCCGCTCTACTTAAAACATGTACATTGGGCTATGATGGAAAAGGTCAATTTAGAATAGAAAACTCAGATCAAATATCTAAACTAAACCTTGAATTCAATAAAGAATATATTTTAGAAAAATTGGTAAATTTAAAAACTGAAATCTCAGTTGTGTTGACTAGATATGGTCATCAGAGATATTCAATTTATGATCCAATTGAAAACAAACATGAAGAGCAAATATTGAAATATTCAGAGATACCTGCAAAAATTGATAATTCAATTTTAGAAAAATCTAAAGACTGGGCTAGTATATTGGCAGAGGAATTAGATTATATAGGCACAATGTGTGTTGAGTTTTTTGTAGATATAAATGATAACTTATACGTAAATGAAATAGCTCCAAGAGTTCATAATTCTGGGCATTTAACAATTAATGCTTACAATGTAAGTCAATTTGAAAATCATATTCGTGCAGTATGCGGAATTGAAAAAATTGAACTTAAAAAAATTTGTGATGCAAAAATGATAAATTTAATTGGTAATGATATTCATCTTTATAAGGGAAAAAAATTTAATGACAATGAATTTTTTTATGATTATTTAAAAAAAGAGGTCAAAGAAAAAAGGAAGATGGGTCATATAACTATAATAAAAAATTAACTTAAACTTTTTGTATCAAAGATATATCATTGTTGTTGGGTTTATTAACATCTTTCGAAATTTCATAAAACTCTAAATTAGGTCTATTTCTATCATTCAAAACATTGACTGCCTCTAACTCAATGTTTAAGTAAGATTTGATATCTTTCTCGTCAATAATTACGGGTTGTCTTTCATGAATTTTAGAAATATTTATGTCAGATTTTTCTGTAATCAAACAAAACTGATCATCTTGATAAATACCGGCAAAAAATATCGTTTTTTTGTCTTTTCTAAAAATAAAATGGGGTATTTTTATTTTATTTTCTCTCTTCCATTCATAAAAACCGTCGGCAACAACTATACATCTTTGTATTTTAATTAACTTTTTGAAAGAGATTTTCTCATTTATTGTCTCTATTCTTGCATTGATTAATGGTCTAAAATCTTTTTTTTTAGCCCAAGATGGTATTATTCCCCATTTCAATAACTCGAGTGTATTGCCGTTAATATATTTTTTTAAAACAGGTAAACTTTGCTGAGGATGAGCATTGTAATTATCTGTATTATCTACATTTATAGCTTTTTTTACAATTTTTGCAGTTTTTGCAACAGGGTTTGTTACCACGTATCTTCCACACATAATTTGTTGGTTTAAATTATTAATAGATTATATGATTTTATAAAATATGAAATCAATAGAAAGCAATTTTGAGAATTCTGAGGTAAACAAATTATTACAACATCACTTTACTGAATTGAGATCAGTTTCGCCTATGGGTAGTACTCATGTTCTAGATATTGAGGGTTTAAAAAGTGAAAGTATTAAATTTTGGAGTTTATGGGAAAATAATGAACTTATTGGCTGTGGTGCATTGAAATTATTAGATAAAGATCACGGTGAATTTAAATCTATAAGAGTTTCTAATAAATTTAGACAGAAAGGGTATGGTGAAAAAATAATTAGTTATCTTATATCTATGTCTAAAAAACTTGGTATTAAAAAATTGAGTGTAGAAACAGGTGCAGGAAATTTTTTTTTACCAGCGAGAAAACTCTTCCTAAATTATGGTTTTAAACCTTGTAAACCTTTTGCACATTATAAAGATGACCCAAACTCGTGTTATTATGAATTAAAAATTTAATTGATAAATTTTCTAGTTTTTTCAATGTTTAATTCCAAAAGTATTTGCAAACTTTTTGTAAGCTCATCATCATCTCCTGATATATCCTTTTTTTGATTTTCCTCGATTTTATTTATTAAGTAATCTGTAGTTTGCATACCTGTCTCTTTTTCAACTGCTTTGTTTGCACCATAACTGAAACCAGCTTGATAAAAATTACCGGTTGATACTAAAGTCATTGTAGGACCAACCATTGCTGTAGATTGCATACAATTATTCAAAAAAAATAATATTAATAGTCCCAAAACTTTGGATTTTATTTTCACAACTAAATTCTACTAATTATTTAAATCAACTCAAGATGGAAAAAATAAATAACACCTAAATTGGACTATTTTCTCTGAATAACGAATAATTCATTGTTAAAAAATAGACCTTTATGTTTATTAACAATTTTTTGCACGATTTTTTGATAATTTTTTGATTTTTCAGCTTTAAAAATTTGTTCATCTGTCATTTGATTTACATAAACAGCTGCATTCCAAGCTGAAAAAATTACTGATGTTGCTATTCCTCCAGAAATTTCATTCGGTAAAGCTCTTAACATGTATTTAAATTTTTTAGACTTATGAAACTTTATTTGTTTTAATATATCTCTACTTAGGTTTGACTTAATATATTTTATAATAGCTGGGTACAACGAAGGAAAAGGATTTTCTTTAGGCCAAACCTGTTTAATTATTTTATTTGCTGGATCATCACCACAAGCATGCACTACAATTAGTTTTCCGTTTTTTTCTAAAGATTTTATCATTGGCTCAATTACGAACTTAACTTTTTTTTCAGCAGTCACTCTAGATCTGTAAGGTTGAGATGCGATAATTATATCATAATAATTTTTCCCGTTATTTTTTTTTGGTATCACATCTTTAAGAACAAATTCTTGGTCTTTCCTATAAATTACTATTACAGAAGGTTCTTTATAGGTTGGATTTCCAGTTTTTGGATTTCTTTCGACTTGCCACTTTTTTGATAAAAATTCTTGATTGAGTTTTCTTAGCTGTGCAGAAAAATCTAATGAAGAGTTTCCAGTTAGTTTTACAATTTTCCAATTCATTTTTTTCTGTTTAAATCTGTTATTTGATTTTAAATTTGTGGACTCTACGTAATTTAAGTTTGAAATTACAAATACCGTGTTTTTATGTTCAACAAATCTGTCAGGCAGTTTCTCGAGCCCCAATCTTACATCTTCCATGCTAATTTCTTTTGTAGAAACTAATAATGGTATATTGGGTAATTTTTGATGACATTGTCTCATTACACTCATAAGTAGAGATCCGTCACCCATGCCAGCGTCAAAAATTTTTAATGCAGGGTGTTTAGGTTTTACACTTTGTATTATCGGTTTTAAATTATCTGCAATTCTATTTTTTTCATTAGTTGTAGTAACAAATAATAAATATTTTTGTCTATTATCAAAAAATCTAAAATTTTTTTTCATAAATGAAATATCCGCAAGAAATTAAAATATTCAATTTAAATTAATTCTTTAAAAATGAAAGAATAAAGTATATTAAATAATACTTTATTTCATAGATAAATGAGCAAATTTAAATCAGATATTGAAATTGCGAGAAAAGCAAAGCTAAAACCTATTAAAAAAATTTTAACAAAACTGAGAGTTCCAGATAAACCAGAAGCGTTTAGCCCCATGGGTAGACATATTGCCAAAATAAATTTTGAATATCTTAAAAGATTAAAAAATAAAAAAGAAGGTAATTTAATTTTAGTCACTGCAATTTCACCAACACCAGCTGGTGAAGGAAAAACAACTACTTCTGTAGGTTTATCAGATGGCATAAATAAAATTGGAAAAAAAAGTATAGTATGTTTAAGAGAGCCTAGCTTGGGACCATCTTTCGGAATGAAAGGAGGTGCAGCAGGTGGCGGTTATGCACAAGTAGTTCCAATGGAACAAATCAATCTTCATTTTACAGGAGATTTTCATGCAATAACTTCTGCACATAATTTATTATCTGCTCTTATTGATAATCATATTTATTGGGGTAATAAATTAAATATTGATGAAAACCGTATTGTTTGGAAAAGAGTATTAGATATGAATGATAGAGCTTTACGATTTATAAATATTAATACAAAAGGTGTAGCAAAAAATTACTTAAGGCAAGATGGTTTTGATATTACAGTGGCTTCTGAAGTTATGGCAATCTTTTGTTTAGCAAATGATTTGAAAGACCTAGAAAATAGAATTGGGAATATTACAATTGCATACAACAGGCAAAATAAGCCAATTTATGCTAAAGATTTAAACGCCCATGGACCCATGACCGTACTTTTGAAAGAGGCTCTTAGACCGAATGTAACTCAAACTCTAGAACATAACCCTGCTATAATTCATGGAGGGCCATTTGCGAATATTGCTCATGGTTGTAATTCTGTGATAGCTACTAAAACTGCTTTGAGGTTATCAGATTATGTAGTCACGGAAGCTGGTTTTGGAGCTGATTTAGGGGCTGAAAAATTTTTAAATATAAAATGTAGAAAATCAAAACTAGTCCCAAGCTGTGTTGTAATAGTAGCAACTGTAAGAGCTCTGAAGATGCATGGAGGTTTAGAAAAAGATAATTTAAAAAAAGAAAATATTCCTGCATTAAAGAAAGGTATAGTAAACCTTGAGAGGCATATTTCTAATATAAAAAAATTTGGTTTAGAGCCCGTAGTTGCAATAAATCACTTTGTATTAGATACAAACAATGAAATTAAGGAAATTAAAAAATTCTGCGATAACATTGGTGTTGAAGTTAGTGTCAGTTCTCACTGGGCCAATGGAGGTAAAGGAGCAACCGACTTAGCAAAAAAAGTTATTAAAATTTGTAAAAATTCAAATAAAAATAATTTTAAATATTTGTATGCTGAAAAATTATCTCCTTGGAAAAAAATAGAGAAAATAGCTAAAGAAATTTATGGTGCAAAAGCTGTAACTGCTCCAACTGAAGTAAAAAATGATTTAAGAAAGTTCGAATTAAATGGATACGGTAATTTACCAGTTTGTATTGCAAAGACTCAATATAGTTTCTCCGTAGACCCCAAACTTAAAGGAGCACCACAGAATCATGAAATACCTATAAGAGAGGTAAGATTATCATCTGGGGCTAATTTTATTGTTGTTGTATGCGGCTCAATAATGACTATGCCTGGATTACCAAGAGTTCCAGCTGCTGATAAAATCAAATTAAATAAAAGAGGTGAGACAGAGGGTTTATTTTAGTTTATTAGCCCATTCCAAAAATATTTAGACAAGTCTTTTCCAGTAAGTTGCTTAAATTGAGGAAGTCCGGTTGGAGAAGTTACGTTTATATCACCTATTAATTTACCAGAAACAAAATCTATTCCTGCAAAATATATGTTATTTTTATGTAAATCTTTAGCAACAATCTTTGCTATTTTTAACTCATTTAAATTTAATGTTGTATTAATTGCTGTGCCTCCTTGTGATAAATTAGATAAAATTGAGTTTTTAGAGGGAACACGTTTGATAGCTCCACAAACTTTCCCATTAATTATAAAAACTCTTTTATCACCCTTTTTTACCATTGGTAAAAATTTTTGTATCATAGCATGTCCAATTTTCTTTAAATATAATGAAACACGTTTTTTATTAAAATTTTTATTTATAAACATAATATCTTTTCCAGCATAACCATTAATCGGTTTTATAACTAATTGTTTATACTTCTTATAAAATTTATTTATTTTGTTTATATCTTTAGTAAAAATTGTAGGTGGCATGTATCTAAAAAATCTTGAGGAATAGAATTTTTCAGAAATATTTCTTATGGAAATGGGATTATTTATGATTTTAGTATGTGAAGATAATTTTTCTAAATATAGAGTTGAATTAATATATTCCAGGTTAAATGGTGGATTTTGTCTTATTAATAGATATTTGGCTTTGGAAAGATCAAGCTCTAGATTTTTAATCTTAATATAAAATTTTTTTTTATTTTCTAATAATTTTATAAAAAAACCGTTTGCAGTTACCTTTTTATTATTTAGTGTTAATTGATTTGTATTGTACCAAAATATTCTAAATCCTCTTCTTTGAGCTTCTAAACATAATAAAAAAGTTGTATCTGTATTAATTTTTATTGTACTTAAATTGTTGGCTTGTACAGCGACGATTTTTTGTTTTTTTTCCAAATTATGCAATCTTAATTGATTTTTCAGCTTTTGTCTTTTTTTCAGACAAAACATTTTCGATGTTTTTTAAATAGACACTTTCGTCATTATTTTTTTTGTTTAGATTATTTCTATTTTCCAAACCTTTTTTACTAATTTTTAATAATAACTCACCCCATTCTATCATATTTTTACCATTTATCTCCGTTGAAAGACCTTTTTTTGGAGCATCAAGATAGGCATTAATAACTTCATCTGATCTCCAATTTTTTATTACATCTAAACTTTCATCCAGATTTCCATATATTAATCCTGTATAAAATGCAGGAGCTGCACAATGACAATCCCATTCACAAGCATCAATAGACCTAATTTCTAGGTACTGTTTTAATCTAATCTCTGTAAAAATAGTGCTTAAGTGAGTTTCAAGATCTTTAGTAGTTGGACTATCCTTATTTATCTCTTCAATTTTATTTTCGATAAAATCTTTAAACAAATATTTTTTTGGAAATAAATATTCAGAATTTTTTTTAATAAATAATAAAGGATAGTATAAACAAAAATCCGCATATTTTTCAAATGTCATTTTTTCAAAGAATATATTCGGCAAACCTCCTCTAGACGTATTTTGCCATACGTAAGATCTATAAGATAAGTACTGGCTGAAAGTATTTTCTTTTATAGAGGAGTTAGCAAATAAGGAGATAGCTAGAGGCACTAAAAAAGCTGATAATCTAAATATATTTGAAAAATTTTCTTCGTTTGAATAGTCTAAATTGATCTGCGTACCTGCTGTTTGATACATCATCTCTAAACTAAGTTTGCCATTTTTTGGCATTTCTTTTGTCATGACCTCATATCTTTTTTTTGGATTTGATGGAACGTCCTTTAAATGTGTATTAGGATCATAGCCTATGGATAAAAGATTTAAGTCTAATTTGTTACATGCTTTTATCAATTGATCTTGAAAATTATAAGACTCTGAGCAAACATCATGTATAGTTTTTAATTTTGCCCCTGCTAATTCAATTTGATTTCCAGGTTCTAGCGTAACCTGTTTACCATTTAATTCTAGCCCAATAAGATTATTATTTTCTAATACTTTATTCCATCCGTAATTTTTATTTAAAAAATTAAGAACATTAACAATTTGATTATAATTAGATCTTTTTTTTGATTTATTATCAAATATAAATTTTTCGTTTTCTACACCAATATTCTGATGATCTTTATTTCCTGCAATAAAATGATTAATTATATCCTCTTTATTTTTAATTTTCATATAAGTAATTAATCCAATTTTCTAACTCTTTCATTCTTGATATTTTTTCTGTATTTTCAATTTCATTCTCAATCATTAAAATATGATTATTAATTTCATCTTGGTCTTTAAATGCCCCTTTATTTAACAAACGTTCTTTTCTAAAATGAATTAAACTAACCATTTTTTCATATGATATCTCTGGGTGATACTGAATCCCCCATATATCTGACGTGTTCGTTTTAAAATTTAGACCCATAACATTATTTAATTCATTTGATGATAAAAGAATTGCTCCATCTGGTATTTTTACAACTTCGTCAAAATTAAATGCTGGTGAGTTAAACTGTTTTTTTTTGTTAAGATAGATTTTGTGATTTGAACCAATGTTATTAACTTTTATATTATGCGCTATTCCTCTATGAGCTCCTTTATCAGACTTTTTAACTTGTCCACCCGCAACAGTCACAGCTACTTGAAGCCCCCAACAAATTGCAAATATTTTTTTTATTTTTGACTGACACTCTCTCATGAAACTTATTTGTCTTCTAATTTCATCTGTATCATTATAAATATTTAAGCTACTACCTCCCCAAATCATGCCATCATATTTATCAAGACTGTCAATGGAATTTTTCAAATTATTATCTGATGATGGATTTGCTATACTTATATCTAAATCTTTTTTATAAAAGTTTATACTTTCAATTAGACTTTCAGTATGTGTATTTATACCAACAGCTGTAAATTCGCTATTCTCTTCTCTTGTATTGCCTTCAACAATAAGAATTTTTTTTTTTACCATTTAATTTTTAATTTTTGATTTTTACAAATTGCATCGATTAATGCAAAAAGGATTGGAAATTGTATTCTTTTAAATTTTTTTTTAATTATAGGTCCAATCTCTAGTGCTAGCTCACATCCCTCTGTGGTTATACTTTTCATCTCTTTTCTTTTAATATTTTGATATTTTTTACCCAAACCAAGATAATATCCCATTTTACTATTTCTTCCTCCAGCTACACTAACATACAAATCTCCTAGACCTGCAAGTCCATAGGTGGTCTCTTGAAGTCCATTCATTTTAACAGTAAAATTTTTCATCTCTAACAAAGATTCTCTGAATAATGAGGATGAGGTATTATGATAATATTTATTTCTAATGTTTCTTTGTATGTTTGGACCACTCAAGCCTAATGATGCACCTATCAGCATGGCATATAAATTCTTTATAGCACTTAAAACCTCAATTCCTATGATATCTTTAGATGTTTCGGCTTTATAATATTTTGTAGTAATTACTCTTTCTACTTTTTTTGCGCTAATAATATTTCTATTTGCAATTACAGTACTGGTTCTTATTTTGTTTATCAGACCTGCCGCAAGACAAGGTCCTTTGATAGAAGTTATATCCTGTTTTGGTAAACCATTTTTTTGAAATAATTTATTAATTTTCTCTGATATTGTAACCATTTTGTTATTGTAATTTACCAGGCCTTTGGTCAATAATATTAGTGAAAGTTTTTTATCATAATTTTTAATTAATTCCTTACACACCCAATCGATGCCTTTAGAACTAACTGCAATTACTACATAGTCTGGTCTATTGCTTAATTGATCTATTAAATTTTGATAATCTAGAATTTTTACTTTTCGAGGTAAATAGGATTTTAAAGTTTTATGATAATAATTCTTTTTTAAATTTTTTATAAACTTTTTTTCAAGGTGGGTACCTACTATAGAAACATTATTATTATTTTCTATACAAGGTAATGAGAATGCAGATCCCATTGCTCCAGCACCAATTATTAAAATTTTTTTCATATCACCTTAAGGTTTTTCTAATTGCTTGATGCCATCCATTCAATAGTTTTAATCTATTTTTATGCACTATTTTTGGAACAAATTTTTTATCAAATCTCCAATTTCTTGCTATATCTGATAAAGATTTATATACACCGATATAATAGCCGGCCATGACTGCCGCGCCTAAAGAAGTTGTTTCATAGACTTTGGGTTTTAATGCTTTAATGTTCAAGATATCAGTCAAAAACTGAATGAACCAATAATTATTCGCCATGCCACCATCTACTTTAATGACGGAAGGTTTTAGACCATCCTTTTTCATAGCATTTAATAAATCCGAAGTTTGATATGCAACTGATTCTAAAGTTGCTCTTATAATTTCATTTCTTCCAGTATCTCTAGTTAGTCCAGTCAAAATTCCTCTAACATTTGGTTTCCAGTAAGGCGCTCCTAAACCTGTAAAAGCTGGTACGAGATAGACGTTATTATTATTTATTTGTTTTTTTGAGATTTTTTCGGTTATTTTTGCACTTTTAATAATTTTTAGTTTATCTCTAAGCCATTGGACACTTGCACCTGCTATAAAAATTGATCCTTCAAGGGCAAAGGTTGTTCTGTTATTAATTCTGTAACAAATAGTTGATAATAATTTGTTTTTTGAATTTATTTTTTTATTTCCTGTATTCATTATAATAAAAGCTCCAGTACCAAAAGTAATCTTTGTAGATCCTTTTTGGAAACAGCTTTGACCAACTGCGGCTGCTTGCTGATCACCGATAACTCCATTAATTGGGTAAGGTTTTTTAGTAATAGATATATTAGTAAACCCAAAGTTATCGGCGGAGTTTTTTACATTTGGCAAAATACTTTCAGGAATTTTTAATAATTTTAAAATTTTTTTGTCCCAACAATTTTTCTTTATATTAAAAAGCATAGTTCTTGAAGCATTTGTCGAGTCGGTAGCATGAATTTTTCCTTTTGTTAATTTCCAAATTAAATACGTATCTATTGTTCCAAACAACAACCTATCTTTTTTTAATAGTTCTTTTGCTAACGGAATATTTTCAATTATCCATTTAATTTTTGTAGCTGAGAAATATGGATCTAATAGTAAACCTGTTCTTGATTTTATTAAATTTTCTAATCCTTTTTTTTTTAGTTTATTACACAAATTTGTAGTTCTCCTATCTTGCCAAACGATTGCGTTATAAATACATTTCCCAGTTTTGCTATCCCAAAGCAAAGTTGTCTCTCTTTGATTTGTTATCCCTATCGTTAAAATATTTCCTTTTATTTTTTTATTTTTATTTATAATTTCTTTTATTACTTTTTTTGTAGTAACCCATATTTCCTCAGGATTGTGTTCAACCCATCCATCTTTAGGGTAATACTGTTTAAATTCTTTTTGCGACACAAATACTGGTTTGCCTTTTAAATCGAAAAGTATTGACCTTGTTGATGTAGTACCCTGATCAATAGAAAGAATAAAATTTTTCATGAAAATAAATTATAGTATATTGTTAAAATAATAATTGGATATAAATAATTAATTTATGAAATTACGAAGTAGTTTAAAAAATTGGAAAATATCTAAATTTTTAACTAATAAACAGTATTTTTTTAGTAGAAAAAAAATACTCAGACATTTGCCAAAATCTATTATTGATAAAGCCTATTATTCAATATCAAAATGGAATAGATACTCTAAGTCTCCTCTAATAAAATTAAATAAACTCTCAAATGAATTAAATTTGGAAAATGTTTTCTATAAAGACGAGTCTAAAAGGTTTGGGTTAAAATCTTTTAAAGCTTTAGGCGGTGCTTATGCAGTAAAAGTTATTTCAAAAAATAACAAAAAAATTATTGTATCTTCAGCTACAGCCGGAAATCATGGAAGGTCTGTTGCATGGGGAGCAAAAAGGCTTGGATTAAAATGTAATATATTTGTTAGTCAAAACGTTAGTAAAAATAGAGCTAACTCAATTAGAAAACTAGGTGCTAATGTTCATTTGGTAAAAGGAAATTATGAAAATTCTTTAAAGGAATGTAAAAAGCAATCTATCAAAAATAATTGGAAAATTATTCAAGATGTATCAACAAAAAATTATAAATATATTCCTCAGTTGACCATGGCTGGTTACTCGTTAATGATAAAAGAAACATCGGTGCAAACAAATAAATATATTACGCACATATTTCTTCAAGCAGGTGTAGGAGGAATGGCTGCAGGCGTAGTAGCTGGTGTTGCAAGATATTTTAAAAGAATACCAAAGATAATTATTATTGAGCCTGATAATGCAGACTGTGTGTTAAAAAGTATACAAAACGGTAAAATGACAAAAATTAAAATTAAAAAAGAAAGTATTATGGGAGGAATGTCATGTAATGAAATGTCTCTTATTCCATGGAAAATTTTAAAAGATGCTACTAATTATTGTTTAACAATTAGTGATAATAAAATACCCGAGGCGGTAACTCTACTTGCAAAAAAATTTTTTAGTGATAAGAAAATAATTGCAGGTGAATGTTCGGCTCCAAGTGTAATAAGCTTAATATCAGTTTGCAATCAAAAAAATATTAGGAAAAAAATTGGTCTTGATAAAAGTTCTAATGTTTTACTAATTGGTTGTGAGGGTAATGTAGATAATAATTTGTACAATAAATTATATTCTAAAGGTAAAAAAAGGTTAAAAATATGACTGTAGGAATAGTTTGGATCAAGGATGACTTCAGATTAGAAAACAATTCTGCATTAATACACGCAAGTAAAAATCATGACACTGTATCTGCAATTTATATATTTAATAAAGAATTTTTTGACAATAAAAGAGAAGCTCAAAAATGGTGGATTAGTAAATCTTTAGAAAGCTTTGGTAAAAACTTAAATATTTACAATATCAATTTAGAAATAATTATATCTAAAGAAGTTGATTTTTTTTCAAAATTAAAAGGTAAAAATATAAATTTATATTGGAACAAAGTTTACGAACCACAACAATTAAATTTAGATAGAAAAATAATTGAAATGCTTAATAACAATAAAATTCATTATAAGTTATTCAAAGGTAATGTTTTAAATGAATATCAATCAATCACTAAAAAAGATGGTACACCATTTAAAGTATTTAGTCCTTTTTGGAGACATGCAGAACAAATTTATTTAGACAAAGTTCCATCTGATAGTTCAAAAATTCAAAAAGCTAAGTCTAAAAAAAATATATTCAATTCAAAAAATACTTTTGTCAATATTTTACCAAATAAAAATTGGTACAAAAAATTTGATAATTATTGGAATGTCTCAGAGGAGGAGTCCCATGTTCAATTAAAAAATTTTTTAAAGGACAGAATTTCAAAATACGGTAATGATAGAAATTTTCCTTCTTTAAATGGTTCGTCTAAATTATCTCCTTACATTAGAAATGGGCAAATAAATGTTAATACGATCTGGCAAAAATGTTCAAAAGTTAATAAAAATATTGGAGTAAGAAAATACCTTAACGAGCTAGGTTGGAGAGAATTTTCTCATAGTCTTATAAATTATTTTCCTCAAATGCTTAAAGGAAATTTAAGAAGAGAATTTGACAGATTTCCATGGGAAAAAAATAAAAAGAATTTAGAAGCTTGGAAAAAAGGTTTGACGGGATATCCAATTGTAGACGCAGGTATGAGACAAATGTATGAAACAGGTTGGATGCATAACAGAATTAGAATGGTTGTGGGCTCTTTTTTGGTCAAACATCTAAGAATAAATTGGCAAGAGGGAGAAAGGCACTTTAGAAATTGTTTATTAGATTTCAACGAAGCCAATAATGTAGCCCAGTGGCAATGGGTTGCTGGTTGTGGTGCAGATGCTGCTCCATATTTTCGTATATTTAATCCAATACTTCAGGGTGAAAAATTTGATAAAAATGGTGATTATGTAAAGAAATGGGTTCCAGAACTAAATAAATATCCATCAAAATATATTCATAAACCCTGGGAGTTAGATTTAAAATATCAAAAATCAATTGATACGGTTATAGGTAAAGATTACCCTGAGCCAATTGTTATTCATGAAGAGGCTAGAAAAAAAGCCTTAGATGCATTTAAATCTTTGAAAAAAAATTAATCCCCAAAATAATGATGTATTATTTTTCTTTTATGTTTACTAGTTCTGTGTTCAAATAAATACAGACCTTGCCAGGTTCCAAGTAAAAGTTTTTTATCTTTAATACTCAATGATATCTGATTATTTGTTAATGCAGATTTTATATGAGCTGGCATGTCATCTTTTCCCTCAGATTTATGGATATATAAATTTTCATCCATTGGCACTAATTTATTAAAATAATTTTTTAGGTCTATTCTAACATCTGGGTCAGCATTTTCTTGAACGATTAAGGATGCACTAGTATGTTGTATCGATAAATTTAACAAACCATTGTTCAAATTTAAATCATTAATCCAATGCAATGTATTTTCTGTAAACTCATAAAGTTTTTGTCCATTTGTGAATAATTCTAAAGTAAAGAACTCTTGCCTCATTTTTTATTATTAAAATCAATACCGTATTCTGATCTTTTTCCTTTTCGTAAACCATAAGGTCCAGAGATAAAAATTGTTAAAGGTTTAGTGCCAGGTTTTAAATCAACTCTATGGAATGTATTAGCAGACCTAAAGCCAATATAACCCGGTTTTCTCCAATATCTTCCTGTTTTAAGGGTTTCCCAATATCCATCTCTCAAAATTATAGTAATGAAAGGGAATAAATGATTATGGACCCCTTCTCCATGATCGTCATCTAACATTTCATGCAATAAAATATTAAATGGGAACCATTTAGGCCTATGCCTAAAGATCAAATAATATCTATTCATCCATGGTTTTGCTTCATGAAATTTTGGATGTGATGGTCCCCTATCTAAAACAACTTTTTTACGTCCAATGCTTTCTAAAAATTTTAGTATCATTTAATTATATTTTATTATTTGATTACTGCTAAGGATATACATAGATTTTTCATAAATATGTGGTCTAGCAATAAACTTTTTGTCTAAATCAACAATTTTTTTTGATAGTCCATCTGATAAGTCAATAATATTTAGTTTTCCATTTGTACTTAAGTAAATTTTATTTTTCCCAACTAAAAAACCATTATTTACTAAACTATCCCATTTTTTTTTTTTAAATTTTTTTTTTATATTAGTTGATCTTACTAATTTGCCATTTTTTTTATCCAGAATTATTAAAAAACCATTATCAGCGATTGTAATAATTAAATCTTTTGTAATAGTCGGCCTAATACTAGAATTTATTTTCTTTCTCCATTTCACTGTTCCAGTATCTAAGCTTATAGCAAAAAATTCATTTTTATTATTTGAAAAATAAATAGTATTATTATCTAAAACAATATCAGAGTACATATTCGTAAAGCTATCCTCATAAATAATAGATTTAGATGTGGGCGTTTGCCATATAAGATTTCCATTTTGATCGAGAGTATTCAAATCACCTGTATGATTTAAAAAAATAACTTTGTTTTCTTCAAGCACTAAGGATGTTTTCTTTGTTGATTTTATTAAAGTATTTTCAGTTTGATATTCCCAAAGTAAATTACCATTCTCTAGAGAAAAACATTTTAATATGTTGTCATAATCAACTGTGAAAATTTTATTTTTTGCTATCTTAATTTCTGAATTAAAAGCCGCTGAATTTGTTTTTCTCCATAATAATTCTCCATCAAGAATATCCAAAGCATAATAATTTGATAAATTGTCCGTTAAAATGAGAGTATTCTTCTCAATTGCTAGATTTAGTATTGGATTTAATTTTTTTTCTTTTTTAGAGTAAATATTTTTCTCCCAAATTACCTCCAAATTTTTTGAAAGTTTAATAATAGTACCTTTGCTATTAAAAAAATAAATATTACTATTATGTGAATATAATATATCTGGTTTGAATTTAGAAAAGTTTTTAATTTTTGAAAATTTAATTTTTTTAATCTGTTTTAAATTTCCATCATAATTTTTAATACCTGTATTATTGTTATAATAATTTTTTTTATTATTTAGAGTATATTTATCTTTAAGATAAATTTTAATGTTTTTATTAATTTCTTGTGATACTTCTTTATTATCCTCGAAAATTATGTCTTTATATTGATTGGCTGACTTTATTTTTTTATCTTTAGACCATATCCCACTTTTATTATCTATTGAGCAACCGATTAAAAATATAAAAAAAATAACTAAATAAAAATTTTTATTCACTAAAGTCTCTTTGAATTCTTTTTCTTGCTTCAAGCTTTATCTCAGAATTGCTATTAGTTTTTGAAACTATTGATTTATAATAAGTTAATGACTTTTCCTTGTCCCCTTTTGAATAATAGTATTCAGCTAATAAGTACATAGCATGGGACTGCCATATGTTTTCTTTTTTTAAAATAGGCTCTACCATATTTAATAGCTCGTTTTCAGTTAAACTATCAGCATTATAAAGAGTTTTTTTATATATATTTAGATCTACTAGATTTTGATCTAAGCTTAATTCATATATGATTATATCAAAATATTTGTTTATCTCATCTATTGATGAAATTAAATTATTATCTAACAAGTAATATAAAGCCAATGGCGAATATGTTTTGTCATTTGAATTAATGATTTCAACCATATTGTTTTTAATATTTTCATTATTACCTATTTTATGTGAATTTACAGAATTATTAAATTTATTTGCTAAATTTGAACGTTTATTATTTAAGTACATTTCGTAAGAAAAGAAACCTATTACGCAAAAAATAATCGTTAAAATTAAAACTAAAAAGATATTTTTATTTTTCTTTACAAAATCAATAGTTTTTTGTTTTTTTGTCTCTCTGTTTATAATTTCAAATTCTTGATCATTCATATCATGTTTCTAAGAACATATTGGAGTATTCCTCCATTTTTGTAATATTCAAGCTCGTTCTTTGTATCTATTCTGCAAATTGTTTCTATAATTTTCGTATCTCCGGTAGCATACTTAAATTCTACCTTAACTTTATCTGTTGGATTAACTCCCTTTTCGAAGTCCAAAATAGTTATCAACTCAGAACCTATTAAATTTAATTTATTTCTATTAAATCCATCAGTAAATTGTAATGGCAAAATTCCCATACCTATAAGATTAGATCTATGTATCCTTTCAAAACTTTCTGCTATAACAACTTTAATTCCTAATAATTTAGTGCCTTTTGCTGCCCAATCTCTTGAAGAACCAGTCCCATATTCTTTGCCTCCTATTACAACTAAATCTGTACCTCTTTTTTTATATTCTACCACCGCATCATAAACTGGCATGACTTTGTTTTCTGGATAAAGTTTTGTAAATCCTCCCTCTGTACCAGGAGCCATCTCATTTCTAATTCGAATATTTGCAAACGTTCCTCTCATCATAACTTCATGGTTTCCTCTTCTTGATCCATAAGAATTATAATCTTTTGGTAATATTTGGTTCTTCATAAAATATTCTCCGGTTGGACTTTCTTTTTGTATGGATCCTGCGGGCGAAATATGATCTGTTGTGACCATGTCACCTAGGATTAGAAGTGGTCTAGCATCTTTAATTGATTTAAACCCCTCTGGTTTATCAGGTAAGTTGTCAAAAAAAGGTGGTTTTTTAACATATGTTGAGCTTTCATCCCACTTATAAATACTTGAGGGTTCTGTCTTAATTTTTTGCCACTGAGATGGTCCCTCTAAAACATTAGAATATCTATTTACAAACATGTCTGCACTCAAAGAACTTTGTAAAATTTCCTCTATTTCCTTATTACTAGGCCAAATATCTTTTAGAAATATTTCTCGGCCATTTTCACCTTTGCCGATTGCATCTTTGTAAATATCCACCTCCATATGGCCGGCAATTGCATACGCAACAACTAAAGGAGGTGAGGCTAAAAAGTTAGCTTTAATGTGAGGTGATATTCTTCCCTCAAAATTTCTGTTTCCTGACAATACTGATACTGTGTAGAGATCATCTTTTTCAATCGCATCTACTATTTCATTGGAAAGTGGACCTGAATTACCAATGCAAGTTGTACAACCATATCCCACTAAATTAAATCCTAATTCATCTAAATATTTACTTAAACCTGCTTTATCCAAATAATCAGTAACAACTTGTGAGCCAGGTGCTAAAGATGTTTTAACCCAAGGCTTAGTTTTCAAACCTAAGTCTGTCGCCTTTTTTGCTAATAATCCTGCTCCTATTAATACATTTGGATTAGATGTATTTGTGCAAGATGTTATTGCTGCAATCAATATTGATCCATCAGAAATTTCATAATCAGTATTTCTAACTTTTGAAGATTTTTTCTGTTTTCTTTTAGTAGTTTCATTAAAAACTTTTGTAAAATTCTTACTAGCCTCACTTAATAGAACTTTATCTTGCGGTCTCTTAGGTCCAGAAATAGTTGGAACAATTGAGGACATATCAAGCGAAATTGTGTCAGAAAATTCGATATCATTGGATGACCATAAACCTTGCTCTTTTGCATAGCTCTCTACAATTTTTAGTGTTTTTTCATCTCTTCCTGAAAATTTTAGATACTTTAGAGTTTCATCATCAATTGGAAAAAAACCACATGTAGCCCCGTACTCTGGTGCCATATTTGCTATCGTTGCTCTATCAGCAAGTGTTAAATTCTTTAATCCATCGCCGTAAAATTCTACAAATTTACCAACTACACCTTTGTCTCTTAACATTTTAACAACTGTTAAAACTAAGTCTGTGGCAGTTGTGCCCTCTGGCATTTTATTAAATAAATTAAAACCAATTACTTCAGGTATTAACATTGATATAGGTTGTCCAAGCATACCTGCTTCAGCTTCAATACCTCCTACTCCCCAACCTAGGACCGATAAACCATTTACCATTGTGGTGTGACTGTCAGTACCCACCAATGTATCAGGAAATAAATATTTTGTGCCATCAAACTCTTCACTCCAAACAACTTTTGATAAATATTCAAGATTTACTTGGTGACATATTCCAGTTCCAGGAGGGACTATTCTAAAATTGTTAAATGCTTGCTGTCCCCATTTTAAAAAGGAATATCTTTCTCCATTTCTCTCGAACTCTATGTCAACATTTTTTTCAAAAGAATTTTTATTCGCGAACTTATCGACTTGAACCGAGTGATCAATTACAAGATCTACTGTGGATAGCGGGTTTATAGCGCCTGGGTCTTTCTTCTTTTCTTTTACAGCTTCTCTCATTGCTGCTAAGTCGGCAACAGCAGGAATACCTGTATAATCCTGAAGCAAAACTCTAGCAGGTCTATATGCAATCTCAGTTTTTGACTTTTTATTTTTTAACCATTCATGAATAGCTTGTATTTGTGACTTAGTTACAGAAACATCATCCTCATATCTTAGTAAATTCTCTAATAAAACTTTGAGTGATTTAGGTAATTTAGATACTCCTGCTAAGCCATTTTTTTCTGCCTCTGATATTGAATAATATTTATAATCACTCCCATCTACTTTCATAGATTTTAAAGAGTTGTAAGAATTTTTATTTCTCGGTTTCATAATTAATAATAAAATGTTGCTATGCAACCTAATAGAAGCACTGACATAGCATAATTAAACAACTTAATAAATTTTTCATTTGTCGCAAATTTCCTTAAAAATTTACCTATTAAAGTCCAAAAATTGATACTTATTATAGCACAAATAAAAGAAATACTAATAACCCATATAGAATGATTTAGAAAATTTACCCCACTTTCTACATATGTTGAAACACATATTATTCCTACAATTACACCTTTAGGATTTAAAAATTGAAACAAAAAAGTTTCAAAAAATTTTACAGGATTTTGCTTTTGTTCTTTGTCAATATTTTTTGAAAATGAAATTTTATAAGCAAGATAAACTAAAAAAATAGATCCTGAGATTTTTAAAATTTCTTGAAGCAAAGGATATATTTTAAATATATTTATTAGTCCAAAATTTAAAACACTTACCATCATTGTAAATCCAAGTATTACTCCAAGCATATGTGGTATGGTTTTCATTATACCAAAATTGAAACCAGAGTAGGATGCAACTATGTTATTGGGTCCAGGAGAACATCCTGTACCAAGCATAAATAAAAAAAGTGACAATAGTTCAGGATGCATTGATCTATGCTATAGGTAGTCCATCTTCAGCTTTTTGGGAAGGATGAAGTAATGTAACTTTTCCCTCTTTATCAATAGATCCTAATATAAGCACCTGTGAAATAACTCCAGCAATATTTTTTTCTGGAAAATTACAAACGCCAATAACTTGTTTTCCAACTAAATTATCTCTGTTATAAAAATGAGTTATTTGGGCCGATGATTGCTTTACTCCGATTTCTGAACCAAAATCAACTTTTAATACCAATGAAGGTTTTCTTGCTTTTTCGTTTTTTTCTACAGAAATAACTGTACCTAAACGAATATCGACTTTATCAAAGTCATTGAAGGTTATTTGTTCTTTCATAATAATAATATATAAATAGATTGTGGCAAATATAGATAACAAATTATACGAAAAATCAATAAAGATTCTTAAGGATCTTATAGCTTTCAAAACAATATCAGGGGAAAATAATTCATCTTTGATTAATTATTGTGAAGATATTTTAAAAAAAAATGGAGCAACCTCTTTTAAAGTATTTGATGAAAATAAAAAAAGAGTTAACCTTTTTGCTACATTAAAAGCAAAGAAACCAAATGGAGTAGAACCAATTATTTTATCTGGACATACGGATGTGGTGCCTGTTTCAAAAGGCTGGTCGACTGATCCTTTTAAAGCAGAGATAAAAGGTGATAAACTTTATGGAAGAGGATCTTGTGATATGAAAGGTTTTTTAGCTTGCTCTTTAGCATTTGCAGAAGTTTTTTCAAATTCAAATCTTTCAAGGGATATTCATTTTTCTCTAACATTTGATGAGGAGACTGCTTGTATAGGGGCACCTCTTTTAATTAAAGAATTAAAAAAGAGAAATATAACAAATGGTATTTGTATAGTCGGTGAACCTACAAAAATGAAAATTATAGACTCGCATAAAGGTTGTTATGAATACACAACTTATTTCGAAGGTCTTGCCGGGCATAGTTCGAAGCCTAATGAAGGAGTCAATGCAGCGGAGTTTGCAACAAGATATGTTAATAAACTTATTTCTTTAAGAAAAGATTTGGAAAGTAGACAACTAAAAGACTCTATATTTGATCCCCCTTACTCAACATTATCTATTGGGGGAATTTTTGGAGGTATTGCACACAACGTAATTGCTGATAAGTGCCATGTTAATTGGGAGACAAGACCAGTAAATAAACAAGATGGTTTATTTTTAAATGAAGAGATAGATAAATATGCTAGTGAACATTTATTGCCAGAAATGAAAAAAATTTATACATATTCCTCAATTAAAAAAGAAATAATTGGAGAAATAATAGGATTTAATAGAGTAAATGATTCTAAAGCATGTGAGTTTGTATCAAGTATAACTGGAGACAATGAGAGAGAGGTAGTGTCTTTTGGTACAGAGGCAGGATTGTTTCAGGAGATTGGGATTAGTACTGTTGTTTGCGGACCTGGTTCAATTGAACAAGCGCACAAAATAGATGAATTTATAGAATTAAGTGAAATTAAAAAGTGTTTATTTTTTTTAGAAGGAGTAAAAAATAAATCTATAATAAACTAACTCCAACCACCTACAGATTTTACCTCTAAAAATTCAAGAAGTCCGTCTTGCCCTGCCTCCCTTCCTATTCCAGAATGTTTAAAACCTCCAAATGGAGCATCTACAGCAATGCCAGCACCATTCACATCAACCATCCCCGACCTTAATTTCCTTGCAACTCTGTGAACTTTAGCCTGGTCTTGTGATTGAATATAATTTGTTAATCCATAAGCGGTATCGTTCGCAATTGATATAGCTTCTTCTTCAGTTTCAAAAGGTATCACTGATAATACGGGTCCGAATATTTCTGTTTGAGCGATTTCCATGTTATTTTTAACATCCGCAAATACTGTAGGTTTAACATAATAACCTTTACTCAAACCATCTGGCTTTCCTAGTCCTCCAGCAACAAGATTAGCACCCTCATCTATTCCTTTTTGTATTAAACCTTGTATTTTTTCAAATTGTGTTTCTGAAATTACTGGACCAATATGATCTCCCTCTTTTGTTGGGTCGTCTACTTTAAAATCATTTGCGAACTTAATTAATTTATCAACTGTGGCTTTGTATATAGATTTTTCAACCAACATTCTTGTAGGTGCATTACAAGATTGTCCAGAATTTCTAAAACATCTTGTTGCGCCTCTTTCTACTGCATCTGGATCAGCATCTTTAAAAACAATATTTGCTCCCTTACCACCTAATTCTAAACTTACTCTTTTAAAATCATTTGCTGCATTTTTTGAAATTAATGCACCTGCCCGTGTTGATCCTGTGAATGAAATCATATCTATATCTGGATGACTGGTTAATGCATTACCAGTAATTTCACCATTACCATTAACCAAATTAAATACACCAGAAGGGAATTTTGTTTCATCAATAATTTCAGCAAGTATCATTGATGATAATGGAGCGAGTTCTGATGGTTTTAAAACCATGGTACATCCTGCAGATAAAGCTGGCATGACTTTTAAACACACTTGATTCATTGGCCAATTCCACGGAGTGATAAGAGCACAAACTCCTTTGGGTTCATATAATAATCTTTGATTAGGAGCATGTTCTCCTAAAGGTTTTTCAAATTCAAAATTTTTTAAATATCTAATAAATGATTTCATATGACTTGCACCAGTTCCTGCTTGAAGTTTTGTTGCGAAATCTTTTGGGGCACCCATTTCCATAGTAATTGCATTTGCAAAATCTGCCCATCTTTTTTTATAATTAGAATATAATATCTCTAATAATTTTATTTTTTCCTCTTTAGAGGTAAACGCCCATTCATTAAATGCATCTTTTGCTGACTTAACTGCTAGATTTATATCTTCTTTACTACCAATTGAAATTACAGCACAATTTTCCTCTGTGGATGGATTTATGACATTGCAATCGTTAGGTTTTATTGGGTCTACCCATTGACCATTAATATAGAATTTTCTTTTGTTTAGCATTTTGAAAAATATCCTATCTTTTAATTTTTGCAAACAAGTTTATAAGCTCATAGACTATGGTAGCTGCTGCTAGAGAAGTAACTTCAGCATGGTCATAAGCTGGCGATACCTCTACCACATCTGCTGAAACTAAATTTAAGCCTGAAAGACCTCGTAAAACATTAACCATTTCTCTACTAGTCATTCCTGCTATTTCTGGAGTTCCTGTTCCTGGTGCAAATGCTGGATCCAAAACATCTATATCAATTGACAAATATAATGGATTATCACCCACTCTTTCCCTAATCCTTTTTACAATTTTATCTATGCCCTGAGATTGAAATTCATCGCAATGCACAATTTTGAAACCGAAGTCTGCATCATTCTTCAAATCATCTCTACTATATAATGGTCCACGTATGCCTACATGCATAGAAGCATTATCTAGAAATAAATTTTCTTCTCTAGCTCTTCTAAAAGGAGTACCGTGGGTAAAAGGTGCTCCAAAATATGTATCCCATGTATCAAGATGAGCATCGAAGTGAACTAAAGCAACAGGTCCTTTTAATTTTTTGTTGACTGCTTTTAGTAAAGGAAATGCAATAGTATGATCTCCTCCAATGCTAATTAGTCCATCAACCTTATCTAGTAAATCGCTAGAACCTTTTTCTATTTGTTTTATAGCTTCATCAATTTTAAAAGGGTTACAAACTAAGTCACCTGCATCAGCAACTTGAAGAATTTTAAAAGGCTCTTCGTCATAATTAGGATGATAATTTGTTCGTAAGTGTCTTGATGCTTGTCTTACACTTTGAGGTCCGAACCTTGCTCCTGGTCTAAAGCTAGTTCCAGCATCAAATGGTATACCAACAATAGCAATATCGCATTTATCTACATCTCTAATTTCTGGTAATCTTGCAAAAGTCGAAGGGCCTGCAAACCTAGGAACTTTAGTTCCATCAAGTGGCTGTATCGTTTTTTTATTTTTATTAGTCATTATCAGTCAAGCCAGCTCCAGCAGCAGAATTTTTTAAACTATCTGTCTCAGGAACAAATGTATCCTCAGAAAGCTTATACAATTCTTTCCACTCTGTATCTGTAAATAAATTCTTGTCTTCCTCAAATTGAATTGTTAACTCCTTAGAGATTTTAGAATTATTACTTTTTTCAATGTTAGTAAAAATGGTTTTATTGCTATTAAGTATATATTTTCCCTCATCTAAAATTACATGTATAGGTTTGTTGATAATTTCTGATGATCTACTCAAGAAAGGTATAATTAATAAAGGATAATTGATATTAAAAAACTTAATTATATTTAAATCTTCCAGCTGATTACAATTGTCTAAAATACTTACTCCAGTATATATTGGGCAAAGCTCATCATCAGATTTATTTATTTTTAAAATATTTTTTAATTTTTTTGGGTGATTATTTTTTATTTTTTTTAAATATTGATTTAGTGTCGAAATCCCAGGTAAATTAAACATTTCAAGAATTCTAATTGATTTTCCAATCTCTTCAGAAATTCCCCAGGAGTATCCTGTTGCTTTTGAAGCACGTTTTGAAACAGTTTCTATTTCACTAAAAGACATCATATTTAATTTATAGAATCATATATCCACGTATCATCTGAATTTTTTATCTCATTAACCAAAGGAGCTCCTTGGTACATACAGATTCTTAACCATTTATTTGATCTTGGATCGAATTTTTGTGCTCCAAAAAATGATAATTTAAGTCTTAACATATCTATTGGTATTAAAGTTTCGCTAATAGTATTATCTTGAATTTCAGAATACTGAAATTTTTCAGAAATAAAAATTCTTCTTATTACATGTCTCAACTCATCATTATCAACCAAGAAATCTGCAACGGTTTTTGATAAATTTTCATTAGAGATCTTTTCATATACTTTTTTAATATCTCTAGCTATTGCCAGTGGCTGTTCAAGATTAGATCCGTACTCTCCAAATCTATTTGCTATCCTTGGCTCCTCTTTATTCTTTGAAATAAACCAAAAAAAAGTATTTGATTTTTTATCGTTAAAATTAATATTTAAAATTGATTTATATTTAGTCTCTATAATTTTTTTTAACTCTATCAGTTTTCTACTTGAAGGAATATTAAAATATTTTTCCTCATCAGAACTCATATTTTTTACTAAAGGTTCAATTATATTATCGTATGGCTCCATCATCATGGAAATTAAATATTCACTACATTCCTCATCTAAATACTTATCTATCCATAAAAAAATTTCATTCCATAAGTATTTTTTAGATATAAATTTTAAACTTGAAAAATATTCATTAAATTTTATTAAATCGTTTTTTAATGATTTAATTTTTTTATTTTGATATTTGCTGTCAGTATACCAAGTATCAATAATTTTTTTTGATTTTTCTAAACAAAATTTAAAATGCTCAATTTCTTTTTTACTTACATCCTTTATTGATCTAATTTCTTTAAGTGCTTTTTCTCGATTGTAAATCCATTGATGTAATAACGTTGGGTGATTTACGATAAATGGAGCCATTCCTAGTCCAGTAGAATTGCCTATCCCCAAATTTTTAGCAATTTTTTTGTCAAGGCTGACAAATTCATTAGGATTTTTCATCTTTGATATGTGATTAATCTGATCAAACGTAAACTGTCTCACCAAATATACCAACATCATTTCTAATCTAAAGGGTCCACAAATTTCTTTTCTGTCTTTAATTCGAAATCTATCAGCTAAACCAAATTTTCCTGAACCATAAACAGCAGTTGTTCTATACAAATAACCTACTTTATTTAAAAGGTTTACATCTGGTTGCTTACCAGAACTTAGTGAATTTACAACATGGTCAAAAATTCTTACTGATTTGTTGGCCCTTGATAATGCAAGCTCCTTATTTGACATTCTACCAATTTCTTGCTTAGGTACATTTTCTTTTAGCCTCTCAATGTCATTTTTTGTAGGCACACCATCGTGAAGTACAAAAGCAGCATCCCACTTAGTAGCTATTACTCTATCAGATCTCTCATCAGCATTAATATGCTGAGAAAAACAAATCAGAGAGTATATCCTTTTGTTTTTTCTCACAGAGTAGACAACAACTCCATAACCATCTTTATCTAAATCGAATATATCTCTGTTAAATTCCCAGTTTTTGAACTCTCTAATAAAACTTCTTAAAAAAGACAATTTAGATTGATGAAATGAACCTAGTCTAGATAATTTCATAACGTCTTCGGGATGTCTTAATTCAATATTTATCATTAATTTCTAATTCCTTTATAAAAATTGTACCAATTATTTCCTAAGATATCATTTGTCTCTATTTCGTTGAAACCAATATTTCTAAGACCTTTTTCTAAATTTTTAAAACCACTTGCATCTACAAACCAATCTGGTTGTTTGGGAAAACTAGACTTTTCTTTTGTGCCCTCTCCATAATCTTTTGTTTTTGTCCACTTTCCATTACGCATCCACTCAACTACAGTATCTGGATGACCTGTACATAAATCAGAACCAATTCCAATATGTTTAACTCCTATTAGGTCTGCTGTTCTTGCTATCATTTCACAAAAACTTTTTAATGTACAATTCGATTTGTCCTTTAAATGATGTGGGTATAAAGAGTGTCCAATCATGCCTCCAGATTCTGCCAAAGCCTTTAAAACAACATTAGATTTATTTCTTTTAGAATCAAACCAGAATGAAGGATTTGCATGTGTTATTGCTATTGGTTTTGATGACAAATTAATTGCATCAATAGTAGATTTTTCAGCAGAATGAGACATATCGATAACAATTCCTAATCTGTTCATTTCCTTGATCACTTCTTTTCCCATTCTTGTAACACCACTATCGATTTTTTCATAACAACCTGTGGCTAACAAAGACTGATTATTATAAGTCAATTGCATAAATAAAATTCCCAAATTATGAATTGCTTCAACTAAGTTTATATTATCACCAATTGGAGAACAATTTTGAAATCCAAAAAAAACAGCTGTTTTATTTTCTCTGTGTGCTTTATCGATATCTTTAAAATTTTTTCCTGGAAAAATTAAATCCTTAAAATTATTAAAATAATTATTCCAAGTTTTGATGTTTTTTAATACTTCATCAAAATCTTCATGATAAGCTACTGTCACATGAATTGCGTCAAGTTTTGCTTTTCTATTTATTTTAAATATTTTCTCAGACCAATTGCAATATTGTAAGTTGTCAATTCTATAATTAATAGAATTCATAACTAATTTATTTTACTATAATTATTAACAAAATTATCCAAGCGGCTGCATAGTAAAATGGCATTGCTTTTCTCCAAGAAAAAAGAATTTTTTCTGCAGATTTACGTCTACTTTTTTTCATATTTAAATTAATGTATCACATTCTACAAATATCTAATAATAATTTAATTTAATGAAACTTATAAAAATATTAATAATTGTTTTATTTTTCTCAACTAATGTCTTAGCTGATACAATTTATTACTTATTGAAAATCCCAAACTTAGAAATAATTGATATTAAAAATAACAATAGCATAAAAACTTTTAAAGCAAAAAAATATTTTAAAGTAGGTATTAAAGATAATAATGTAGAATGCTACAGTCCAAGTAATCTATTAGTCAAAGAAAAACAAAAATTGATTAGAGAAAACATAGATTTATATAGTAAAGTATTTTTAAATAAAATTAACCTGAGATTTATAGTGCTATGTAAAGATTTAGAAGTAGCCTCGATACCTGCTTTAGGAATTCCAAATCACCCTTTAAAAACCATAATAGTAAATATCAATACAAATGATTACAAATTATCTAGGACAATACATCATGAAATTTTTCATATAATTAATGATCAATACAAAGAGTTGTTTGATCACGAAAAATGGAAAAAATTTAATTCTGAAGACTTTAAATACCAGTCATGTTCTACTTGTGCAGACAAATTTGGTATGAAATTATTGAGAGAAAAAAAAGGTTTTTTATCAGAATATTCTCAGTCTACTGTAGGTGAGGATATGGCTGAAACATTTTCATTTTTAATGATTGAGAATTCAGAGTTAAGAATAAAATTGCAAAATGACGATCATTTAAAAAAAAAAATAAATTTCATAAAATCAAATATTCAATTAATTGACCAAAATTTTAAATTTATTTTATGATTCATAAAATCAAACAATCTAGATCAGAAAAAATATTATTATTTTTTTTAATTTCTTTATTTATTTTTAGCTTAGGATCTTTTTTTATAATTAAAAATAAGTGTTTATTTATAAAAGATCATGATCCAAAAAAAATAAAATTTATTCATCCAGAAAATATTGCAATACTCAGAGCACCATGTGGTAATGTAATTATTGAATTATATCCAAATATATCTCCAAATTCTGTAAAAAGATTTAAAATGCTTATAGAAAGGAAGGAATATGACAACGTAGCTTTTCACAGAGTGATAAAAAATGTATTAGTTCAATCTGGTGACACTGAGTACGGTAAAAGGGAAAGTTTAAATTATGCGAAAATAGGAAATGGTAAGTCAAAATATGGAACTATAAATACGGAAACAGATAATAACTTCGATTTTGGAAAAGGTACAGTTGCTATGGCTAGAACGTATGAAAGAAACTCAGAAGATACTCAATTTTTTATTTTATTAAAAGATGCTCCACTTTTTGAAGGAGAATATTCACCTGTTGGTAAAGTGAAATATGGATTAGATGTATTAAAAAAAATAAAATACGACAATAAAACAGAATATATCCTTAGGCCTGACTTCATAGAAACTTTTAGGATGTTAAGAAGTATTAATTAACTAAAGGCTTACCTGTGGAAAGAGTATGATTAATTCGATCTTGTGTTTTTTTAGTCTCGATCAATCTCATAAAAGACTCTAATTCTAAATTATATAAATCATTTTCTGAAAGAGTTTTATCAATTGTCGTTTCACCACCACTAAGCACATTTGCTAATTCTGACCCAACCACCATTCCATGATCTAATATAACTTTATCATTATATAATTTTTCAAGAACTTTTATCATTTTTTCTTTTAAGGATTTTCCTGATAACTTAAATTTACACTCGGTAGCTGGAGAAAAATTTTTGCTCTCATTAATTATTTTTAGCGCAGCAGGAAATAAACTATTTCTGTTCATAATTTTCTTGTCGTATGGCATTAAATATTTTAGGGGTTCAGCCTCCACCGGTGATGTTGCTGTTTTGCCATATCCAATAATTTCAAAGACTTTTAATGGCGCAAAGTCGGGGTCTTGTTTGGCCTCATCTGTTTGAGACCATCTCCAAAGCATTTCTTTGCACCCACCTCCAGCAGGAACTAATCCAACCATTGTTTCAACTAACCCAACAACAATATTTGTATGTGAAGCCACAAAATTACTTTGAACAAGTACTTCAAATCCTCCTCCTAAAGTGAGTCCTGAAGGAGCTGAAACTACCGGAAATTTAGAATATTTTAAATGTTTACAAGTTTCTTGAAAATATTTAATAAATTTTTCAACAGATTTGAAGTCACCTTTATTTACAAAGTCCATTGTATAAGAAAGGTTAACTCCAGCTGAAAACTGCATACTTTCATTAATTATTATTAGTGGTTTGTCAGTGGCATTTTTTAAACAGTCCATAGAATTATAATCAAGTGCATTAGCTTTAGTAGTGAATTCAACAATATTATAATCTTTAAATCGGTAAATATTTGCTGATTTATTTTTATCAATTTTTAGTGCAGATGGTTTTGTTTTTCCTAAGGTTTCAATATCAGTATACAATTGTCTTTTTCCATAAAAATTTTCCTCATTAGATTTTGATAAATTTTCTAAAAATTTGTTATTTTTAATTTGACCCAGTCTCTCAAAAAAATTTTTTGAACCTATCTCATTTAACATCTCAAATGGTCCCATTGCCCAATTAAAACCTAATCTCATTGCTTCATCAATATCATTAAATTTATCTGTGATACCAGGTACTAATGAAGAGGCATATGTAATTATTTTCGAGATAACTGACCATGAATACTTTCCATATTTATCTTCTCTATTAATTAATCCAACTATATCGACTGTATCCATTTTTAAGTCAATTTTTTTTGATGGAGAATATTTTTCAGTTTCAAGGTTGATTGCCTCCAATACTTTGTCATTATTTGATTTATTCATTCTATAAAATCCACCCTTGCCTTTTCGTCCATTGTACCCATCTTTTATTAATTTTGTAATTAGTGGAATTTCTTTTGCTACATTTTGAAAGTCATCTGTCTTAGGCAACTCTTTCTTAAAACTTTTTAATACATCAACCATTAAATCAATACCTATCAAATCATATAATCCAAAAACTCCAGTTTTAGGAATGCCCATTGGTCTTCCAAAAACTGCATCCGCTTCCTCTATTGACAGCTTCATTTTTATCGCTTCTGTCATAGCAACTTGCATTGCGTAGACACCTATTCTGTTACCAAGAAATCCAGGTGTATCGTTACACACGATAGCCCCTTTTCCTAACTCTTTCTCACAAAAAATTTTTAATGAATTAATTTTATCTAAATCATTATTTTCATTTTTAACAATCTCAAGTAATCCCATGTATCTTACGGGGTTAAAGAAATGGGTAATACAAAAGTCTTTTTTTTCATTATCTGTCAGCTTTTCTGATAAAACCTTTATGGGTATCGATGAAGTATTAGAAGATACTATCGCTCCGTCTTTACGATTTTTAAATATTTTTGAATATATGTCATGTTTTATATCTATTCTTTCAACAACTGCCTCAACAATCCAATCTGCATCTTTAACAGTATCAAAATCTTCATTAATATTACCAACTTTAATGTTATTTATTTTTGATTTATCTATGAGTAAAGGAGGTCTTGATTTATGAATTCTCTCGCGGGCTTTTTCGCTTATTTCCGTTTTTAAATCTAAAAGTGTTACAGGAACATCTGCATTACATAAATGTGCAGCTATTCCGCTTCCCATGGTACCTGAGCCGATGACAACTACTTTTTTGATTTCCATTATTTAATTGATATTAATTCCTCTAATTCTTTCTGATCTTCTTCTTAATAATTCAGCTGTAACAAGAATTAAAGTCGAAAGCACAATTAAACATGTCGCAACTGCAAGTATCGTTGGGCTTAATTGTTCTCTTAAGCCAGTCCACATTTGTATAGGTATTGTTGTATTTTCAAGACCAGCTAAGAATAATACGACTACAACTTCGTCAAAAGATGTCACAAATGCGAATAATCCTCCTGATATAACACCTGGTAATATCAAAGGTAATGTTATTTTCATGAAAGTATTTACTGGGTCGCTTCCAAGGCTTGATGCTGCTCTAGTTACACTATGATCAAATCCTGTAAGAGTAGCTGTAACTGTTATAACTACAAAAGGAGTTCCTAAAATAATATGAGCTAATACGATTCCTGTATGCGTTGCAGCTAATCCAACCTTTGCCATAAAGAAAAAAATTGCAACACCAGATATGATTAGGGGAACAATCATTGGTGAAATTAAAGTTGCCATAATCAAACCTTTGTAAGGCATATGCCTACTACTCAAACCTAGTGCTGCAGTTGTACCTAAAACAATAGATCCAAGAGTTGCAAAAATTGCAATTATAAAACTATTTTTTGCGGCAAGACCCCAGGGGTTTTTGGTACCATAAACCATATCCTCATACCATCGAAGAGAAAATGCGTCAGGATCTAAACTTTTCATACCTTCTGAAAAAACTAAAAACTCCTCAGCATTAAAAGATAGAGGAAAAATAACAAATAATGGGGCAATTAAAAAAATAAATACTCCAGCACAAAATGTTAAGTAAATGTAATGCCATACTCGATATCTTATTTCTGTATATTTAGGTAAAGCCATAATTATCCTAACTTAATATTATCAACTCCTACTAATTTGTTATAAACCCAATAAATTGCGAGGACACCTACTAAAAGCATTAGTCCCATTGCCGAAGCAAAACTCCAATCAAGCGTGCTTTTCATGTGAAAAGCAATTTGATTACTTATTAAGGTTCCTGATGCACCTCCAACCAAAGCTGGGGTAATATAATATCCAATTGCAAGTATAAAAACCAACAAACAACCCGCACCAATTCCTGGGATTGTTAGAGGAAAATACACTTTCCAAAATGCAACAAAAGGTGTGCCCCCTAATGATTTACCTGCTCTCATTAGGCTTGGTGAAATAGTTTTCATAACACTATAAAGTGGTAAAACCATAAACGGTAAAAGAATTTGTGTCATGGCAACATAAGTACCCGTTTTATTATACATCATTTCAGGTCTATTATCGTCAGTCACTAATCCAATCCAGACAAAAAAATCATTAACCACTCCTTGCTGTTGCAACAAAATCATCCAACTTGCTGTTCTCACAAGTAATGATGTCCAAAAAGGTAATAATACGCATATCATTAAAAGGTTGCTGTATTTCATTGGTAAAGTTGCTAATAAATGAGCAATTGGATACGCCATTACGAAACAAAACAAAGTTACAAAAAAAGCTACTTCCAATGTTCTTAACCACAAAATTCTATGAATTCTTCTCTCTTCAGAGACTTGGATTATTTTTCCATCTTCATCTGCAATTAAGTCCATACCTTTTAAATATTTGGCATATGATATTTCAGGAGCTCTTCTTTTAATTGCTCTCCAATATTCAACATTCGCCCATCTTTTGTGCACATCCATAATCTGTTCTTTATAGTTTCCATCTTCAAATTTTTTCATTTTTCTTTGTAATTTTTTCAAAATACTTTTAAATCCATTTTTTTCATAATTAAGTTGAGTAGCTAATTTTCCAAAAGTTTTCTGCTCAATCAATAATTTATAATCTTGATAAAAAGACGCAAAAACTTCCTCCTCTGGTAATTCTTTGCCATCCCAATTTTCCATAGCTTTATAGGTTTTCGGAAGCATGTTGGTAACCATTCGGTCATCAACGCTTCTAAAAAGCATATCACCGATTGGAAAAACATAAGTAATTATCAAAAAAAGTAACAAAGGACAAACTAGAAGAAACGCTTTAATTTTATTTTTTTTTTCGGCTTTTTTTAAACTTTCCTCTAAAGGAATTCCATCTGTAGTAAGAATTTTTTGTGTTTCAGAGCTCATAAATTAAAAAGGGCGGCTAAATATAACCGCCCTCAATATAATATATAATTTTAATCTTTAAAACTTAAAATTAAAATCCAGCTTTCATTGCTTCCCATTTTTCACCAAGTTCTGTACTGTTGTCAGCCCAGTATAATGGATCAACTAAGAAGTAGTTTTTAGTATTTGCTGGAGCTGTTGGCATATTTGGTACCATATTTGTTTTACCATCTTTATACCATGGCTCGCCTTTTTCCATTACAGCAATTGAAGATTTTCTCCAAGGTGCATATGCGATGTACTTGGCACTTCCAGCTAAACCTTCTGTGCTAGTCATTTCTACTAAAGCTTTTTTAGCATCAGCCTCGTTAGGTCCACCTTTTACTAATACAAAATATTCATAATCAAGACCTTGAGCATCCCAAACTTGTACTATAGGTGCGCCTTCTCCAACTGTAGCATTAAAAAATCTACCATTCCAACCAGTTGCCATAACAACTTCACCACTCATTAATAATTCTGGTGGTTGAGCTCCTGCAGACCAAAATACACATCCACCTTTAGGGTCTGTACAAAGTTTTTTAATCTTATCCATTGCTCTTTGAACACCTTTTTCAGTTTCTAAAGCCTGATAGATTTTTGCTCCACCTTTACCTGGTTTAATTCCATCGGCTGCCAAAGCTATTTCAAGGTTTGTTAATGCACCAGTATAGATTGCTCTTTTTCCCGGGAATTTTTTTGTGTTAAAGAAATCTTTTATAGTTTTTGGAGTACCTTTAACATTTTCACTGTTATAAGCGTAGTTCCAAGAATATAAAATGTTCCCTACTGCACATTTAGATGGCATACCTGTGAAGAAATCTTCACTTGCTGGTGTTCCGTCTGGGGCTGGTGGAAAATCTTTATCAAAATCAAATTCAACAAATAAACCTTCATCACATCCGGTTATTGTATCCATTGCAAACACATCGATAATGTCCCACGTTATTGCGCCAGCTTCTTTTTGTGCTTTAATTTCTGACAATCCTCCTGAGTAATCGACCCAATTAATGTCGATACCTAGTTTTTTTGCAGTAGGATCACCATAACCTAATTTTTGACTTTCAGTGTAAGCTCCACCCCAAGATGCGACAGTTACCGCATAAGATGATGAAGTTAAAGAAAGTACAAAAGAAAGGGCAAGTAAAATTTTACTTATTTTTTTCATTTATCCTCCGTTTAAACGTTTTTTATAAAATCAGATTACAGCAAGATAACTAAAGAGAGTCAACTAAGCATAAATGTTGTATTAATTGAAATATAATCGTTATTTATTATTATTCTATTTTGGATCTAACGCTCTAGCATCATAACTATTCCAACCAATATTAATATGATTGCCTAGTTTTATGTCCATATTTTCTGAACTATTTGGAACTTTAAGAATAAATTCAGAATTCCCCAACAAATTCAGTCTTACTCTTGTGTGATCTCCATGATAAATAATTTCCTCAATTTTGCCCTTAAAATTATTGTCCATTTTACTATTTGAATTTATTAAGGCTCTTTCTGGCCTTATAGAGACAGTAGTCTTATCACCTTTATTTTTGACAGATACAGGATTTGCTATTATTTCACCACCCGCAATTTTTACTTTACATTTATCATTTGAAATTTCTGAAATCTCCCCTGCAAATGTATTATTTTCTCCAATAAATTCAGCGACAAAAGAATTAACTGGTTTTTCATATAATTGATCTGGTGATGATAATTGTTGGACTTTACCATCATTAAATACCGCGATCCTATTTGACATTGTGAGAGCTTCTCCTTGATCGTGTGTAACATAAACCACTGTTACTCCAATGCTTTCGTGAATGTGTTTTATTTCGTATTGCATACTTTCTCTTAAGTTTTTATCAAGAGCTCCTAAAGGCTCATCCATCAAAACAACTGATGGATCAAAAACTAAAGCTCTAGCAACTGCTACTCTTTGCTGTTGCCCTCCAGATAGTTGGCCGGGCATTCTGTTTTCAAAACCTGATAAAGATACCATAGACAATGCTTTATCAATTTTTTTATCAGCTTCATCTTTTGGCATTTTTCTTACTCTTAATGGAAATGCTAGATTTTCATATACAGTCATATGTGGAAATAAAGCATAGTTTTGAAATACCATTCCAATTCCCCTCTTGTGTGGAGGTATATTTGATATAGGATTTTTATCTAAATAGATTTCTCCACTTGTAGGCGTCTCAAACCCTGCTAACATCATTAAACAAGTAGTTTTTCCAGAACCTGAAGGTCCCAACATTGTAATGAACTCTCCCTCAGAAATATCTAAATTTAAATCTTTGACTACTAAAATTTTTCCATCGTAGCTTTTGTCAACTTTTTCAAACTTAACGAACTCTTTATTCTTAGACATGAATATGTTTTAAAACATTTGTAGAGGATATTTTCAAGCTATTTTATATGTAGTTCTTTGGGGAAATTGTTAAGTAATTCATTTCCATTTTCTGTAACTCGAATAGATTCAGATGCTTCAACTCCCCAGTCTCCAAATTGCATTACTGCTATCATGTGGAAAGTAACATTGGGTTTTAAGATTGTCATGTCACCTTTATAGATATTAAGTGTATGTTCTCCCCAATCCGGAGGATATCCTATTCCTATTGAATAACCGGTTCTAGATTCTTTTTTAATTTGATATTTATCAAGTACTTTCCAAAATTCCTGAGCTACATCATTTGCTAAATTTCCAGGTTTAACAACGTTTATACCTGCATTTAATGCCTCTATTGTGGCATTCATTGCATCAACTTTTTTTTGTTCAGGCTTACCTAATTGTACTGTTCTTGCAAGAGGTGCATGATATCTTTTAACACATCCTGATATTTCAATTATTGTGGACTCACCGTTTTTAAATTTATCTTGTGTTGCTGTCAAATGTGATGCAGATGTTCCTAGTCCTGTAGGAAGCAATGTTGTGATACTTGCGTATTCACCACCAACATTTTCGGTTCCATAGAATAATGATTTTTGTATTTCACCAACTGCATCACACTGTCTAACATCTATATTTATAAAATTCATAGCTGTATGCATTGCTTTTTCTGTAATTGATGCTGCTGATTTCATATAACTGATTTCTGCTTCAGATTTTACCAATCTCACCCAGTTTACCAACCTCTCACAATCTTTAATTTTAGCATTAGGCAATCCATTTTTTATTTTCTCATAACAGTATGCTGTAAAATAATGGGCATCCATTTCTAGACCAATAGAAAGTTTATCCCATTTCCGCTCTTTAATAATTTGAACCAAGTAGTCATAAGGATGTTTTGGCCACTTATGTATATAATTTTCATTATAAATAATTATATTTTCTTTCTTTAGATAAGTTTTTATAAATGCTCCACCTGCATCCTGGGCTCTTACAAAACACAGTGGTTCATCTAGATCAGTATGTACAAGTACACATTGTGCATAATAAAAAGACCAAGCATCATAGCCAGTTAGATAGTACATATTTGCAGTATCGTGAGATATTAATAAATCTATTCCTTTTTTTTGCATGGATTTTTTTACATTGTTTAGTCTTGTTTTGAACTCTTGATTTGTAAAACTCATTTAAATTGACCTAAATAATTTACCAAAACCATTTATTTTATTTTTAACACCGATATTTTTTAGTGTATCCCAGATAAGTGTTTGGTTGCTAGAGAAAACAAGTATACCCAATTTTTTCTCAAGTTTATCTAGAATTGAAAGTGCAGGTAAGGCGGTACATGAAATAAAAAGAGCTTGCGCGCCATTTAATTTCATTTTTGATAATACTTTAAACAAATATTGACTATTTACTTTTCCTATTTCAATATCTGATGATATATCAAAATATGAATTCGATGTTACTTTAAATTTATTTTTTTTAAAGAACTCAACTACATCATCATTTAGCTTTTTTGGATAAGGTGTAAAAATAGCTATCTTTTTAATTTTAAACTTTTTTAAAGCATTAATTGAAGAAGTGCTCGGAGTTGTTAATTTAGATCTTGGTTTTGCCTTTATTATTCTTTTTTTAATAGAATTATATCCAGATGCAATTGTGCCTGATGTGCATGCATAAGCTACACAATCAATTTTTTCTCCTGGCAAAATATTATTTGTAACTTTGGTTATATTTTTGGACATTTTGATCAGGTTTTTTTTATTTAAAGGATTAAATGCTTGAATTCTATTAACGAATAAATCTATATTTTTATTTTTTAATACCTCTTTAAAATCTCTCTCTATAATATAATCACTAGAGAGAGCTATAAGGCCAATTTTAGGTGAATTATATTTATTAAATTTTGGTTTAACTCTGATATGTTTCATGTGTTATAAAAATATTAATATACATTAGTTATTAACAACTTAAACTTTTTCTCTTCGTAATTTGCGGCTTATTTACTATTGAATTTATCCTCTAATAAGATTTAAATTTAGCTTTAATAAATTATTAATAATTAGAGGGAAATATGAAAAAATTAATTACTGCTATGTTCATATTTGTATCATGCTTTACGAGTAAGGCATTTTCAGATGGGCATGCAATTAAAATGGGTATTATTTTAGGATTTACAGGTCCTATTGAGTCATTAACGCCTGCTATGGCTGCTTCTGCAGAATTAGCATTTAAAGAAGCTTCAGACTCAGGAAAATTATTGGGTGGAAAATCAATAATGATAGAGAGGGCTGACAGTACATGTGTAGACTCAGCTGCAGCAACAACTGCCGCTGAAGGATTAGTGTCTAACGGTGTTTTGGCCATCATGGGTGCAGATTGTTCTGGTGTAACTGGAGCAATTGCAACTAATGTTGCTGTACCAAATGGAGTCGTGATGATTTCTCCATCGGCTACATCACCTGGTTTAACAGATATTAAAGACAAAGGATATTTTTTTAGAACTGCTCCATCTGATGCCAGAGGAGGACAAGTTTTAGCAGATATTACCAAAGATAGAAAAGTTAAAAGTATCGCTGTAACACACACTAATAATGATTACGGAAAAGGCTTAGCAGATGTTTATGTTGCTGCAGTTAAAGCACATGGAATTAGTGTTACAACTGTTACTGCACACGAAGAGGGTAAAGGTGATTATGGGGCTGAGGTAGCAACACTTGCATCAGCAGGTGGTGACGCATTAGCTGTATTAGGATACTTGGATCAAGCAGGTGGAAGTATAATTGAAGGATCGCTTGACTCGGGATCATTTGATACATTCGTTCTTTCAGACGGTATGATTGGAGATTCATTAACAGACAGATTTGGTAAAGATTTAAATAAATCTTTTGGTTCGTTGCCTGGTTCTACGGGAAAAGGGGCTGGAAAATTTGCTGAAGTTGCTAAATCTGGAGGAATAGACTCTTCAGGTCCTTATACAGGAGAATCATACGATGCTGCGGCTCTAATTACTCTTGCTATGCAAGCTGGTGGAAAAAGTGATAGAGCAACTATTCAAGCAAACGTAATGGATGTTGCAAATGCTCCAGGTAAGAAGATCTATCCAGGGGAATTAGGAAAAGCTCTAGATTTATTAGCTAAAGGTAAAGCTGTAAATTATGAAGGTGCAACTGGAGTAGAATTTACAGATGTTGGTGAAGCTTTTGGTTCATTTTTAGAAAAAGAAATCAAAGGTGGTAAATTCAAAACCAAGAAGCAAAGATAATAAATAAAATTAAAGCCTCATTATAATATTGTAATGGGGCTTTTTTTTAAAATAAGTACTTATCTACCAAATACATAAATATACCAAACGCAAATCCCAATAAAATATAATACATTTTATATAAAAGTTTTTATCGCTTTATATATTTCTTTTTGTGTAGTTTCGCCAATACTTCTGTAAACTTCTTTGTTATCTTTAAAGATTAATAGTGTGCTTTGATATTGAACATTAAAAAGATTTGAAATATTTTTATTTGTAACATCAAATGCAAAATATTCAATGTTATCAAAATCTTTTTTAGCCTCTTTAAGAACTTTCATCTGACTAGCACATGAATAGCAATACTTTATCCATGAACTTACAACTACAACTTTTCCATCCGATAATGCTTTTTTAAATTCTTGCTGATCAAAAGTTGTTTCTTTCTCTAGGGCAAAACAATTAAAAGGTATTACTACAAACAAGATTATTAACAATTTTTTATACATTCTATTGCTTTACAATTTTTTCAGGTAAAATACCCTGCGGTCTATAGCGCATTATAACTAACAAACCTATTCCTATTATTAAAAATCTAAAATAAGGCGCACTATTAATAAGGTGTATCTTAAGTTCATTTGTCTCAGGTAAATTTGAGGTAAATAAACTTATCAAGAATAGAGAAATTGGGGCAGCCTGAACCCATAAGAACCACACAGCAAACCCACCAAGAATGGCTCCAAAATTGTTACCAGTTCCTCCTACTATTACCATTACCCAAATAACAAATGTATATCTCATAGGTCTATAACTTCCTGGGGTAAATAAACCATCATTGGTAACCATCATTGCTCCTGCCAATCCGACTATTGCTGAACCTAGAACAAATATTAGCAAATGTTCTTTAACAACATTTTTACCCATTGCCCCAGCTGAAATCTCATTATCTCTTATTGCTCTCATTTTTCTTCCCCATGGAGAGTAAAGAGCCCTTTGAGTTAAAACCAGTAGAATTACAACAACAATAAGAAATAAACCTGTAAAACACAATTTTACATAAACTGATGATGCATCTATAACTAATTGAGACAAAAGTTTTTGTTTTTCAGAAATTGAATTTACCAAACCTAATTTAGTAGAATTAAATTTCTCTACTAGATTAATAAACCATTCTGTATTTTGAAGGTCAATCTCATAAGGTGCTGGTCTCTTTAAACCTATTACATTTTTAACACCTCTAGCTAACCAATCCTCATGTTTAATTATAGACACAATAATTTCTGCAATTAATAGAGTTGCTATGGCTAAATAGTCAGCTCTTAGACCCAAAGCTATTTTACCTACTACAAACGCTACTCCAGCAGCAAATAAACCACCAACAATCCAAGATAGCAACACTGGTAATCCAAGACCCCCTAGGAAACCTGTTTTTGCTGGATCTATAGACTCTATATTTTCAATTGCTGGTGCAGAAATAAATCTGATTAAAATAATACCAATTATAATTATAGATGAGATAATAAATGTTTTATTTTTTAATGTTTTAAACTTAGATGATAAAAGTTTTATTGATAGAACCATTAAAACTATAATTAATAAGCATATAATTAGTCCTAAGCCTCCAGCACTCCAAGCCTCCGGGACAGGGGCAACTGAAATCAAAACTACAGCAAGACCCCCAAGAGCTGTGTAGCCCATTATTCCAAAATTTATCAATCCTGCATATCCCCATTGCAAATTAGCACCTATTGTCATAACTGCAGAAATAAGACAATAATTTAAAATTGATAATGCAATAGACCAAGATTGAAATACTCCAACTAAAATTATTAAAAATAGCATTATAGAGTATGCAGTTATAACATTATAATATTGCTTCATATTTTTTTACCTTCAAATATTCCTGATGGTCTAAATAGCAACACGATGACAAGAATTGAAAAAGAAATCGCAAACTTATAGTCTGTTGAAAGCAATTGAACTAGCGAAGTTGGCTCTAGAGACTCTGGCAATATATACATAAAAAACTTTTTATAGGCATAAGTTAGGAAAATTTCCGCAAAAGCTATTACATATCCCCCTAAAAATGCTCCATATGGATTTCCAATTCCACCAACTATTGCAGCGGCAAAAATAGGAAGCATATTGTTAAAGTAAACAAATGGTCTATAGCTCTTATCTAAACCATATAATATTCCTCCAATTGTAGCTAAAATACCTGCAATTATCCAAGTTATTAAAACAACTTTTTTTGGATCTATGCCTGACAATAAAGCTAAATCTTCATTATCAGAATAAGCTCTCATAGATGTGCCAGTTTTAGTTTTGTTTAAAAACCAAAACATTGTAGAGACAACTATAATTGTAACAAAAATTGTAATAATTTGAGTAGACTTAATAGTTAATCCCTCATTTAACCCTGTAATTTCTTTAAATTCTCTAGCTTTTAAAATAAATTTTTCTCCATCTAAAAATCTTCTATCAGAAGGACCAATTATTATTCTTATTATCGCTTGAGTTACAAACATTACCCCAACACTAACCATTGCAAGTTGAACAGGTGGACTTTTTTTCAATCTATAATAACCAAACACAAACTTATCTACTGTAAGCATATAAAAGATCATCATAAAAACAGCAAAAGGTATTGTTAATAAAGCAGTAGGCAACATTCCAAAATTAATACCTAAAGATTGAAGATAGTATGTTAAAATTACTGCAAACATAGTTCCAAAAGACATCATGTCCCCAGTCGCAAAATTAGCAAATCTTAAAACACCATAAATCAAAGTAACAAATATTGCTCCTAAAGCTAATTGTGAACCATAAGTTAGCGCTGGTAAAATTGTAAAATTTAATAGCAGTATAATAGCATTTAAAAAGTCCATCTATGCTCCTAAAAAAGATCGTCTTACCTCTGGATCATTAAGTAAATCTTTACCTGACCCCTCAAATTTATTTTTGCCAGTAACAAGCACATATCCTCTATCACTTATAGATAATGCCTGTTTAGCATTTTGTTCTACCATTATAATTGCAACATTATTTTTTTTGATTTTAACTATATGGTCAAAAAGTTCATCCATAACTATTGGTGATACACCTGCAGTTGGTTCATCTAACATTAAAACTGAAGGTTTAATCATTAAAGCTCTACCTAACGCAACCTGTTGTCTTTGACCTCCAGACAATTCACCTACAACTTGGTTTTTTTTATCAAACAAAACAGGAAATAATTCAAAGATTTCTTTAATCACATTTTCTAAATTTTCATCCCTTAAAAAAGCTCCAATTTTTAAATTTTCATTTACTGTTAGCTCAGAAAATACATTTTTTGTTTGTGGAACAAACGAAATACCTTTTCTAACTCTATCCTGAGGTGAAAACTTTGAAATATCTTCGCCATCCATTTTTACATTGCCAGATTTTAAATTTAATAATCCCAAAAGTGATTTCATTGCAGTGGATTTACCTGCACCATTAGGTCCAAGTATTGCAACTATCTCACCTTTATTAGCATTCAAAGTGCATGAACTAATTATATCAGGTCCATTGCCATATCCAGCAGTCATATTATTTCCTTCAAAGAACGCCATTATATTTTAATTTTTTTTGTTAGATCTTCCTAAATAACTTTCTATTACCAATTCATTGCTTTTTACTTCCTCTGAAGTACCTTCAAATAGCACTGATCCCTCTGATAAGACAATAACAGGATCACACATTCTGCTTATAAAATCCATGTCATGTTCAATCATGCAGAATGTGTATCCTTTTTCCTTATTTAATTTTAGAATTGCAGAGCCTAAATCTTTTAAAAGTGTTCTATTAACACCCGCACCCACCTCATCTAATAAAACTAAATTAGAATCAACCATCATAGTTCTTCCTAATTCCAAGAGTTTTTTTTGACCACCTGATAAATTTCCAGCTAATTCATTTGCAAGATGTTTTAAATTTAAAAATTCGGTAACAGAATAAGCTTTATCTCGAATTTTATCCTCTTGTATCTTAAATTTTTTTCTTGTGAACAATGCGCTTATAAGATTCTCACCCAATTGATTAGATGGGACCATCATCAAATTTTCTAGAACAGTTAAATTTGTAAATTCATGTGCGATTTGAAATGTCCTTAATATTCCCTTTGAAAATAAATCGTGAGAGGGAACATTGGTAATATCCTCATTATTAAATAAAACTTTACCTGAGTTTGGCTTTAATGAACCAGCTATCAAGTTAAATAAAGTGCTCTTGCCCGAGCCATTTGGACCTATAATTCCAGTTATAGTTCCTCTTTTAATTTTAAGAGAACAATTATTAACTGCAGATAAGCCACCAAAATTTTTTGATAAATTAGAAATTTTTAAAATATAATCATTTAAAGACATAAGAATATTATTTTAAACGTTTTAATATTTTTTCTAGTGAAACATTTAATTGTTTATAAAAACCCTTTTTTTTTAAATATTTTAATGTCTGTTCATTTAAACCTTTAGGAGTTTGCGAAGTTTCAACCAAAAATTTTAAATCTTTATTTGATCTTATAACGGCAGCATCAGAAAGTGCAGAAAATAGTGAAACAACATATTTTTGAGCATGCCATTTATTTAAGCCTTTTTTTTGTAGCCACTTAGATACCTCATTAAGTAGCTCATAATATGGAGCCATCAAAGATGATGCAGCCCAAAAACTAAGAGATGAGGTTTCATCGCTGATTTCGATGGTATCACCAATATTATTAAAAAATTTTGAAACTTTTTTGTTTTTAGGAAATAATGGGATTGGCCCTTTCATAAACGATATCGGGGGCAAGGGAATTGCCCTAACAATATTTTTTTTTTTATTGGTAAGCAATTTTAATTCTCTCAATTTTATTGTTGAAATAAAACTAATAATTATCTGCTTATCTTTGAATTTTAATTTTTCTAAAATTTGTTTTGCAACAGTAGGTGTTACTGCTAAAAAAATCCAATTTGATTTATTTATAATTTCTTGATTATTAGAAAATATAGAAATTTTTTTGTTAATATTTTTTAAGTATTTTGAAATTTTGTTATTTCTTTTAGATATTAAAATTTTTTTATAATTGATATTAGAATTTGTTATCCCTACAACAACAGCTTTTGTAATTTCTCCACTTCCAATAAATCCAAGTTTCATAATTTTAAAATAGATGAATTGAGTAAAATTACCACTATTATTATTTCAAAAAAAAAGGCCAGCATTAAGCCGGCCTTTTAAATTTTAATTTAAATCTTTATTAGAATGTTTTGTTTACAGATATTTGGGCTGTTGCACCAATCATATTTGAAACTCTAACTTTGTTATGATTACCCGCAGTAGATACACCGTTATTAGTTTCAACATCATCATAAGCATGACCTAACAGTTCAACCCTAATGTTAGCTGCATCTGCCTCGTGTTGATAACCAAAACCAGCAACAAAACCATCTAAATCTTTATCAGCATATGAATTGCCTGATCTAGTTGTTTCGTTTATAACGATATCACCGTGAACGTATCCAGCTTTTGCATATAAGTTAAGTGGTAAATTTACTAAACCATAAATCGTAAAAACTGACTCGAAATCTACGCTTACTTCTGTATTGTTATCTATTCCGCTACCTTTATCGTTGTTAGCTTCGTTAACATTTCTCGGGGTAGTAACGTCACCTTGATATGATATACCAATCGATCCTACTTCATTACCCACTTCACCGTAAACTGATACGAATGAATCTGTAAAAGCTCCATATTCATCAACAACTGTGTTGAGAGTTCCTTCGTTAAAATTTTCCTCTCTACCTTCTCCAGCAAATACACCATGGTTAAGGCCTAAACCGATTGTAAACGTTGGCTGCGCTAGAGCAGAGCCAAAAGCAAACATTCCAGCTAAGATTGTTAAAAGTACTTTCTTCATATTATTCCTTAATTAAATTTAATTTTTATATAAAAATTAACTCTTATTATCATTATTTTCCCTCTAAAAAGCTAAAAAAACGATAAGAATTTTATTATAAACTATTATGTGCTAATTTTACAACACATCAAATATTAAGAGTTTTCTAAGAAAAAATCTATTACAAGTTGTAGACTTATCGTTTTGAATGACAGCCCTATTCAAACCGGGAGCTAAAAATGGCTATATAGGGCTATCAAAATACTATATAGCACAACTAGAAAATTAAATCATCTAAAAACTGTAAGAATGAAAAAAAATTTGAGGCCGATAACAAAAGTTAAGAATTTAGAACCAAAAATTGGCAGTCCAAATTGGGTTATCTGGGCAGCTTGGGCTGATAGAATTACATTTGAAGAAATTAGAGAAAAGTCAAATTTTACTGAAGCTCAAGTTATAAAGCTAATGAGAAAAGAGTTAAAACCAACATCTTTTAGGCTTTGGCGTAAAAGAGTAAAAAATAAGAGTATTAAACATAGACGTAAATTTGAATTAAATAGAAAGGAACTTAAAAGAAAAATTAATAAGCTAAATTATCATTTATAGCAAATCTACAAAAGACTATTATATACATAACAATCATGAAAAAAATATTAATGTATTCTGGACCTATGTGTAATTTCTGTGAAGCAGCTAAAAGGCTATTGGACAGAAATAACCTTAAATATGAAGTTATAGATGTTTCTAGTGGAGATGGGGTAAGAGATGAAATGATTAAAAAATCCAATGGAAAAAGAACAATCCCTCAAATTTTCTTTGATGATCATCATATTGGTGGTTACGTTGAGCTGAGAGAGCTCGAAAAAACAGGAAAACTTGAGGAAAATTTAAAATAATTTTTTATTATTTAAAAGTATTAGTGATCGAAATTGGTCCAGGCATAAGAGAGCTGTCATTACAGGAACCGTCACCGCCACTGCCATCATTGTATTCAAGACCTCCTGATAAATCAAATGCTATAGTCATATTAGATAACTTTCCAAATTCTGGTGTAAAAGGTTTATCTAATGCCCACCTATATTTCATAAATAAATCATCACCATCATAAAAACCTGCAGCTTGATCAGTGCCAGAACCATCAGCTTTTGTGGTACTGTTTCCACCTGTATTATAAGCATCACCACCACTAAATGTATTTCCTTGTAGAGGAATTGACATTTCACTTAAATCAGAAGCAGTGGATGAGGGATTAGGAATATTGCCACCAATATTTGCCTGACCTATAGATGTTTTACCATTAGAAGTTTTAGTATAGCAGGTATCTGTTGCCGTTGTCTCCATTGTTCCTTGTATTACAAAAACTCTACTCATCACAACTTCACCATGGGTATAAGTAACCCCAGGTTTTGCTAATGAAATATCTCCAAATGAACCAGCAGATTGCCCTGCAGAGGCTCCAGCTAAATCCATGGTAACTCCACCCGATGAATGTTTTAAAGTAACAGGATTTACACAATTGGTTGTTGTACTTCCACTTTCACACAACCTCATAGCATGAACTGTAATTTTATAAACATCTGGTCTAAAAGTTTTAAAAACTGCATTTGCACTTTCAGAATTGAGTGAAATCAAGATAATGAAGATAAATAAATTTTTTATATAATTTTTCATTTTATTTTTGTGTAAATATTACAGCTCCTTGCTGCTCAATAACTAATCTATTGTTTCTTATTACTTTTGCTCTTAGTTTATCCTTCATATTTTCTTTTTCATATCTATCTTCAGAAAATCCATCTACCATTGTTTTTTTATTTTCTTTTGGAGGATATACAAAATTTATTTTCGCTGAATAGACATTATCAGTTGATTGATTTTTTGAATTATCAACTTTAAGATCAAGAACCAATGTAGGATTTATATCTAATCCTAGTGAGTACTCTTCACCTTCAATATCACTGCTAGATTTTTCTGTCTTATATTCATACTCTCTATAAGTCAAAATTGCCCATGGAGAATAAGGTAATTGTGTTGAAACATTAAAATCAAATCCAGATAACACTTGTTCTTTTGTATCCTTTATTAATTTCATGTCTGTTACCTTCATGTAATTATTTGCATTTATATCTATAATTGAAGCTTTGATTTCTGCACCTATGCTCATTCTGGAGTGGACACCTTTAATTTCTTGATCATAAAAGGTATTTAATCCGAACAAAAAATTTTCATCAGGAGTTAAAACTCGATAACCTAACCCTAAATTTCCAGTAACCCTATCATCGTTAAATACTTGACTATTAAATAAACCAAATTGAGTGAAAAAGTTTGAATTATTATTATAAAGAATATCTCTTACTCCAAGTATTGAAAAATTAAAATCTTCGCTTGATCTTTTTTCTATAGAAACTTCTGTTATACCATCACCTGGTATTAAATCAGATACTTTCTCAGATATTTTTGCACCTGCTGAGTCATAAATCTTGTTTTTAATTTCATCAGCATTCACTTGATAAGAAAACAACCATAATAAAAGCAAAAATACTCTAAACATTCTAACTATTTATTGGTTAAATTGATTAGAGTCAATTTGATAAAAATTCATATTTTGGGTTTAAATATTAAACAAATACCATTATTACAATACCTTTTTCCGGTAGGTTTTGGCCCATCATCGAAAATATGCCCGTGATGTCCTCCACAGTTTTTACAATGATATTCTGTTCTAGCATAACCAATATGGTGATCTGTTTTTGTCTCAAATACATCTGGAAGCGACTCATAAAAGGAAGGCCAACCAGATCCACTTTCGTATTTAGTGGATGAGCTAAATAGTTTTACATCACAATTGACACAGTGATAACTGCCTTCTCTTTTTTCATTATTTAATTCACTTGAACCAGCCCTTTCAGTACCTTCTTCAAATAATATAATTTTTTCCTCTGAGGATAAGTTTTTATTATGTTTATTTTTCATGATTAAATTTTTTTTTGTATATATGGTTTATGTCAATTTTATCAACTAATGTATAATTATTTTTTTTTAATATATTTTTAATTTCTGAATTATTTTTAATTGATATATTGTTATGTTCAATCATTTCAATACATATTACATTAATAAATAGTTTTTCAAAATCAATTGTTTTTAAAATATTTAATTCATGTCCTTCAACGTCTAAATTTAAAAAATCAATACGTTTAATATCATTTACATTTATTATTTGTGAAAAAGTTTTTGACTTTATGTTTTTTTTTGTGATTTCATGATCTTGAACGTTATGGTTTTTTTTTAAAAAATCAATATGGTTTTGATCGATTGTATTTTCTGTGTTTAATTCATTAAGAAAATATAATTCTTTATAATTTTCATCATCTGAAATAGCTGCGTTAATATTTAAGTCTCTTTTCCTAAAAAAATTAAATAATTCAATAGTAAAAGGATTTAAATCGACATTAATACCTGTCCAACCCCTTTTATACATTTTATATGTATTATTATGCTTTGTTGGATGATAACACCCGATATCTAAATAAAATCCGACATAATCTTTTTCAAACAAGTTCAAAATAATTTCGTCCTCACCAAATTGAGAACTATTGTTAAGATACTTGCTATTTCTAATATAAATATTATAAAAAAAATATAATTTTCTTAATAAAATATTTGATTGTGATATTCTAAAAAATAAAGATTTTTTTTTCATATTTAAACTTTGCTATATATTTTAATAAAGTTTAAACAAAAAAATTATGTTTTCAATTAACTTTTATTATAGATTAAAATACTTAATTAACAAGAAATCAAACTACAGAGTAATATTATCATTTTTTTTAGATAGGTTGAAACACCCTTTTAAAAAATCAAAGAAAAAATATCTTCGAAAATTACATGTCGAATATTTAAAATCAAAGAACATTACTACCGACTTTTTTTCGATTAATGCATACTATTGGAAAAAATTTATAGGAGCTTTACCTGAAAATTTTAAATATTTAGAAATAGGATCATTAGAGGGAAATAGTGCTCTATTTATTATTAATAATTTTAAAGTAAAAAAAGTTGTATGCGTTGACATATGGGAGGATGAAAATTTTAAAGAAGAACAACATAAAAATTTTAATAACTTTAAAACAAATATAAACGAATTTTCAAATATAGTTGAAACTTTTAAAGGAACATCTGATAATTATTTTTTGAATCAAGAAGATAAATTTGATGTTATATATATTGATGGATCTCATGAGGCAGATCAGGTTTATAAAGATATAAAAAACTCTTGGAAGATACTAAATATGAATGGCATCCTTATATGTGATGATTACTTTTACGGTAATATTTATAAAAATCCTGACAACGTTCCATCTATTGCAATTAATAAATTTGTCAGCGAGCTATTAAAAAATAGTTCTATAGAAATTTTATGTGTTAACAACTCACAAATTTTCTTAAAAAAAATAAATTAAATTTTTTTTATATTAGATATTCTTATTCCAAAAATAATAAAAATTGCGCCTATTAGGTGATAAAACATCATTTTTTCATTAAAAATTATAATAGCGAGTACAGATCCAAAGATGGGCATTAAATGTAGAAATATACCAGATCTATTTGCACCAATAACTGAAATTCCTTTTATCCAAAAAAGAAATGAAAGTAACCCAGGAAATATTACAACATATGCTAATGTTAAAAAGAATGGTTTCTCTAATATAATATAATTTCCTAATAATAACTCAATAATATAGATTGGAGTTAAAAACATTAATCCAAAAATAATAACAACTTGTAGTAAAGTTATTTGAGAGACTTTAAGTTTTTTTTTTTTGAGTAATGTTGAAAAAATTGCCCAGGAAAACATTGCAATAATTATAGATAAATCTCCTTTGTTAAACTCTAAACCTTTTATAACCTTTAAATCAGATTTTGTAACAATTGCTATAACACCTATTAGAGATAATATTATTCCTAAAATTTGGTAAATATTAGTTTTTTCAATTTTGAGTAATGATGAAATTAATATTATCCAAACAGGGATAGTTGAAATCATCAAGACTCCAGTTATTACTTGAGTAAAATAAAGTGAATAATAAACTATTGAATTAAATACTGTAATGCTTGTTATTCCTAAAATTATAAACAATCCAATGTTTTCTTTTATGTAATTTTTTTTTAAAATAATTTCTTTGAAAGTAAATGGAAGTAAAATGATCCCAGCAAATAACCATCTATAAAAATTAAGCGAAAAAGGCGGAATATCATAAATAGTTGCTGCTTTACCTACTATAAAATTACCAGACCAAAATATTGTAGTTAAAACCAAGAGTATATAAGCTAAATTGGTTTTGCTCATTTACCAATGGCAATTAAAGTTAAGTCATCACTTAACTTATTTTTACCAGACGATTTTTCTACATCCTTAGCAATATTAGATAATTGTTTAGACAAATCATCATTAAAATTTTTTTCAATAATTTTAATCGACCCCTCTATTCCGATTTCATTACCCTTTGAGTCCAAACTTTCTGATAGACCATCAGTAAATGCATAAAATCTTTTTCCATTTAATTTGGTTCTATTAATTTTATATAATGATTTATTTTTCTGTTGGATAACTCCCATTGGTGGAGCTGAACTGTCTACATGCTCGAATTTTCCATTTTTATCTCTAAGTAAAGCTGGTTGATGACCACCATTTACCCAACTAATTTCATCAGTAATTATGTTATAATGACCTAAGATAGCAGTAACAAACATTCCACCAGTTTTTGTTAGAAATAAGTCATTATTCATATGATAAATCATTTCATCAGGATCAACCTTGTCTCTAGACATTATCTCAAATAAGGTCGAAGCTTTTGCCATAACCATTCCTGCGTGAACTCCTTTACCCGCTACATCAGCAATAATAAAATACACACCATCGTTATGTGGATAAAAACTGAAAAAGTCCCCGGACACTTCTCTCGCAGCAAGATTAATTCCACAAACTGGATAATTTTCTAAATTTCTTTTTGGTAAAAAGTTTTCTTGAACTTTGACAGCTAGCTGAATTTCATTTGAAATTCTATTCCTCCATTTTTCTTTTTCACTTTCACTAGATTCTAATTTACTCATTAATTTATTATAATATAATCCTATAACTCCCCCAGCAGTGAATGGATCTTGAGGACCTCTAATAGTTAAATCTCCAGATTGTGATTGTTTATCTAAAATTGAAATTAAATCATGTTCAACTGAAGTTGCGTTATGCTCAGCAATATTTAAACCTAGTTCCTCTTGTAGAGGGCTAACTCTTAAAGGATAAAAGTAGTTTAATGTTTTTAAAATTACATAAGATCCTACAAACGAAAAAAATCCTATTGAAATTACGCCTATAAATTGAGCTTTTATTTGCTCAATTCTTGTTAAATCAGTTCCTAAAATATCTAGATCACTAAAAAAACCTACCGCTAAAGTTCCCCAAACTCCTGCTGCAAGATGCACAGGAACTGCACCGACAACATCATCAATTTCAAATTTATTTAAAATTTCGTTTACTGTAATTGCTATAACTGCACCAACAATACCGATAAATATTGAAACAACTGATGTCATAGAATTACATCCAGCAGTAATTGCTACAAGACCTGCTAAAGGCCCTAGAATGATATAATAAGGTTCAGGTTTTTTAAATAATATGAAGGAAATTGATAAGCCAGTTAATAAACCAAAAGAAGCCGCTAAAAAAGTATTTATTAAAATTAGTGGCACAGTTTCATCCATTGCACCGTTGCTACCACCATTAAAACCAAACCAACCAAACCATAATATTAGTGTTCCAAGGACAGCTAATGGAAAACTAGATCCCGTAAATTTTCCTTTGTTAGAGTCAGAATATTTTCCTATTCTAGGTCCAAGAATTAAAACTGCAGATAAAGCAATCCATCCTCCTACAGAATGTACAATTGTGCTGCCAGCAAAATCTACAAAACCTATATCAGTTAGCCAACCGGTACTTTTAATTTCATTAGTAACTGTTAACAATTGATTTACTGGATCCATATTATTGAGATAACTTGAAGACCAAGCCCAATGACCTACTATTGGATATATTATTCCAGTTGCTAGAATTGTAATTATTAAATAACCATTAAATTTCATTCTTTCAGCAACAGCACCTGAAATTATTGTAGCTGCAGTAGCTACGAACATTGCTTGGAATACAAAGTATGTCATGTACTCTGCAACATTTGTTTTAAAGAAAAATAGATCTGTTCCTATTATGCCTTTGTAACTTTCACCGAACATAAGTCCAAAACCAAAAATCCAAAAAATTACAACTGCTACTCCAAAGTCTGCTGCATTCTTCAATGCAACGTTTATACTATTTTTATATCTTGAAAGACCTGTCTCCATACACATAAAGCCAGCTTGCATTATGAAAACTAGAATTGCACAATCTATGACCCACAATGTATCAACAAAAGATTTAACTGATCCCAAGTCTAAATTCTCCATTACAAATCCTACAATAGTTATATTAATTATTTAATCATATAATCTATATGTTTAAAATGAGTTTTAAATTAAATATTATTAAGCAAATCTGAGAGAACTATAAGGTTTTAAATCTAAGTTGGTATTTTCCTCTGCTATCATAGTAGAAATAATCTTTCCTGATATAGCTCCTAAAGTCCAGCCTAAATGATGGTGTCCAAAACAATAATAGACATTATTATAATTTTTAGATGGACCTATAATTGGAAGAAAATCTGGCAAAGATGGTCTAAAACCTAACCACTCATCTTTATGTTCTGATAATCCGTCTAGCATTTCAGATGCATTCAAGATTAAATTTTTAATTCTGCTTTTTGAAACTGGATTTTCTAAACCTCCAAACTCAACTGTTCCAACAACTCTTAGACCCTGTTCCATAGGTGTCATTCCAAATCCTCTATTAGAGTAAACTACAGGTCTAGAAATTAAATGATCATATCCTTTAAAATGAATATGATAACCCCTCTCAGTATCTAGTGGAATTTTTTCATGTAATTTATCGGTTAATCTCTTAGAAAAAGCACCACACGCAATTACCAACTTATCAAAAATAAATCTTTGATTTTCAGATCTTATAACTGGTTTATTTTCATCAAAATTTAGATCATTAATATTAAGTTTGAAAAATTTTCCACCTTTAGAAGTAAAATTTTCAAATAATTTTATTAATATTTTTTTCGGATTTCTCGCGTGTCTTGCATAATCATAGAAAACTCCTCCATGATAAAAAGGTTTTAAATTTGGTTCTAGATCATGTATTTCTTTTTTATTAACAACTTGCTGTTTTACACCAAGATCATTTCTAATTTTTATTTCAAGTTCTCTACTTTTTAAATTTTGTTCATTCCAAACATATAAAATTCCATTATTTTCTATCAGACCATCTACATTAACCTCTCCTAAGAGTTCATCAAAAGCTGGGAGTGCTAAATCTAAAATCTGGTGCATGTATTTTGCTGTATGCATCATTTTATTTTTTGAGCAATTTTTTAAAAAACTAAAAAACCATGGAAGCATTTTGTAAACGTAATTCCACTTAAGAGCCAAAGGTCCTCTCGAATTTAATAACATTGACGGAACATCTGTAACAATATCAGGTCTATTCAATGGAACAGAGGCGTATGGTGAGAAATGACCTGCATTACCGTAAGAAGCTGCATTACCAGGTTCGTCTCTATCAAAAAGAGTTACATCAAACCCTTTTTTCTGCAAGAAAAGTGCGTTGCACACACCCTGAATTCCTGCACCAATAATTCCAATTTTTACGTTAGACATAATTTATATTACAAAATTAATTAAAAAATTTAGGGTGACAAAATATACTTTTTTTAGATTGATTTTTTAAAAATTATAAAAAAATAGGGATTAAATTGAAAAGTATTTGGTATTAAAACTTGCTTACCAATTCAACTGTGGCTTCATATTCTGGAATTTGACTTAATAACTTATAATTCGATCCCAATTTGATATCAAAACCATTTATATGTTTATTATAATTTAATGATGCCTTTTCATTTTCTAGCGCTAAAGCGTATTTAATATCCTCTGTTGGCACATATCCTACGGACAAATAGACTTCATTTATATATCCACTACTTATAGCATGAAATCTCTCAAAATTTGCAATTATAGACCATCCTGTTTCATAAGTTACATCAAAGCCATAGCCTATTCTAAAATTTTCATATGCCTCTTCGTCAATGTTAATTGAAAACATAGTGCTTGGATCATTTAGATAATAAAAGTCAGCATCTGATGTAGGACTGAAATCAATAATGTATTCAAATCTTCCTGTATGATTAATTATTCTATCTTCATAATGTTGAATGGTTTTATCTAAGAGCAAACTAACAGTTCCTAAACCGGTAACTATTTCATGTTTTTTAAATAATAAAACATCTGTTGTTGTTCCAAATTCGTTTTCTTCTTCATACTCATCAAGCCTTGTATATCCCAAATCGAATTTGATATTTGGACTAAAATTGTAATTATCAGTATTAATTCGTTTACCCAAATTAATGGTACCATAAATTTGATTTCCATTTCTGCTTCCTTCAAGAATATTATTTTTTTCCTCCCTCTCCGTATCTAAATCAATATGGCTTATTCCTAAAATTGCATTGGTAAAAAAATGATTCTCTATTAATCTTGTTCCATACATAGATAAACTATATGTTTTTGCGAAAATTCCAGATCGAGAAGGAATTATATCTATATTTTCAGTTCCAAATTGAAAAGCATAACCATGCATGATGTCATCACCTCTCCTTCTATCTGCACCAACGATAAATCCCGATGTGTGAATATTTCTCGACAATGAACCTGATTTTGCATTAGTTGTACCAATTCCAATTCTTCCTTCATTCCATTTAAACCACTCATCATCATTTACTCTTTTTTCTCGTTTTATATTGGGTTTAATTGTTTCAACTAATTTAGCCAATCTTTGATTTGAAAAACTAATCTCCGCTTGTAAATTATTTAAATCATCATAATTTTTATGACGTCTTAACCACTTTATACGACGCATAATTGGTAAAGTATTATGCTGAATAACACGTTTTGAAAGTTCTACTTGAGACTCTATTAAAGCAACTACATTTTGATCTTGACTTGCATCTTCGCAACTTAATGTAGCTGCACAAGAAAGAGCATATTCATATACTTTATTAAAAGATGCTTTACCACCGTCATTTGTTACATAAAGTCTTGAAAAGGAGGATGTAAAAATAAAACCCCGCATATTTCCCACTCTATCACCTAAATCAAATGTGGTGGCAGAGGACGACAATGTACTAACATCCCAAGCTGTACTTAGAGTAAATTTGTGCATATCGTTACTACCATTACCAGCATAGTATAATTCTGTACCCTCATTACTGAATTGAATGTTTCTTGGATTATTATCAGTCGAGGTCAATGCTACAGAATCTCTAACATGTGTAACATTTGATGTTGTTACATCCCATGGCGTTGACAGAGAATACTCTTTTATTTTTTCATTTTCATTTCCAGTTACATACATTCTAGAACCGTCTGGCTTAAAAGTTAAACTTCTTAATTGATCCTCATCAGAAACATCATATTTTGTACTAAAGCTGATTGTTGAAACATCCCAAGCTGTTGAAAGGTCATACTGGTAAACTAGTGTACCTGTATTTCTTACAACGAACATTCGTGTGCCATCAGGTTTAAATTCAATCGCATGAGGTAAAAATGAAAATGTAGCATCGGTTTCGCCTGGCTCTGTTAATTGTGTAGTTGATATTAAGGTTGCAGTACTAATGTCAAATGCAGTACTTAAACTATATTGGTTAATATAACCCCTTCTACCGGCATCACTATTTGCTGCAGGAGTAATTCTTCTTGTTACATACATTATTGTTCCATCTGGTTTAAAATTAATTCCCCTTAATTCATCTGTATCATCTTCTAAACTAATTTTTTGTACAAAATTTGGTACTGCTAAAAGTTCTGATATAAGTATTAAACTTAGAAATATACCTAGTAATATTTTTTTCATATCAGTTTTAATTTTTAATTTTTTTAAATAAATTATATATAACTTACATTCTTTATGTATCTTTGAAATGTTATTTATTTTTCTTTAATAATTCAGTATTTTTAATATTTATAGCCATACACGTGATATCATCTCTTAATTTTTCAGCGCCCCAATTTAATTGTTTTTCGATACCTTCAACTATAGTTTTGGGTGTTATATCTGTCATCTTATTTATTATATCTTGAACACCTTCAGCTCCTAGCTCAGCTCCATTTTTAAGGTAACCTTCAGTTACACCGTCTGTATAAACTACAAATGTTTTATCTTTTAAATTAATGGTATTTGATTTTACCATAGTCTCAGTAAAGTATTTTATAATACCAATTGGAGGCATATCAGATTTTATATATTCATAGTTTTTATTTTCATCGAACAAAAGTATGCTCTCATGGCCAGCATTAATAAAAATTAGCTCTCCTGTTTTTATGTTAAGTTTTCCAAATACAGCTGTAACAAACATTCCTTTAAATTTTGCCTCTACTAACTCATTGTTCACCCCATAAACTATTTTTTCTAAAGGAAATTTTAAATTTGTAAGTGTTCTAAAAATTGAGGATGCTTTAGCCATATACATTCCAGCTTTTACTCCTTTGCCTGAAACATCAGCTAATGTAAAAAAATATTCCTCAGGCGTTGATCTTACTACATCAAAATAGTCACCTGATACATCTCTTGCAGGAACATTTTTTGCGAATATGAAGTTTTCAAATTTGGAAATATCAGGAAATAAGCTTTTTTGAACCCCGGCTGCTAATTCTCTTTCTTTTAATAATTTTGCCTCTTTTTGTAAATTTGAAAGTGCAATTTTATTTTCTTCTATGAATCTAAAATACAAACCGGTTAAAAATGTAATTGTTAGCATGAAAATTGGATAGCTAATATCCACCAGTTCAGATCTGAATAAAAACATACTAAATCCAATTATAATAACAATTATTAAACTACTAAAAAAAATAGAGAGACTATATTTTGGTTTAATTTTTTGGGAAATTAAAAAAGTAAGTACAGAAACAATAAATACAAATAATAATTCAAATACATATGTATTTGGATTTCTGATTAAAAAAGATTGATCAATAATATTTTCAATAACGTTTGCATGAACCTCAACACCAGGAACAGTTAATCCTAAAGGTATCTTTACTAAGTCGAACAAACCTTGAGCAGATGCTCCAATAAGCACATACTTGTCTTTGAAAAAATTATCAGGAAATTTACCTTCAAAGACAGAACTTGCAGATATATACTGACTTTTAATTGGATTTTTATATCTAATCCAAATAATTCCGTTCGGATCAGACAATATCTTATATGGTCTAGCGCTTATTCTATTTACACCGATATCACTCATTTCAATATAAATATTTTTTTGATTATTTCCTACCCTAACCATTTCAAGTCCCATTGTTGGATAAACTTCATTATTAAATTTTACTATTAGCGGTAATGATCTAATTATTCCGTCTGTTTGATCTAAAAAAGAAATTGAGCCTAACCCTTTAACATTATTTTCTAATTGTTCAAGCGAGCCAATAGAATAAGAATATGAATAAGTAAATTCTTTTGGATCTCCACCTTTTGATAAAAATCTAGCTTTTGCTTTTCTATCATAATTAGAATGTGACGGAACAGGACTGCCCAAAACAGCTGTTACAGATTTAGTTTTTTTTAATTGCTCACCAAATATTTCATCATGCCCTTTAATTTTTTGTAATTCTGTTATGTCTGCAGGTATTAAGTTATATGATTTAATTATTTCTTCTGGAGACTGTTTGTCTTTTTCAGTAAAAAAAATATCGAACCCTACTGCTTTAGGTTGGTCTTTGTTAACATTTTCTAAAATACTTGCAAATACAGATCTGCTCCATGGAAATTGACCAAATTTTCCTAAACTTTTTTCGTCGATATCAATTATGATTACATCACTATCGTTTTTATTAAGTGTAAAAATTTTTTGATACAAATCAAAGCTCAAATAAGAAATTGATTTTACAAAGCCGGGGTTATTAATTTTTAAGCTTACTAATAAAATTAAAATAATTAAATATGCGATATAATTTGTGTTGTTTTTAACGAATGTTTTCACAAATAGAACCTTATATTTAAATGAAACAATGTAAATAACTTAAAGAATAACTATTTTAGTTGTTCTTTTTTTTTGGCTTTTTTTTCTTTTTAGGTTTCTTTTTCTTTTTAGGCTTCTTTTTCTTTTTGGGTTTAGCTTTCTTTTTTGGCTTAGCTTTTTTCTTTGGTTTAGCTTTCTTCTTTGGCTTAGCTTTTTTCTTTGGTTTAGCTTTCTTTGGTTTAGCTTTCTTTGGTTTATTAGCTTTCTTTTTTGGCTTAGCTTTTTTGTTAGCCGCTTTTTTCTTAGCTGGTTTTTTCTTATTATTTTTAGCTTTAGCTTTTTTCTTATCTCCTTTTTTCTTGTTTTTAGCTTTAGCTTTTTTCTTATCTCCTTTTTTCTTATTTTTAGCTTTAGCTTTTTTCTTTTCGCTTTTTTTATTTTCTTTTACCTTAGCTTTTTTCTTTTTCTTTTTATCTGCCTTATCTTTTAAAGCCATTTTATTTTTTTTATCTTTTTTTATGTTTGTTTTAATAATTTTTTTAATTTCTTCTTTCTCGAACCCTAAAGATTTTAATTCTTTTCTAATTTCTTTTTTTAAAGCTTTTTTCTTTTCTTTCGGTGCACCGTCAAGTTTGGCAACTTTAAGTGCCTTCATTTTCTTATTGAATTTTTTTAATTGATTTTTAGTAATTTTCTTTGCCTGACCAGGTGCTTTACCCTTCGTCATTGATGTCATGCTATATGGATTATTTAAAAGTGTTGATCCAAATTTGTTTCCAACCAAAACTGCTCCAGGCCTCATGCCAAGAGAATTATTTTTTCCAGGACCGATTAATAATGTATCAGTTTTTCCTTTAGATACTATTGTTTGAAATTCTGTCCCCCTCGAACCTAGTGTTCCTTCCGGTACCTCAACAGTCAGATTTTCTGGATTTTTTTTACTAATTAACCCAGATATAACTTTTAAACTTCCTTGTTTAACACTTGCAACTATTTTTCCGTCACTTGTTTCTGGATCATAAATAAATGTATCCATTACAACCTCAGAATCCTCTCCAACTGTAAAAGTTGACTGATCTAATAATAAAATTTGTGTACCTGAGTTTGCACCAGAAATAATTGTTTCATTTAGATAAATCTTATCTCCAGTTTTTAATTCTCTTGTTTCTGTTTTAACAACACCAGATATAGCTCCAACTATTCCGACTAATTGTTTTTTTATATCTAATGTTTCATTAGCAAACGAATTAACATTAAATAAAAATATTAAACTAAAAAGTGTAGTTAATAGTTTTTTCATAAGGGAAAACTAACAAAATCAATAGATAAATAAAGTCTAAAGTTATAAAAAAAACCTAAAATGACGGTCTAAAATAAGTGGTATTTATTGAAGTTTTCTATATTGGCTATTTTTTAGTTTAACTTAACAGATTTAGATATACCCAATGTATAAGACTCTGAGTCGTAGTCGTAATTAAGAATATTAGACTCTGATTTTATATTTTCATAATACAAATTTATTAACAAACTTCTATTAGGATCTAAGAATGGAAATACATCACCAACCGCTTTAGTTATACTAAAACTAAAAGTATCTGAATAATCAGATCTAATTATATTCGAGTCTATCGAAGTATCCTGTCTTTTGTAATCACTAAAGCTGTGCGCACTTGATACTGAAATTAAAGCCCACGGAAAAGCAAAATTTAACCCAAAACTAAAATCATAAGTTTCAGCATCATTTCCAGCATCAGCCTTTGCATCAGTATCTGAAACGCCCAAAGCTATTGATGAAGAAATTAAACTATTAATTATATAATCATAACCTAACGTTGCTCCATGTGCGATTGCATTGTCGTCATTAGCAGTGTTATCCATAGAATTATGGTTTGCTTTAGAGTCTGTAAAAGAATATCCGTAATTAAAAGAATGGTTTTCTCCAACTGTAAAATATCCTCCTATACCATACATTAAAGAAAAACTATCAGCGTCTGCAACGTAATCTGTTTTGCCAATTATTAAATAGGGACTTAAATTTTGATTTCCTAAAACGGTATCTAAACCTAATGTTAATCCATAAGATTGAAAATCATCATCTAATTCTTGATATTGGTCTGAGGTAGAGTGGGATAAACTAATAAGTATTGAAGATTGTTCACCAACAGGTCTAGATGCAGAAATACCCAAACTACCACTTCCTGTTCTATCATGTTTTGCAGATCCAAACTCTTCTCTTTCATCGGATGACATTTTAAGTCTTGTTCTTGAAACACTATTAACATTATTTGACCAAACGCTAGAAAGACCTATATCAAGTGCTAAGGTCCATAAGCTTGGTTCTATTTCTTTTAATTCTCCCTCAATTTCTTGAAGAGTTTCGAGATCTTCTGACTCAAGGTCTTTTCTTAATTTCATTTCTTCAATTATTGTTTTCGCTTTTTCAGGTGAGTCGATTTGAACTAAAACAGATAGCAAATATAATTTAATTTCAACATTATCTGGATATACTATAATAAGTCTCTCAAGAGTTGATATTGTTTGTTTAAAATTACCTAACTCACCTTGTTGTTTTGCATATCTTAAATTTAAATCTAAATCATTTGGTTTTTCAAGAATCTCTAAATAGGTAATATTTTTTTCTGATGAAAATACTGATGTTGAAATTACACAAAATAGGACAAATATTAGTTTTAATTTTAAAAATGTATAAAACATAAGACAAGAAAGATATTTATAATATTGATTTTTTTCAATTAATTATTTTGTAAATTAATTGTTGTTTTATTGTAATTATTGATTGTTATTTTTATCTCTCCAGATAAAAAGGAATATGTATGGAGCTACAGCAGGGACGATACCAAACCAAAACCATTCATCCCACCTGAAGCTTTTATCAAGACTTAAGCTTTTCATTCCATTCCACCAGGTAAGGTACCCTATCAAAATAATCCATGAAATACTTACAGTTAAATAAATTTTTTGTTTTTTCGAGTGGTTAGCATTTTTAATTTCCTCGAAAAATTTTAAAATTTTTTCCATAATTTAAATTTATTTTTAACAACCGCTTCTACTTATTGAAGCATTGGAATTAGCAGTAATTTGGCATCCTTTATCTGTTAAACCGACTACTCCAAAAGTATCTCCACTTGCAAATGAACATACATTTAAATATTCCGTATCATTTAATAATGAAGAATTTAACAAATTTGTATCTATCAATGCACTAGTTGACGTTGAAGGTGAGCATGATGAGCCTGATGTTGTTGCATAATATGTTCCATTTTCAGAATAGTATTCCTGTTGCGCTAGCGAAATTTGAAGAACAATACTTTCAGAAGTTTTTTTTTCAGCTCCAGTGACATAGCCATTGTAAGCAACAATTCCTACTGCAGATAATATACCGATGATTGCAACAACAACTAAAAGCTCGATTAAAGTGAAACCGAGCTTTTTAGTGTCCATTAAAAAATTAAAAATTATTCTATATTAATAGTTTCTTCTAAAGTATTACCGGTGTCAGTACATGTGTCTGCTATGCACGTCTTAACAGTGATGGTTTTTCCTGATCCAGCTAAACTTACTTGTCCTTTAACAACAGCTGTGCTGTCTACTAAACCTGCTCCTTTAGAATATGGATTTTTATCTGAAGAATTGCCTACTGCAGCAGAGACTGCGTTCGAAGCTCCACCAGAGCCAGTTAAACTTCCACAATTTCCAGCAGAAGCTGTTGATCCAAAAGCTTTTCCACTATCACCTTCTAAGTTGCACTTTTGAAGTTCAGCCATAATATATTTGACTGTTTGACTATGTAATGTTGTTGTAGCGTTTTTTTGAGCTGAAGATGTGTAACCATTATAAGCAACAACGCCTACTGCAGCAAGAATTCCTATAATAGCAACAACAACTAGTAACTCAATTAATGTAAAACCTTTATTATTTCTCATTAATTCCTCTTTATTTAATTATTAAATTAATAATCACAATTATTAGGATTAAATGGTTAAAAGTCAATTGTAAATATATCGTTCTAAGTACAAAATGGGTTGATTTTCGCTAAAATTTAATAAATAAATTAAAAATGGCTTATAACGTTAAAGAAGAGGGAAATATCGCAATCGTTTATTTAGATGGTGAAATCGATATGGATGTCACTGAGAAAGCCAAAGAATTAATCATGCCGCTCATAGAGGCAAAAAAGGAAGTTCATTTAAATTTAAAAGATGTTCAATACATGGATTCATCCGGAATTTCGGTGTTAATAGAAAGTCATCAAAAAGCTATGGAGCTTGGTACCAAAGTCATACTAAAAGAAATAAGTAAATCAGTTTTGAAAGTAATAATGATGGCTAAGTTGGAGCAGATATTAAATTTAGAGTAATGAATTTAACAGAATCAAAAGTTTTTTTAGTAAATTCCGGTAGTCTAAAAGATGTTAGAATTTTCTCTAGAGATGTTTTTGAAAAAATAAATTTAAATAATGAATTAAAAGAAGAATTGGTTTTAGCTATAGCAGAAGCTGCTCAAAATATTGTAAAACATGCCTACGCCGGTGTTGAAGATACAAATGATAAAATGCAAATTAAAATTTCTGTTAATAATGAAAAATTAGAGATTGGTTTTTTTGATAAGGGTAAACCTGTAGAGGAAAATAATATTCAACATAGAAATATAGACGATGTGAAACCAGGTGGTCTTGGAACTTTTTTTATTAAACAAATTATGGACGAGGTTGTTTTTAAAAAAGACCAAAAAAAATGGGTTAATCACTTAGTATTAACAAAAAATTTATCCAATAATTGATCCAACATTAAATATCGGAGAATACATAGCTATCATTAGACCGCCAATCATTATTCCCATAAAAACAATCATTATTGGCTCAATTAAACTAGACATATTATCTACGGCTGTATCAAATTCTTCCTCATAATAATTAGATACGGATGTAAACATTTCATCTAAATTTCCAGTTTGCTCACCGACAGATATTAACTGACTAAACGTCGGTGGAAAAGTTGGTTCTTTTAAAAATAATTTCGTTAAGGTATCTCCAGAAAAAACGCCTTTTTTTACATTCTCTAATGCTTGAGTTACAACATCGTTATTGCTGACTTGTTTTGCAATTTCTATACTCTCTAAAAGGTTTACTCCAGCTGCACTTAAATTACCCATTATTAAAGAAATTCTTGCAATTAAAGATTTTAAAATCATTTCACCAAAAACTGGCATTTTAAGAACAATACCGTGCCATTTGTATCTAATGGCAGGTACTTTAGCGGTTAAATATTTAAAAGATCCAAAGCCTACAAGCAAAATTAAAAATAATAATTTACCGCCTGTGCCTCTAAGAAAATCACTTGCACCCATAATCACAGCAGTTGGTGTTGGCAGTGCAACACCCATTCCCTCATACATTTCAGCAAAAATAGGAACTACTTTTATTAACATAAATGATGTTACGGTGATCGCAACAAAAAACATTATGGAAGGATACATCAAAGCACCTTTTATCTTTTTTTTAACTTTCTCTCTTTTTTCTAATGACTCTACTAACTTTAATAAAAATACGTCTAGTTTACCGCTAGCCTCACCAGCCTTTATAAGGTTAACATAAATATTATCAAATATTTTAGGGTATTTTTCGAAACATTTTGATAAAGTAACTCCACCTTCTAAACTTTTTCTAATATCCTCTACAATAATTTTTAACTCTGGATGATCTAATTGATCTCGTAACATTGATAATACATTTAAAATTGGCAAACCTGCTTTTACCATTGTTGCGAATTGTTTTGAAAAAACAACAATATCCGCTGGTTTAATCTTTTTTTTAAAAAGACTTGAGCCCTGTCCTTTGCTTTTTTTTTTCTCAGCGGCCTTCTTTTTTGTCCGAGTTAAATTGGTAATTATAATTTTTTGCTCTTTAAGTTTAAACGATGCCTCATCTCTACTTAAAGCATCAATTGAACCCTCTACATATTTACCTGCAGAAATACCTTTGTATGAATACGTTTCAGAAGACATCAGTGGTTACTCCATTGACAAGACACGGTCGAACTCTCTAAAATTTAAATCTCCTGATAAAATCATTTCTCGACCCATATCTCCCATAGTTTTAAAGCCCTCTTTTTGAGCTATTGCCTTCAATTCTGGAGTAGTAGCTTTAGCTAAAATAGCTTCTTTAATAGCTTTTGTAACACTCAGAACTTCATAAATACCCATTCGCCCTTTGTAACCGGTGTCTTTACATTTTGGACAACCTTTTCCTCTTAGGACTTTTGCTCTTGATGCTTGTTCCGGCGTGAAACCAAAATCTTCTAAAACTTTTGGAGTTACATCTGGATCCGGCTCCCTGCAGTCTGAACAAGTTTTTCTCGCTAATCTTTGTGCTAATACTAAAGAACAGGCTGCCGAAATTAAATAATCAGGTGTACCCATATTTTGTAATCTTGTAATTGAACTTGGTGCATCATTTGTGTGTAATGTACTAAATACTAAGTGACCGGTTAAAGCAGCTTTTAATCCTATATCAACTGTTTCTTTATCCCTCATTTCACCTACTAAAATTATTTCTGGGTCTTGTCTTAAAAATGAACGAAGAGCAGCACCAAAAGATAAACCAATATCATCTTTAATTTGTACTTGAGATACGCCGTCTAATTCGTACTCTACGGGATCTTCAGCTGTTAAAATATTTAAGTGAGGTTTTGATACTTCCTTTAAAATACTATATAAGGTAGTTGTTTTTCCTGAACCTGTTGGTCCAGTGACAAGTATTAAACCCTGTGTTCCATGAATTGCTTTTCTTAAATTCTTGAGATCAGTTTCATCAAAATTTAGTTGTTCTAAACTAATATCGCCTGCATCTTTATTTAAAATCCTCATTACTATTCTTTCATTGTTTGCAGTGGGCAAAATTGAAAGACGGAGATCGACTACTTTACCATCTATTTTAAATGGGATTGCACCATCTTGGGGCAATCTTCTTTCGGCAATATCTAATTTTCCCATAATTTTAAATCTTGTGACAACTGCGCCATAATTAGAATGTAAAAACTTAGCAAAATGCTCTTGCTCTTGTAGCATACCGTCCAATCGATATCTTACTCTTGACGAAAATCTATAAGGTTCAATATGAATATCAGATACCCCAGCTTTAATCGCTTCAGCAACTACAGCTGTACTAAATTTTATAACCTCAGACTCGTTTTCTAATGCTTCTATATCCTCTTCTGGTTTTTCATCTAATACCTCTGCATTTTCATCAACATCATAATCGAATGTTTGTATCTTTTCCTTTTCTTTATTTTTTTGCTGAATTGACTGAATAGTTGTCTCTCCTTCTTTTAAAATTTTCTGAATAAAATTCGATATTTGAGATACTTTTGCTGCATGAAGTTCAATATCTTTTTTTGTAATTGTTTTTAAGTTTCGCATTAAACTTAATTTTGAGCTATCAGATATTGCAATATGTAAAGTTTTACCTTCAACTTTAAAAGGCGCAATAAAATTCATTTTAACATAATTTGAAGGTAACACAGATTTTATCTCCTCAGTGATTTCATAAGAACCTAAGTCAACTGTTTGAAGAGATTGTTCTTTTACTAAAAGATCTAAAATTTTATCTTCATCAGTAAGTTTTAGTTCAAATACTGCATCTAGTTGAGATTTTTGCTGTTCTGTTGAAATTTTTTTAATGTCTACTAAATCTTTGCCCGAAATAATATCTTGATCAATCAAGATATTTATTAAATTTATCTCAGACTCTCTACTTATATCGATCATTATAATATCCTAGGAGCAATAAACACTAAAAGTTCGTCCAATTCATCATTATTAGTTGTCCCTTTAAATAAGTTACCAATTACAGGAACATTACCAAGTCCTGGTGTTTGTTCTTTTTGTTTTGCTCTCACATTCTTTTTTATACCGCCGATAACAACAATATCACCATCTGCTACTAATAATTTTGTTGCTATCTCCATTTTATTTATTGGTGGTTCATCAGCTCCAGCTGCTCTATTAGGTGTATCATTGTTAACTTGTATGCTTAATAATACGTTACCATCGCCAATAATACTAGGTGTTACCTCTAATTTTAAGGCCGCTTCTTTAAATTCCGTTGTAGCTGTTCCATCAACGGTTGTCTCATAAGGTATTTCTTCACCTTGGGTAACCGTTGCTGATTGATTGTCTAAGGTAAATACTTTTGGATTAGATATAGTTTTTCCTAATCCCATTTTTTCAAGCGCAGTAATCTCTGCCTTTAAAATACCACTTCCAGTTTGTTTTAAAACACCAATACCACTTGTTGCCCCTCCAGCAGTTGGAAAACTAGTAATGCTAGTTAAAGGACCACCAAGAGTAGTCTGCCCAGCAGCGTCTCCGGTTACCGGACCACCCTGAATACCTCCTACAACTTCACCTTGTCTAGAATAATACCCCCCAAGTCTTGTTCCAAGTTGCCTTTCAAAGTCAGAATTTGCTTCAACAATAAATGCTTCTATTAGCACTTGTTTAGTTCTTACATCAATCTCTCTTATTAACTTGTCAACAATATCTAAGTCCTTCTCTTTGCCTCTAACGATAATTGATCTTGTTGTTGTTTCCTCTGTAATTTGAATAGAAGCGAAAGATGCATCTCCTGCTCTTTGTGTAAACAATTCTTCAAGAGTAGATTTAGCTCTAGCTGGAGTAATGTAATAAAGTCTGAAAATTTCTGAAATTATAGGCTCAACACTATCTTCTAATTCTACTTTTCTTTTTACAGCTTGTGCTCTATCTGATTTGTAAGTCTCTTGAGCTGTAAGTGTTTGGGGAGAATGAACTCTTATAAGATTGGAATTTACATCAATATCTGATGCAAAATTTTTCATATCTAAAAGTGCCTGAAATGCTTTATCCCAAGGTACATCTATTAACTCAGCTGAAATTGCACCTGCAACTTCGTCACCTACTAAAACGTTTATTTCTCCAACTTTACCCATAAGTTGCATTGTCTCTTTAAAATCTAAATTTTTAAATTTTAAAGTAACTCTTTGCTTAAGTAGAGGATAACTCTCAGGTATTAACAAATAATTTCTTTGCGCTTCAGATGAAATTTGTTTTCTTTTCCCAATAATTTTTTTTCCGTCTGATGGCTTAGGACCCATTTCAAGTGTTTTTGCAATCTCTGCTTGACCCTGTTTTTTTATATCGTCTTTAATTAAAGGGGCATTATGTTTAAAAGGCTTATCATTTGGCATTTTTGTCTTCATTGTCTGACAACCAGTCAAAAATGATATCAAAACTAATATAAAGAATACTTTAAAATAATTAGTACTCATTAGACTCCCTAATAGAATTGTTAAAATCAATTATCATAAAAGTTTTATCTTCTTTCTCAAAAATTGCTTCAGTAAGTCTTAGGTCAATTAATTTTATTTTTCCAAGATACTGTCCAATAGTTAAAGTTGTGACATCACCACTGGTGTCAACCAAAGAAATATAACTATTTTCCTTACCAGAAATTAATCCAACCAATTTAAATTTAAATAAACTCATTTCATCTTCTTGATCTTCAATACTCATGCTTACACCTGAAAGCTCAGAAGAAGCTTCGTTACCCGCAAAAGGATCATTTAGAGGCACTTCCTCATCTTGAGTTTGGGTATCATGGTTATCTGCAAAGGTAATATTGCTAATAATTAGAAAAGATATAATTAACAAAATTTTAAAAAAATTCATCCGGTAATCCTACTATTGTTAATTCTCCCTTTGCTATAATTGTATTATTTAAATCTTTTTGCAAAGAAATTTCCTCTTCTTCAAAGTTTAACATTTTTTTTGACTTTGAAACAGCTCTTTTAAATTTTATAAAATTAAGAAAATTACCTTTAATTTCATAGTTTACTGGAATTTTATAGTATGAAATCATATTTTGTTTTAATTTGCTTTTGTCTTGCTCTGCCTTTCCGCTTTTCATCACAGGTTTGGGTTCTTTTTTTTCTATTTTTATAATTACTAGTCCATAAGCTGAAGCAAATTTACTGAGACCATCATATAATCCTTCGACTTCTGCTTTGGAGTGGAATAGTCTTGAATTTTTTTTAACTATTGGCTCAAGTTTTTTTATATTTTTTCTAAATGATATAATCTGCGTCTCAAAGTTTTGAATTTCTTCAAGTTTCAAATTTTTGTCCGCTAAAGTGACTTTTCTGTTATCAATCATCGGGCTAATTACTGCAAAATAAATAATTAAGAAAAAGATAGTTGCTCCAATTCCAATTCCAAACTTAATAAGTGTTTTTTTCTCAAAAGATTGGAATTTTTCCTTTAAGTCGTCCATTGTAATATTTTTTAGATCCATTATGCGTTCTCCAATACACAAGTTATTGTAAACCCTTTAAGGGTAGTTTCTGCGTTATTACTATTAGGTAGCGTCATGCTTGCTAGGGATGCTTGGGAAATTAATTTTTTTTGGTTTAAATTATTTATTAATTTAAGAATATCTTGATCGCTAAATGCCATACCTTTAATTACAACAAGATTTGAACCATTATAATCTAAATTAGTAAATCTTACTCTTTTTGGCACTGATGAAGCGATTTGTGCCAAAACTCTAAAGTTAACTACCTTATTTGATTTTAAAGATTTGCTAAGATCCATTGATGTTTTCAGTGCAGCGTGCTCATTTTTAATTTTTTTTAAATTAATTTCGGTAGTTTTGTGTTTATTTATTACATCATTATAATCTGCTATCTGTTTGTTTAAACTTGAAATTTGCCAAAAGGAAAAACCAAATAGCACAACATAAATAATACCAACAGCAGCTATTGCACCCTTAAAAGCAAAATCTGAAAAAGCTTTTGTACGTTTCTTTTGTATCATTGTATCCCTATTCGGGAGTAAGTTAATATTTTTAACAGCTGTTACAAATTTGTAATAACCAAATACATCTAATTTTCTAAATGCCAATCCAACCACTGTTGACAAAAAAGATCTATTACTTAAATTAAGTTCTTCCTCGTTTTGAGCTGGAATTCTAATTCCATCAAAAGGATTAAATAAATTAAAACCGGTATTAACCAAACTTTTTCTAAAACTTCCTAAATATGTTTCAACGTTAGGTAAATTTGAAGTTACTCTTAAATTTCTAATTCTTTTTTCGTATTTAGTTTCAAAATCTTGAATAGCTTGCTTAACTTGAGTTATATATCTTCTAACCAGCGCATCCATCTCCTCTTGGTTGTTAGATTCAATTAATGTTTTTCTATCTTGTCCTCTTATAAATATATCTGTTATGATTGGATTATTTTCATATAAAATCATCACATAATTTTCATCTAATCCAAATTCTAGTACAGCTGTTAAATTTGAATCTTCAATTGTACCAGAAATCTGATTAATTTGATCAACTGCTGATTTTATTGCAAAACATTTAACATCTATGATAACTGCATTAAGTCCACTTTTGTTAATAATATCAGTGTAACTATTAATATCAGCAAGTTTTGAAGCGACAAATAAAATGTCCATAGTATTTTCTTTTGTATTTCTATTAATTACTTGATGAAAAATTGAATAATCTTCTAAATTATCTGTAAGCTGCACTAAATTTTCCCATAACGAATCTGTTTTAACTGCATTGTTTAATTCCTCATCAGTCATTAACGGACTTGTGACCACTCTTATAATTGCACTGGTTACAGGAATGGCTATTGCAGCGTTCGTTGTATTAATTTTCGATTTTTGAAGAGCTATTTTTAATTCTTCAGCAACTTTGTCTTGATTTTCTAAAACTGTTGATCCTTCTGGTATAGTATCAAATTTATGAATATAAAATTTTTCTAAGACCCATTGATTTGACTTATTACTAGTTATTTGAGCTAACCTTATTTCATTAGTGGCTATGTCTAAACCAACGACATCCTCCCCTTTGGCAGCAGAGGATTTACCAAGTCTTTCTTTTATAAACTTTGTTAAGAAATTTTCTTTTTTTTTTTGACCGCTAGGTGTAATTTGAGCACTTTCACCTTTTTTCTTAAATTTATCTATTAAGCTTTTGAACGGGTTATCCATTAAATTGTGAAAATAATCTATTTTTCAATAAAATCAACTAATACACGAATTTAATGTTACTCGAAAAATTAAAAAACAGAGCTTTTATGATAGAAAAGTAAGGTTGTTGGAGTATAATTTTACAAAATGTTTGATAAATTAGAAGAGTTAGCAAAGAATAACAAAAAAATATCCGATTTTCATATTCGTGCTGGATCACCACTCGCATACAGACAAACTGGTGAGATAATAAAAGTTCAGGAAGTAGTTGTTAAAGAACAGGACCTCAAAGATTTACTTTCAATGAACTGTAATGAAATAGAACTAAAAAAATTCGAGGATACTCACGAACTTGATACAGCTGTAACTTTAGGAGGTTTAAGATTTAGAGCAAATTTTTATAAAACCATAGCAGGACCAGCATGCGTCTGTAGAAGAGTTGAAAGTAAAATACCCGACATGGAACAATTTAGTTTGCCTGCAGTTTTATATGATATAATAGATATGCATAAAGGATTAGTTTTAGTCACTGGTCCTACTGGCTCAGGAAAATCTACAACACTTGCAGCAATTGTTAATGAGATAAATAAAACACGTACAGCAAATATTATTACCGTTGAAGATCCTGTTGAATTTATTCATCAAGATATGAAGAGTATAGTATCACATAGAGAAGTGGGAAAACAAACTCATTCTTTTGCATCTGCTTTAAAAGCAGCTTTAAGGGAAGATCCAGATGTGATCTTAGTTGGTGAGATGAGAGATTTAGAAACTGTAAGTCTAGCTTTAACAGCTGCCGAAACTGGTCACTTGGTGTTTGGCACACTACACACTAGTGGAGCTCCTAGCACCATCAATAGAATTATAGATGTATTCCCACCAGATCAACAGGAGCAAATAAGAGCTCAAATTTCTACATCTTTAAAAATGGTAGTCACTCAAAGACTTTTTAAAACTAAAGATGGTCAAGGTAGATGTGGAGCATTCGAAGTTATGAAATGTACTCCACCAGTTCAAAATTTAATAAGAGAGGCAAAGATACATCAGATTCCGAGTGTTATGCAAACTGCAGTTCGAGAGGGAATGATTACAATGGATAAATCTATTCAAGAGTTAGTCGCCTCAGGAAAAATAGATGCAGCAGCAGGAAAATCAGAACATTAAAGGTGTTACCCTTTTAGAGGTAATAGTAACTTTAGCAATAATTGGTATTATTAGTGGGATAGGTTTCTATCAGTTTGCAGACTCAGAAAAAGGTATATTCTCAAAGTCTTCAAGTTCAAAAAGATCATTAGCTGATGCAGAAGGCATAAAAACAATTTTTATTAAAGCATCAACTCAAATAAATAGAGGTAAATTTCCATATGTAAGAATAGAATTTAGTCAAAGTAAAGTTTCACTTATAGGTATTAATCTATCTGAATTTGGAAAAAAAGTTAAAGCTGCAGATTTAGAGTGTATAGATGGCGAGTTTGAAAATTCAACAGTTATTTCAGAATATGAATTCATTAAAGATAGAAATTCTTCTGAGATATCTGTATCACCTGTGTCTGGTTTTAATTCTGTTTGTTTTTCTAAAAGTGGGAAATATTTTAATAATAAATTAAATAATACAGAAAAAATAAAGATTGATAGTCTTGAAGAAACTTATAATTATTTAACTATTTGCGATAAAAAAATTCAATGTTCGCAAAATTTAGGTAATCCTCCACTTACTGAACTTGCAGATAAGAGGGGTGCAAAATTTATTATTAAATTTTCAAGATTTGGTATAGTGAAGCTATTTAGGTTAGGAACAGGCGGAGTATGGAAACAAGTATAAAAAGGGATAAACTTAAAAATTTAGGAATGACGATTATGGAGGCTTTAGTTGCTGCTGTAATTGTAGGTATAGGGTTTATTGCTGTTATGCAAATGATACAATATTCAATGAGATCATCTGATATATCCACTGAAAGGACGAAAGTTAATTATTTAACTGATATGCTTACTGAGGACCTAATTGCATATAAAAACTCAGAAAAAAGTAATGAAAAAATGATAGATATAATGAGATCAAAAAATCAATGGTTTTCCTCTGGTTGTAGAGACACTGTTATTAATTTGCCAGACAAAAATAACGCCTTTGATAATAGATTAGATTTTTGGAGAAGTAGATTATCTAAAGAATTTTTAAAATGTACTGACGACCAAAAAAAAAAATTAAATGTATTTAAAATTTGCAATCCTGCAGCAAGTAATTGTGAGTCATCCGACATAAGTCGGACAACAGAATTTGAGGGTATTTATGTTGGAAGAATTGAAATGCAAATGCCAGGAAGATCAGTCCCTCATGTATTATACTTTCAAGCAAAATGAAAATTAGAATAAATAAAAGTTCAGGTATGACTTTGATTGAGGTTCTAATTGCTGTCACAATAACTTCAATAATGATGCTGGCTATGTTCTCTACATATACAATGGTAAACAAATCTCATAAACAAGTTACCAATCGAGCAAAAATTAGTCAATCAAGTAGAGATATAGTTGGTTTTATATCTAGAGATATTAGAATGGCAGGCTACAAATATCTGAAGTCACCTTTAACAGGCACTGAAAATGTTTTATCAATTCAGATAACTGGAGGGAGTGGTTTTACCAATCAAACTACAGATACATGTGACTCTATTAAAATAATGTATGATTCAAGAGAGTTAACAAATGAAGCAGACAACCCAGATCTTGGTATAATAGCGCCACACAAATATAAAAGATTTTTAATAAGTTACAAATGTAGTCAGTACAATGCTGAAAGTGGTTTTACAATAATGAAGCAAGTTCAGCATTGGGATAACGTAAGTCAAGAATGGGCAGTAGATGTAGCAGAAGGATCATATAATTTTGAAGAAATACAAGACTATATTCAAGATATGGTATTTGTTGCCTACGACATCAATGGAAATGTTTTAAGCACTGTGGATAGTTCAAATATAAAGAATCTTAGAACTGTAGAAACTTCGTTGGTAGTCAAATCAACTAATGAACTATTCAAAAAGGCTAATAGATCAAAAATTACTATTAAAAAAGATAGAACAATAAATGTTACTTCTGACGGACATTTGAGAGAGATAATTACTGTTAGTACTAATACGAGAAACATCTTATGATTAAAAAAGATTTAAAAAATAATCAAGGTTTTGCATTAGTTCTCTCAATCATACTTCTTCTTGCAATGTCACTTGTAGGTGGTGCATTAATAGTAATTTCGTCTGGTGATCATAAAGCAAACAATGCTAGTGCCGATTATCAACAAACTTTTTATGTAGCTGAGTCGGGACTATTAGAGGGTGAAAAATATGTAATTAATACTTACAAAGGCCCTTATAATACCAGCACAAACACAAGAGCCAATGGGGAACATTTAAATTTATTTCCTGAGTCAAATGAATCTACTGTTGGTGATTTAGTAACCACAAACGCCAACAACCCTGTTACAGGAGAAAGATTGCCAGATATAAGTGAGTGTTTTGAAAGCTTTGTTGATATAGAAAAATCAAAATTTAGATTTGCCATACTTAAAAAAAATGATCCGTCTAAAGATCCAGATATACCAGTAAAATATAAAAAAAAATTTTATGATCATATTGACGGTGATAAAATTCTAGATAAATCTGGCGTAAGTGGTGATGATAAAACAAGGGAAAAAAGACTTCTCGAAAACTATCATTTTGTGTACTTTGTAACTAGGGCAGAAGATAAAGTAAGATATGTCGTGACAGGAAATAGTGTTAGCCAGTCCTCAGGAAGTCTTGGAGCCGGTAGTGCAAAACTTGGCTACGAATATACAGTTCACGCATGCGGTTTTAATGAAGAAGATGGAGGACTTATTGTGCCTTTGATTAGCACAATAATTTTACCAGAAGATTAGTCTTTTTATTTTTTTATGTTTATTTATAATTGAGTTATGAAAAATATTTTTATTAAAATATTATTCTACATCATAATACTAAAATCTTTTAGTGGTTTTAGCTTAGCTTTAGCAAAGTGTAGTTTTATGACAGAAATTGGTGGTAAATTTACACAACAGATGTTGGAAGAATATGGCGAAATATATTACGAGGGCGAAACAAATTTGGGTATAATATTTTCATCTGCAGAGGATGAATGTCCAAATGACAGAATTGAAGATGCTGCAGTTGTATACAGTTTTTTAGATGATGAATTAGCCTCAATTCAAATTGTTGCAAACAACTTAGATACAGGAAATGAGGTAACTAAAAATTTATCAATAATGAATTACGCTATCAAAACTTATGGTAACTTTGATACAGGAAGTAATAAAAACTTCTTCAATGATTATCATATATGGAACAAAAATAATGAAATTGTATCTTACAAAAGAGATATAGGCTTAGAAATATATGAAGAAGAAATACTAATTACAAATAAAAAATATGAAACATTATTATTTGATTATAGAATGTCACAAGAAATAATAATAGAAGACGACGGGCAAAATCAATAATGAAAAAAATTAAAATTATAATATACAGTTTTTTAAGTTTAATTTTTTTAATTACATCATCATATCCAAAGGCTTTGCCACCAGGGTCTGGTGAAGCTGACATACCTTCAAACGTTTTAATTATGTTGGATAAGTCTGGGAGCATGATAGTTAATACTTCAGTTGGTGCTACGCTAGGTGGAGTAAGATCTATGCATCCTTTAGGAACAGGTGATGTTATTTTTTTTAACGCGCAGCATTTGAAAAGACTTAATCATCCCAATAACGCTATTTCACAAATACAAGTTGGTGGTAGTAGAATGTCTTATAGGCAAGGTAGAAGAAATCGACCTTGTCATACAGCAAATATTTATAATCTTACTGTTAATAATAATGTAGCTTATGGAATTACAAGTAGAGGACAATTTTTTTCTATCGATTATGCAAATAATTTCGCGTGCCGTACAATAAGAACCGGATATTCAGGATCCAAGGACTCTGAATTAATTTTATATGATAATAAAATTTATATAATTAGTAGGAATATAGATAGAATCGATGTTTATGACATAGGCTCTGGTTCAATTTCAAATTTAGCTGGTGCAGGTACTTTTAGAACAATCCTGCAAAACATGAATACTGATAGTGTTGTTAGAGTAAGAACCCACTTCGATATAGACTCTTCAGGAAATTTAATTGTTGTCAGACAAAAACCAAACACAAATCAAAATACTTTTGAGCTTTTTAAATTTGATTTATCAAATTGGACTGGTAATGCATCCGCAACTTATACCTTAAATAATAGAGACCTTGCAAATTATCCAGGTGGCGTTGCGACTCATCCTTCTAATGATAATTTGTTTTATGTTACTAGTTATACAAAAAATAAAGTTTTTAAGTTAGAAATATCAGGTACATCATTAAGCGTTAACACTAGTGTTGGTAGATCAGGTACTATAAATAATAATTATAACCCTACAACAAAAAGCCAAGTTAGGTTTAGAGGTCCTGCAAACGCGAAAATAGCAAATAGTTTGCTATATATAAGTGACCAGGGAAATGGCGTAATACATACCTTTAATCTTGATTTAGATCCAGATGATCATTCTGGAACTTCAAGAAGTCTTACTAGAATGAGAGGTGCCCAAGAAGCAATTCTAGCAATCGTAAATGATAGTAGTATAACTGCATCAGTTAATATAGGTTTTGCATATTGGTCCGCAAAAAATAGTCAGATCTGGATTTCACCGAGAAGATTTAGTAGAGGAGGTCAAAGATCTTTTCCATGTAGACAGATAACCACTGGCCGACCAATGGCACACCTCAACCCTGGTTGGATAACGACTAATGCTTGGTTTGTAAGAAGGGGTTGGCATTGCGTAGTATTAAATCCTACTGCTACTTATGGTTTCACAAATTGGGATGACGCGGATACAAATAATGATGGTCATAAAGCAGTACCTTGTGATGGTCAAAACTGTTTAAAAATCAAAGTTGATACAAGAGGAGCAAGGAATATTAGAAGTTATGTGAGGCAGGTTAGACCTGGAGGAGGTACTGATGCTGAGGCGTGGGCAACAATTGCCCAAGAATATTTCGGTCATGCAATACATTCTCCGCATAAATTTGATAATTGCCAAGGTAATTACGTAATTGTGATTGGTGATGGAGACATGTTTTCAACAGATAGAGCAAGAAATATAGTTATTCAAATGTTGGGTAGTAGAGCCGAAGTAAAGACTTTTGCTGTTGCCTACGGAGGAGGTCTATCTGCAAATGGATTAGCACAACTTGATAGGATTGCTGCAGCAGGCGGAACTAATCTTAATAGAGCTATTAGAGCAAGTAATCCAGATGTATTGAAGGCCGAACTTATATCAAGATTAAGATCAATCATTTCTGATAATCTCTCTTTTACAGCACCAGCTATTACAGCAACAGTTAATGAAGGGGGTGCACTTTATCAAGCACAATTTAAATTCAGAGATAAAAGAGATTGGGAAGGAGATCTAATTAAGAAAAAGATAGATGCAAATACTTTACTTCCATCAACAACACCTGATTGGAATGCTAGACTTAAAGCTCCAACTCCAGACAAAAGAAAAATATGGAGTGTTATACCAGGACTAGATTATAAAACTGATTATAACAATATAATAGAAGCTAACTCAGATTTCATAGAGCCTGAATTTTTAAGACTAGGCAATATAATAAAAGATTATCATACAAAAAGCGCTGTAGGTGGAGCATCAAATGATAGATGTTCTAGAGGTGGAGATAGTGCTTCATCTGTAGAAACTGGTACAGAGGATGATGTTAAAGGCTTGATAAGTTTTTTACGAGGAGAAGATTATTTTGATTTCCTTGGAGAATGCAAACTAAACAGTTCGAGAGTTAATGACGATGGTGAAAAAGCATATTTAGGAGATATATACCACTCTGAAATGGTAGTGGTGGGAAAACCAAGTGCTTTCACGAACTATACAAGCAGATTTCAAGAATCATATTTTAGAACTATTAAAAATTATTCAAGTTTTAAAGGATCACTCCAAAATAGAGAAGAAGTAATTTATGTTGGAGGTAATGATGGTATGTTGCATGCCATTGACGCTAAATTTGGTATTGAAAAATGGGCTTTTATACCTCCATTTGTAATGGGCAAAATGCCATTAGTTATAAATCCGGCTTTAAATATAGAAGATAACCCAAGCACTTTTAGAGGCAAAGGAGGTTCGAATGCAATTTATGGTGTAGATGGGTCACCTGTAGTTCATGATATGTTTTTTAAAGGACCTTATGATAATACTGAGAAATGGCATACGATATTAATGGTTCCTTTCGGCAGGGGTGGAAACGGATTTTCTGTACTAGATATAACTGATCCTGACAATCCTTTACATTTGTATAGCATTTATAACGATGCAATTGCCAATAAAGTTTTATATATGGATCATGATGGTGATAACACTATAGAATACGAATATATAGACGATCTTTATACAATCGATGATTTTCTAGAGTCACAAGAAGTTTTAGATAAATATAAAGCTGACAACACCATAAGCTCTGCGTGTGAAAGTGATTTAACATTAGGCACATCATGCTATGAGTCTGATACTTGGACATTCCCAGTTTCTAATATTGTAGCCGGAGATGTAAAAATATTTGTAAATGATATTGATAAAACATCAAGCACTACGATCACAGTTGATGCTAACACTGGGGCATCTACTTTCAAATTTGATCAATCATTTTTTTATCAAGGTAGTGACTCTGCCCAAACACCTACACAAGATAATATAAGAGTAGAAATATTAAGAGCAAAACTTGCATCTTTAAATACTAATTTACCTCCTGAGTTTGATTATAAAGAGCTTGGTGAAACGTGGTCATCTCCTAGAATATTAAGAGTACCTGATAAAGCAAGCAATGATAATAATACTTTAGATGATAACTATGTCGCTGTTATGGGGGCTGGGTATGGCGGAAGAGCAACTAACGTTGGGTCCGCGGTATTTGTAATTAACCTACAAGACACCTTTAAAGATCCTTCCACTGGAACAGAAATGTATGGTAGACTTTATGAGGGTAAAGATGATGAAAAAGGGATTATTCTAATTGAGGACACTAAACCAGATGACATAGCCTACGATATTATTAACTCCGTTACTGGAACTCCTGTTGTTGTTACAGCAGATGTAGAACCATCTGCGAGTTTTAGCGGAGGTTTAGTATATGTAAATGATCTAGAAGGAAAAATCACGAAAATTAATTTAACTAATCAGTCAGGTACAGAAATGCTAGACAATACAAGAATTTTTGAGCTAGGTAGTGATACTAAAAACGGTCAATATATGTATCACGGGATGGACGCCACAATTGGGTCTACAACAAAAAATTTATGGTTATTTACAGGTACTGGTGACTATGAAAGAATTACAGAAACATCTACGCCACCATCTAATCCACAAAATTTACCTCCACAAGATATTTTGAAGATTGAAAATTATATGATTGGATTTAGAGATAAAGATTATCCTTTTTATAAAGATGTAGCAGTATCTCAGATTAAAGATTTAGATGATTGTTCCAAGATACCTACAGGAACTACTACCGGATGCCCAGCAGAGTCTTCAAATCCATCGAATAATAATGGTTGGTATATTCCATTATTAAGAGATCAAAAAGTAACTGCAACACCTACAGCAGGAAATGGACATGTTCTATTTCCAGTATATGAACCAATAGATCCAAATGTATTAGCAACTTTAAATAAATGTCCGGTGGGAGCCGCCTATATTTGTAAAGTAGATGATGAGTGTGGATATAACGAGTCGGGTGAACTAAAAATTAATGATGATGCTACAGCACTAAATAGAGAATGTGCATACGTGGGTGAAGGTGTTCTATCTAGAATAATTATTTTTGGAAACAAGATATTTGCAAACATAGCTGGAAAGTCCGCTGGGGATATCAAAGATTTAGTTGTAGCAGGAGATAAAACAGAGGATATTACTTATTACCGTAGTTCTTGGCGTGAAGGCAATTTTTAATATTCTAAGCCATAAAATTTAATTGAATTATAGGCTCAAATATCAAATAGTAAAAATATATTATCCAAGAAAACATTGTAATCATTGAGATAAATATTAAAGCAAGTCCAATTACGGTTCCCTGTTTAACTTTGTTTCTCCACTTTTTAGGAAAAAAATTATATGAATATGCGTAGACAATAATAAATAAATTCAATCCAGATACACAGACGTTAAAAAAAAGAAACTTATCCATTCTTTTTATATTTTACATCAGATCTATTATTATTTCTTTAAGATTATTTGATATTAATTGTATTCCCTGAGTATTAGGATGGATAAGATCCGATTGGTTATATTTTGGTCTTAATGCAACGCCTTTTAATAAAAATGGCATAAAATTCAAATCATATTTATTTTTTAAATCTGGAAAAATTTGATCAAATTTTTTTTTATATTCTAATCCACGTGCAGGTGATGCAACCATACCAGTTAAAAGAATTTTCGTATTTTTCTTGAGAATTATTTCTATTATTTTTTCTAAGTTTTTTTTGGTAACTTTTGGATTAATTCCTTTCAACATATCATTAGCGCCTAGACCAATTATGACTAAGTCATAATTTTTATCTAAAAAAATACTTTCTACCCTATTTAACCCATCAAATGTTGTATCGCCAGAAATACTTTCGTTTAAAACATTAATAGAATACCCATCCAATTTTAAGTCCTTTTCTAGAATTTTAGATAAATGTTCTTCCTCTAGCAGTCCATAACCACTCATCAAACTATCACCAAATAACAAAATTGAATTAATTTTAATTTTTTTATCTTCTTTACTGCAATTTAGGACTGAAAATATTATTATAAAAACAATAACATTTTTAATTTTAATCATGATTTATAAAACTAAGTTTAATAAATCATTTTTAAAAATTACAAATACTAAAGTTGCAATTATTATATAGGGTCCAAAAGGTATTTCCGAGGATAAATTTTTTGATTTTTTAATTAGATTTGGTGATATTGAAATTAAAGCAATAATTGAAGATAAAAAAATAACAAATGGTATTGATATCCACCCGAACCAAATACCAATTACAGCAAACAATTTTGCATCCCCTAACCCCATACCTTCTTTTTTTCTTACATATTTATAAAAAAAAATAATTAGATAAATGATTAGGTAGCCTATTAAACCTCCAATTAAAGAATTTAAATAATTTGGAAATATACTATTTATATTTGGATCAAAGGATTTTACAAATCCTAATACCATTAAAGGAAAGGTTATTTCATTTGGGATAATAAAATGTTTTAAGTCTATAAAGAATATTATAACAAAAGATAAGTATAATAACCACAATAGCAAAGTAGTTAGTGAAATGCCGAACAAAATAAAAATTAAACAAAAGAATAAAATACTTAAACTTTCTACAATAAAATAATTCAATGAAATTTTAAATTCACAGTTTCTGCATTTTGCTTTTAAAATAATAAAAGAAATTATCGGGATATTATCAAACCATGCAATTTTTTTTTTACATTCTGGGCAAAAAGATCTACCATAAACTACATTTTGTTCTATTGGTATACGATAGATGCAAACATTAGCGAAACTTCCAAAAAGCCCGCCTAAAAGGATGACAAATAAAATGTCCACAATTTTTTTATAGTTTTATATTCGAAGTGATATGAATAAATCCCTCAACTATATATTGGACCATTAAAGCTGCATCATGAAGATGTATATAAAGATTAGGCGTATAAATAATTAATTCCATTATTGTAAAATTTACCAAATATTGTTTAAATTACCAGATTAAATATATGTTTTTTAAATTAGGAAAATCAAAAAAAGAGGAAACAGAAAAAAATTCTCAACTAAACGTAGACCTTGAGATTATCACCAAAATGAATCAAGAGTTTGCTATATCTCTAGATTTAAATGATACACTTCAAACAGCACTTCAGGTTATAATTAAAAGAATTAATGCGCAAGCTGCTAACATATTTTTAATTAACGAAAAGAGAAAGAAATTTGAATGTATTGCCTCCCTGCACCAAAATTACTTAGATGAATATGAATTAGATTTAAAAGATGGGGTTATGGGAAAAGCAGTTGAACAAAGAAAATGTATTAGGGTTGGTAATGTAAGAAAAGATGTAAGAGAAATTGCTGAGTTTTATTTTGACTTAGATAATAAAACAAATTTTACGACTTATTCGGTTTTATGCTCTCCATTAATTGCAGCAAATGAGTGCTTAGGAGTTATTCATTGTTTAAATAAAAAAACAAATGACAAATTATTTGTTGAAGATGATAGAAAGTTATTGGAAACTCTTTCGGCTCCTGCAGCACTAGCCATTAGAAATGCTAAAATGGCTAAGGAAATGATAGAAAAGAATAAAATTCAAAAAGAAGTCGAAATTGTTGGAGAAATACAAAGATCTTTACTTTCTAAAAATAAAAAAGATAATTTTCCAATAGCTGGAATAAATATACCTGCAAAAGTAGTCTCGGGAGATTTTTATAACTTTAGTGATCTTGGGGATGGAATATATGGTTTTGGTGTTGCTGATGTATCAGGCAAGGGTATTAAGTCGTCACTTTTAATGTCTAAAGCTTCAAGTCTTTATAGATGTTTAAGTAAAACTATATATTCAACTTCTGAGCTATTAATGATTTTAAATAACGAAATTTATGAGACTATATCGAGAGGTATGTTCGTTACAATGCTAATTGGAATTTACGACAGTAATAAAAAAGAATTAAAAATGTCCAGCGCAGGTCACGAACCCCCACTAATTTTAAATCAGGATGGTAACTTTTCTACATTTGATGACGCAGGTCCACCATTAGGAATTATGGCAAAGACAAAGTACAATGAAAGTATATTATCATTTGATAAAAGCTCTATGTATGTGTTTACTGATGGTATAACAGAAATTAAAAGTCCAAAAGGTAATATGCTTGGATCTGAGGGATTTAAAGATTATATAAAAAAATTTCAATCAAATAATATTAATGAAAGATTAAAAATAATGATTGATGATATTTTAAATGCAGGCAATATACAGAAAGATGATTTAACAATTTTAGTAGTTGAATCATTATAATTACACTATCAATTTAAAAAAAAATTTAAGATATTATTTGATTATTATAAATCTTCGAACTCATAACGATTCCAAAACCGATCATTGTTGCTAACATAGACGATCCTCCATATGACATAATTGGTAAAGGGGATCCTACTATTGGTAATAAACCTAAAACCATACTCATATTTACAGCTATATAAATAAATATTGACGAAGCAAAACCATAGCAAAATAATTTACTAAAATAACTTCTAGATATCATCCCAATATTAATTATTCTGAAGATGATTATGGCATAAAGAATTAATAATAGTAACGAGCCTAAAAAACCAAACTCTTCTGAATATAAGGTAAATATAAAGTCTGTATGCTTTTCTGGTAAAAATTCTAGATAACCTTGAGTACCTTTTAAAAAACCCTTGCCATATAATCCTCCTGAACCAACAGCAATTTTGGACTGTATTATTTGATATCCTGCACCTAAAGGGTCCCTGTCAGGATTAAAAAAACTCAATATTCTTAACTTTTGGTATGGTTTTAAAAACGATATAATAAATGGTGCGGAAACAATAAAAGTTATAGATGCAATAACAAAATATTTAACATTGATTCCAGCAAGCCATAACACCATAATTCCACTTAAAGCAATTAGAATTGACGTTCCAAGATCTGGTTGAGTAATTACGAGAAAAATTGGGATAATTAATATTACCATCGGCACGAAAATATTTGTGAATTTATTTATACTATGAATTTGTGCCCGGTGATAATATTTTGCAAAACAAACTATAATTGCAATTTTCATTAATTCAGAAGGTTGAAGATTTATAAAGTATAAATTGATCCATCTTTGAGAGCCGGAAGCTGTAATTCCATATAAAGATGCCCACAATAATAATATTAAGGTCACTCCATAAAATAAGTAAGATAAAGAAAACCACGTCTTAATGTTGATAAAAGAAATGACTAACATCAGTGTAAAAAATAAAGCAAATCTAATTGCATGATTTTTAGTATGATAAAGGACTTCTCCTCCGTCAGTTGAATACATTGCAAAACAACTAATAGAACCTACTAATAATATACAAATTAACAACAAATAGTCTATTGATCTTAGCTTTTGAAAAAAAGTTTGTTGATTAGTAAATGAAAAATTACTGTACATTTTTAAACCATAATATTTCTTTTTGTTCGCTCCTCATGTCTATCTACTACAGCTCTCATAAGTTTTTGAGCTATTGGAGCAGCTGCCTTGCTTCCAGAACCTCCATGCTCAACCAATACGCTCATTGCATATCTTGGATTTTTATATGGACCAAATGCAATAAACCAAGCATGATCTCTGTTTTTATAGGGAATTTGTGAAATATCTAAATCTAATTCCCTTTCCTCTTCTGTAATTCTTTTTACCTGGGAGGTTCCGGTTTTGCCAGCAAACTGATATTTTAGATCGTCAATCCTTGAGGAGTAAGATGTTCCGTATATTTCATTTGTGGATTTAAACATTGCATCTAAAACAAATTTAATATTTTCAGGATTTCTGTACAAAGGATAATGTTCCTTTTTGTCAACTTTTAAAAATTCTTCTGTAGCTTTTATTAATGCATTATCTTTTTCTTTTGCTTCCTCTCTAGCCTCTATTTCGTTTTCTTTCATTATTCTTTTTATACTTTCATACGATTTCTGATTTTGTCCTACTCTAATTTTTGGATAAATTTTATAACCTCCGTTAGCCAGCTGAGCGGTCATCAAACATAATTGTAAAGGATTGGTTTGAATATAACCTTGACCAATCCCAGTAATAAATGTTTCTCCAAGATACCAATTTTGTCCAAGAATTTCTTTTTTCCACTCTGTTGATGGAACTATACCTTCTTTTTCATTTTCAAAATATTCTCCTAGAACTTTTGCACCTAGACCAAATTTTTTTGCAGTAATACTAAGTCTATCTACTCCTAATAACCTAGCTAGTTCATAAAAATAAATATCGCACGACTGCTTAATTGAATTTTTTAAACTCATAAAACCATGACCCTTTTTTTTCCAGCAGTGATATTTTTCACCATACATCTCAACTTTACCCTCGCATTTAACTTGTTTATCCGGTCTAATAACATCGTTTTCCAATGCGGATAGGGCTACTATTGGTTTGATAGTCGATCCAGGTGAGTAAAGACCTGAAACAGTTTTATTTAAAAGGGGATTTAAAGGATCAGATTTTATACTATTCCATAATTTTTCATCAATTCCGTATAAAAATAAATTTGGATCAAATGAAGGTGATGAATTCATTGCAATAATATCACCAGTATAAATATCCATGACGCTTATGGATCCAGCTTTATCTCTTAATAAATCTGAAGTTAATTTTTGAATTTCTGTATCAATTGTTAAATTGATTGTTTGTCCCTTAGATCCTTCTTTAAAATCAATTTGATTTATTCTTTTACCAAATGCGTTAACCTCATATCTTTGAATACTATTCGTACCTATAAGTTCATTTTCAAATTTTTTCTCTAATCCTGATTTTCCAACTCTTAATCCTGGAACATTTCTATCTTTTATTACTTTATTATTAACTAAGTCATTAACACTGGCTTGTGAGACATATCCAAGCACATGAGTATAACTTTCGCCATATGGATAACTTCTACCAACTGTAATAATAGGTTTGGCACCTGGTAGTTCATGTAAATAAAAATTAATTTTTGAAAATTCATCCCAATTCAAGTTCTCAGATATAACTATAGTCTCCCAAGGTTTCTGAGTACTTTTCTTAGCAAAAATTTTTGATAGTGTTTTATTGTCAAACTTTAATATATCTCTAAGTCTTATTAACAAACTTCTAAAATCTTCTACCTGTTCAGGAATAACATGAAGTTGATAAACTTTTAAATTTCCAGCAATTGTATTTCCAAAGTAATCTTTAAATTCCCCTCTTATAGGTGGTAATCTTGTTTCTCTTAATCGATTTTTATCTGAGAGAGTAAGATATTTTTTGTTTTCACTTATTTGTAAAGAGAATAATCTTCCAACAATACCAAAAAAAATTACAGCTTTAGCAGCAGAAAAAATAAACATTCTTCTATTAATTGTCTTAAGTTTGTTAAAACCTGTGTCGTGCCCACCGCTAATCATTTGTTTGCTCCTTAAAGACAAATCTTTGGTAAATATCAAAAATATATGAGAATAAATAATATAGTAAAAACGTAAAAAAAATATTACCTGTTAGATCGTAATAATTCACATTTACAGAAAAAAAGGTAGTTAATAAAATATAGTTAATTGAAGTTGCGACTAATATTGTTAATAAAAAAAATAGCCAGTCTTTCACAATATCTGGTCTCAATGTAATATTTCTTAAATACGCTGCAAATCCACATATAATAAAATAGGTTAGTCCACTTAATCCAACTGGAAAGCCCAATACTACATCATTAAATAAACTTGCAATAAATATATATCCATATCCTAAACTTTCACTTCTCTTTAAACTCCAATAGTAAATTAATATAAATGGAAAATTAAATGAGAAATATTTATAATTTAAATAATTAAAATCAAACTCATTCAAAGTAGAGGCAAATAATAAAATCAAAGGTGCAAAGGCTAAAAATCTTTTTAATTTTGTTCTTTTTGTTTGCACACTCATCTAATTATTCTCCTTGTTAAAAGATACTACTTTGACAAAAGTTAACTGTGAAAGATCTGAGAAAAATTTAATTTCTTCTCCAGAATTAATCTCTCCAATAGGTATTCCAGATTTAAAAATACCTCCAGAACCGGATGTAAAAACTATTTTTTTTTCGTTTAATATATTCTCGGTTTTAAAGTATTGGATTTGTCCGTTATTTTTTCCACTACCTGACATTATTGATTGAATATCTCCTGGTTCTAATATTACTGGAATTTTGCTATTTAAGTCAGATATTAATAATACTCTTGAAGTCGCATAATTTACCTCAACTACTTTACCTACCAAATATGGTCCGTCTAGAACGGCCATGCCTATTCTTATTTTATCCTTACTTCCTTTATTTAGAATAAGTGATCTTAAAAATGGACTCTCTTTATCTAAAAGAACTTTTGCAACCAGTTCTTCAGTATTAATTATATATTCATCTATTAATTTTCTTAGTCTTTCGTTTTCAAATTTTAAATATTCATTATCTAATTCTTTTCCTCTTAGACTTTTAAACTTTTCTTTTAATTGATCATGATTATTATATAGGTTTAGATGATTGTTTATTGCAATTAATGATCTATTTAATTGTTGTTCTGGTAGTGAGACAATAAAAGAAACTCTATATACAACTTCATTCAAACCAATTTTAAGATAATTGATTGCAGGAAAATTTATTCTCGATAATACTATTAAAACAATTGAAAATAAAATTAAAGCTACTAAAGAAAATCTTTGTTTATTACCTTTTTTTAAAAAAGCTGAACGTATTGCAATAACAAAATCGTCCCTGCTTGTTGCCATAGTTTTTTAATATTCTGATAATACTGTAGAGAAAATCTCCTCTTGGTCCAAAGCTTTTCCTGTACCAACTGCTACGCATGCTAATGGATCCTCAGCTATATGTACTGGTAATCCTGTCTCTTTAGAAAATCTTTTATCAATATTTTTTAGTAAAGCACCGCCGCCTGTAAGGGTTAATCCCATGTCAACTAAGTCAGCTGACAATTCAGGAGGTGTATTTTCTAGTGCATCTTTGATACCATTAATCATTTCCTTAATTATTGGATTTAAGGCTTCAGAAGTATCTCTCTCCGTAATATTTACTTCTTTTGGAGTTCCGGATCTAATATCTCTGCCTTTAACAGCATATTTATTATCATTTGTTGGAATAGCGGTACCTACTTCTTTTTTAATTTTTTCAGCAGAACTATCACCAATCATAAGATTATATTCTTTTCTCATAAAGTTTGCCAAAGCATGATCCATTGCATCTCCAGCAACTCTTAAAGAGTTTGAGTAAACTACTCCACCCAATGACATAACAGCAATCTCAGTAGTACCACCGCCTATATCAACAACCATTGATCCTGTAGCTTCAGAAATTGGCAAACCTGCTCCAATTGCAGCTGCAATTGGTTCTTCGATAAGCTGAACTCTTCTTGCTCCTGCAGCTAAGGCGCTATCTTGAATTGCTTTTCTTTCGACTGGTGTAGATCCAGTTGGAACACATATTAGAATTCTTGGATTTGCAAAAGTACTTCTTTTATGAACTTTTTTTATAAAATGTTTAATCATTTCCTCTGTGACAATAAAGTCTGCAATCACTCCATCTCTTAAAGGTCTTATCGCACTTATATTTCCTGGCGTTCTTCCTAACATAGTTTTTGCTTCATCTCCTACAGCTAATACAGATTTTTTACCTTTGTTGTCTACCACCGCGACAACTGAAGGTTCATTCAGTACTACACCTTGTCCTTTTAAAACAACAAGTGTATTTGCAGTTCCAAGGTCAATTGCCATATCTTGTGACCATATCTTTGTTATTTTTTGTAATATTCCCATTTTATATTCCCCTAACTTTCTGATGTTTAATTTGTTGAGAAGGTGCTTTTTTCTCTCTTTTTATTAGCATTTTATTTAATGCACCTAAATAAGCATTTGCAGATGCAACTAAAGTATCAGTATCAGCAGATTGACCAACTGTTGTTCTGTTATTTTCTTCAATTTTTACACTGACTGTTGCTTGCGCGTCAGTTCCTTCTGTTACTGCGTGCACTTGGTATAATAAAAGTTTCATCTCATGTGGATAAAGCTCTTTTATACATTTGAATGTTGCATCCACTGGTCCATCACCAGTTTGTACTGTACTTTTAATTTCTCCAAATACATCTAAGGTCATTTCTGCTCTCTGTGGTTCCCCAGTTCCAGCAAAAACCTTCAAAGATTTTAAATTTATTGCATTTAATTTATTGTCGAATATTAGGCTATCATCAACTAAAGCAACAATATCTTCATCATAAATATGTTTTTTCTTATCGGCTAATATCTTAAATTTTCCAAAAGCATTTTGAATTACATCATCTGTTACATTTGCATAGCCTAAGTCACTTAATTTGTCCTTGAACGCATGTCTTCCTGAATGTTTTCCCATTACTAAAGATGTTTTTTTAACTCCAACACTTTCTGGTGTCATAATCTCATAAGTTTCTCTGTTCTTTAACATTCCGTCCTGGTGAATACCCGATTCATGTGCAAAAGCATTTTTTCCAACAATTGCTTTATTAAATTGTACTGGGAAACCTGTTGCATTAGATACAATTTTTGATGCTTTACTTATCAGCTCAGTTTTTATTCCTGTTACGTATGGCATTAAGTCATTTCTAGTTTTAATTGCCATTACTATTTCCTCTAATGCTGCATTACCTGCTCTTTCACCAATACCATTTATTGTACATTCAATTTGTCTAACGCCTGCAGATAAACCTGCTAAAGCATTAGCAACAGCTAAGCCTAAATCATTATGACAATGTGCAGAAATAATTGCTTTATCAATATTTGGCACTGAATTCTTAATATGTGTAATAGTTTTTGCAAACTCCTCAGGAATAGAATAACCTACTGTATCTGGAATATTAATTGTTGAGGCACCACATTTAATTGCAAGCTCGATTGTCTTACACATGAAATCTAAATCTGTTCTAGTTCCATCTTCACAAGACCATTCTACATCATCAGTAAATTTTCTAGCATAAGAGACGCTCTCTTTTATAGCATCAAGTACCTGATCTTTTGACATGTCTAATTTATGTTTCATATGAACTGGACTTGTAGAGATGAACGTATGAATTCTAAATCTTTTAGCGTATTGAAGAGATTCGTGACAAGCATCTATATCTTTTTTTAAAGCTCTAGATAAACCACATGGAATAGAGTTTTTTACTATTTTACTAATCGCTGTTACAGCTTCAAAATCACCTGGTGAGGAGATAGGAAATCCTGCCTCGATAATATCAACTCCCATTTCATCGAAAACTCTCGAAATTTGAATTTTTTCTTCAACACTCATAGAGGCACCTGGAGATTGCTCTCCATCTCTCATTGTGGTGTCAAATATATAAACTTTTTCTTTGCTCATTTTTTTAAATTATAAGTTAGCGGATAATACATCCTCTAGTCCAGATTGCAAAAAAAAATTGATATTAACTAAATTTTAAATGATTAACTCTTATCGCTATCAACCAATTTTTTCTTAGAAATCCAAGGCATCATTGCTCTTAAGTTTGCACCCACTTTTTCCACAGGATGTTCAGCAAGTTTTTGTCTAATCTTAAGAAAGTTCTTTTGTCCGTTTTTGCATTCATCCATCCATTCTTTTGTAAATTTCCCAGATTGGATATCTGACAAAACTTCTTTCATTCTTTTTTTTGTCTCTTCTTTATTAATTATTTTTGGCCCTGACATATATTCACCATATTCTGCTGTATTAGAAATTGAATAATTCATATTTGCAATTCCGCCTTCATAAATTAAATCAACAATTAATTTAACTTCATGAACAGTTTCAAAATAAGCCATTTCAGGTTCATAACCTGCCTCAACTAAAGTTTCGTAACCATTTTTAATGAGTTCAACAAGTCCACCACATAAAACAGTTTGTTCTCCAAATAAATCTGTTTCGACTTCATCTTTAAAAGTAGTTTCTATAATACCCGATCTACCTCCACCTATCGCTGAAGCATATGACATAGCTATATCTCTTGCCTTTCCAGATCCATTTTGATGAACTGCAAATAAACAAGGGACACCTCCACCTTTTTCAAATTCACTTCTTACTAAGTGACCTGGTCCTTTGGGTGCAACCATAAACACATCTAAATCTTTTCTTGCTTTAATCAAATCGTAATGAATATTTAAACCATGGGCAAATGCAATGGATGTGCCTTCTCTAACTCTTTGCTCAATATGGTTTTTGTAAATTTTAGCTTGAAGCTCATCAGGTGTTAAAACCATCACAACATCAGCCCATTCTGCAGCATCTGACAAATTCATTACTTTTAAACCCTTAGATTCTGCTTTTGCCTTACTTGAAGAGCCATCTCTTAATGCAACAACAACTTCTTTAACTCCACTATCTTTAAGATTAAGAGCATGTGCATGTCCCTGACTGCCATATCCAAAAATTGCAATTTTTTTGTCTTTAATTAAATTAGGATTAGTATCTTTTTCATAAAACATTTTCATAGCTTTCTCCTTTGTTATAATACGTCAGATCCTCGTGTCATTGCGACAGCACCTGTTCTTGAAATACTTTTTAAACCATAT
>CACGAM010000001.1 GCA_902571055.1 uncultured Pelagibacteraceae bacterium | reverse complement strand
TATATCTTTATGTGGGGCATTAAGCTTGCTACCTTTTTACATTTCTGAGCAGTTTCTAATACAATCGACAATTTTTAATAATTATTTTTATATGTGGACTTTCTTTGCTGCAATCTCTCCAGGAATAATTGCTTTTAGTCTTTATACATATACACAAAAATATCTTGGTGCCACCACAACTGGATTTACACTATATTTATTTACAGTCTATGGTGCTTTCTACGGTATAATTCTATTTAATGAAAAATTAGAGGCTTATCATTATTTATCAACTTTAATGGTATTTTTAGGAATATATTTAGTTAAAAAAAAAATAAAAAATGAAAAAATATAAAATGAACTTACCAAACGTATTAATCGTCTTATTTATTGCATATTTGATTGTAGTTATGTTTATATATTTTTACCAAAGAAAGTTGTTATACCATCCTTCAGAGAATAATTATTTAGATGAAACAAATTTAAATCACAAGATTGAAAAAATCTACGTACAATCAGACACTGAATTAATTTCCTGGTATTATAATCATAACAAAAGTAACAAAACTATTTTGTTTTTCCATGGTAATGCTGGAAGATTAGATAATAGAGTTTATAAACTTAATGAATTAGCAAAATTAAATATAAATTACCTCATAGTTGCTTATCGTGGTTTTAGTGGTAATCAAGGCAAACCAAGCGAAGAAGGAATATATAAGGATTCTGAGGCTGCAAAAAAATGGTTAAATGAGAATGGGGTAGATGATAAAAACATTATCCTATATGGAGAGTCGCTCGGCACCGCAGTAGCTGTAGATTTAGCATCAAAGAATAATTTTGCTGGTATAATTTTGGAATCTCCCTTTACTTCAATGATAAAACTTGCAAAAAAATATTATCCATATTTACCAGTTAAAATTCTTTTAAAGGACAAATATGACTCAGAAAATAAACTAAACAAGATTAATATGCCAATTCTTATAATGCATGGACATAAAGATACGATAGTACCTTTTGAAATGGGAAAAGAAATGTTCAATAAATCTAAAGACCCAAAATTTAAATATTTTAATGAAATAGATGACCACATGATGGATTACAACTCTGATCTAATTTCCAGTATAGAAAACTTTATTGAAGGTTTAAATTAGGCCACATTCTAGTCAAATAAGAAACTAATTTTTTTTAAATATTTTTAAAAATGAAATATTTATTAATCACTATTTTTACTTTTTTTATAAATATTAGTTTATCAGCAGAGATATCTCATGAAAATTTTGACAAATTATTTAATGTAGGAACAATGAAATCTCATAATAATGAATTTACGTTATATTTTAAGTCGAGAAAAAAATCTGTTTTAGCTAGAGGTGAAAGAGAAAATTACATAAAAGATTATCCACAAGATCTTTATATTTACTTTCATAAGACAAAAAGTGATTTACCACTAATTTCTTATGAATGGTTTCCCAAAGAAGCAAAAAAAATAACCAATTATAGTACTTATCCTGTGTTCCCTGAAGATTTTGCATATTACTTACTAGAAGACAATAATACACTGGTAATGATAAATGCAAAAAAGCAATTTAAGAAAAACTTTGAGTTTAAAATTAGAGAAAGAAAATTAACTCTTCGTGAAGATAAAAATAAAATAGATTTTATAATCTCAACTTTTGCAAAAAACTGTGGGTATAAGAATATAACAGAAAATTATAATTGTTATTTTTATAAACCATTGGTATCAAGTTATTTGTTTAACTAGCTTCCAAAAAAGCATCGGCAAATTTACTTGAGTCAAAAATTTGTAAATCATCTATTTTTTCTCCTAGTCCAAGTGCGATTATTGGTAACCTAAATTTTTGAGCTATTGCTATTAAAATTCCACCTTTTGCAGTTCCATCAAGTTTTGTCATTATTACTCCCGTTATTGGGATTATTTTATTAAACTCATCGACTTGATTAATTATATTCTGACCTGAAGTTGCGTCTAACACTAATATTACTTCATGAGGAGAGTCTGAAATAATTTTTTTTGTTACATTTGCTATTTTTTTATATTCTTCCATTAAGTTTTTTTTATTTTGAAGTCGTCCAGCTGTATCTAATAGTGTTTTATTAACATTTTTTGATTTAGCTTGCTCAGCAGCTTTGTAAGCAACTGAGGCAGGATCGGAACCAGGAGAGGATTTAATAATTTCTACACCAATTCTTTTTGACCATTCCTCAAGCTGCTCTATAGCAGCTGCCCTAAATGTATCACATGCAGCAAAAGCCACTTTATTGTCATTATCCTTTAATATTTTACCAATTTTTCCAATAGTTGTTGTCTTACCTGCACCATTCACACCTGAAATTAAAATTATATCATTTAAATTTGATCTATTAAAAAAATTCTTCTTCTCTAAAGGAAGCATCAAATTTATTATAAATTCTTTTAATATTTTATTTATCTCATTAATTGGATCTAAACTGGGATCAATTTTTCTCTCTGATATAATTGTTTTAATCTTAGCAGATGCCTCAACTCCAACATCTGAACTAATTAAAAATTCTTCTATTTCATCGAGTTTTTTATCATCAATTTCCTTTTTAATAACAATTTCTCTAAACCCTTCGGAGATTTTATTAGCACTTTTTTTAAAACCTAATTTAAACTTTTCAAATATTCCCATTATAAATTTATTTCAATTGATTTAATATTAGATACCGCACCTTTCATTTTTATAGAATTATTTTTATTTATAGAAATAGATAAATTCCCCAATTCAAATTCTATATCTACCTCATTTCCAGTTAGACCGTTTATTTTACTAGCAAAAGCAGTAGCACATGCAGCCGATCCGCAAGCTTTAGTTAATCCTGCTCCTCTTTCCCAGACCTTAACAAATATTTTTTTGCTATTCTTAATTTCAGCAAGTGTAATGTTACATCTATCTGGAAATAACTTATTTATTTCTAAATTTGGTCCAATATCTTCTAAATTAAAATTTTCTAATTTATCAACAAAGAAAATAGCATGAGGATTACCCACATTTATAGCCGTACCACCAAAATATTCATTTTTATTTTTATCCTCGATTTTTAAATTTAAATTTTTTGTATCCATTTTCTGACTAATAGGTATTTCTTTCCATTCAGTTTTTGCTATTCCAATAACTGTTTCAACTAAATTTTTGTCCAAAATTTTGGAATTTAAAACTCCTGATTTTGTTCTTAAAATTATTTCTTTTTTATTGTTTTCTTCAGATATAAAATAAGCAACACACCTTGTGCCATTTCCACAAGCTTCAGACTCGCTTCCATCTGAATTATAAAATATTAAATCAGCATCGGACTCCTCTGAGTGGTTTATGATAATAAGTTGATCACAGCCTATAAATGACCGATTGCAAATTTTAATTATTTGGTCACTAGAAAGCTTAATTTCATTAGTTCTGTTGTCGATAATCACAAAATCATTACCTAATCCATCCATTTTAAAAGCTTTAAAATTCATATATTTATTCTTAACTTATTTATTGACTTTTTGAACCTCTATTATACTTTATCGACGTTTCCGCAAAAAACAGCTATTTGCGGTGTCTTTGTTTACAAAGAGATCGACATCAGTCAGCGATATTCGCCCACTGATGCGTTAACTGCTGGAGTGAAATATGTTTGAAAATTTGACAAATAAATTTGATGAAGTTTTTTCATCTTTAAAAAAAGCTCCATCTCTTGATGAAAATCAAGTAGATGAGGGATTAAAAGGCATACGGCTAGCATTGCTAGAAGCAGATGTATCTTTAGAGGTTGTCAAAGATTTTATCGAAAAAATAAAACCTAAAGCAATAGGTCAAGAAATTATAAGATCTACTTCTCCAGGGGATATGGTTGTGAAGGTTGTCTATGACGAGCTTGTAAACTTATTAGGAACAAAAAATACAGAAATTAACCTAAATTCAGTCCCACCTGTTCCAATAATGATGGTTGGATTACAAGGTTCAGGAAAAACAACTACTACTGCGAAAATAGCTAAATATATTGAAAAGAACAATAAAAAAAAAGTTATGATGGTAAGTTTGGACGTTTATCGTCCTGCTGCACAAGAGCAATTAAAACTATTGGGTGATCAAAATAATATTATAACTTTACCAATTATAGAGGGCCAATTACCTGCTGATATTTGTAGACGAGCACTAAGTGCAGCTAGCTTAAATGGATCTGAGGTCTTATTGTTTGATACTGCTGGTAGAACTCAAATTGATCTTCAAATGATGAGTGAGATTAAAGAAATAGAAAATATTATTAAACCAAATGAGGTAATGCTTGTAGCAGACTCACTTACGGGTCAAGTGGCTGCAAATGTTGCAAAAGAATTTAAAAATACAGTAGATGTTTCAGGGATAGTCCTTACAAGATCAGATGGTGACGGTCGTGGAGGTGCTGCTTTAAGCATGAAACACGTAGCAAATGTACCAGTAAAATTCTTGGGTGTAGGAGAAAAAATCAATAATCTAGAAGTTTTTCATCCTGATAGAGTTGCAAATAGAATATTAGGTATGGGTGATATTGTATCTCTTGTAGAAAAAGCTGCTGAAGATCTAGATGAGGAAAAATTAAAAAAAGCTGAGGAAAAATTAAAGAAAGGACAATTTTCTCTTGATGACTACCTAAGTCAACTAAGACAAATGAAAAAAATGGGTGGTATTGAAGGCGTAATGTCTTTTTTACCAGGGGTCTCTAAAATTAAATCTCAAATGGATCAAGCTGGTGTAGATGAAAAAATTATTACCCAAAATGAAGCTGTTATTTTATCGATGACCAAAAAAGAAAGAGAAAATCCTAAAATAATTGATGGCTCAAGAAAAAAAAGAATTGCTAATGGTTCTGGAACCGACATAGCCACTATCAATAAATTGTTAAAACAATTTAAAATGATGTCTGAAATGATGAAAAAGATGTCAAAAGGAAATATGAAAGGAATGGCGGATAAGGGATTGCCACCAGAACTTTTTAATCAACTTAAATAAAAAGGAGAAAAATGTTAAAACTTAGATTATCAATGGGAGGTACAAAAAAACGTCCTGTATACAAAATAGTTGTTGCGGATAGTAGATTTTCTAGAGACGGAAGATTTATTGAGAAACTTGGATTCTTTAATCCTCTAATACCAAAGGATAAAAAGGAACGTGTTGGTCTAGAGGCAGAGAGAATCAAATACTGGCTAGGACAAGGTGCTCAACCAACAACAAGAGTAGCTAGGATTTTAGGTGAAAATCAAATAACGCCTATGCCGCAAAAAGGAAACAATCCTCAAAAAGCTGTACCAAAGAAAGATAGAAAAACAGAAGATAAATCGGAGACATCAAAAGACGGGGGCAAAACATCAGAAGCTCCTAAAGAAGAAAAGAAAGCGGAAGCTCCTAAGGAAGAGAAAAAGGAAGAAGCTCCTAAAGAAGAAAAGAAAGCGGAAGCTCCTAAGGAAGAGAAAAAGGAAGAAGCTCCTAAAGACGAAAAGAAAGCGGAAGCTCCTAAAGAAGAGAAAAAATAAAAATGTTTACTGCAAGAATATTTACTTTGTATCCAGATATGTTTCCAGGCCCCCTAAACGAAGGATTATTTCGTAAGGCCATGGAAAAGAATATTTGGAATTTAGAAAAAATAGATATTAGAAAATATGCTACTGATAAACATGCTACAGTTGATGATACCCCATATGGTGGAGGCTCTGGAATGCTAATGAAGCCAGATGTAGTAGCTAGTGCGATAGATAAAAATGTTAAAAAGGGTGAAAAGGTAATTTTTTTAACACCTAGAGGAAAAATATTTAATCAAAATATTGCTAAAGAACTTTCTTTGGAGAAATCTATAAATATAATTTGTGGTCGCTTCGAAGGCATAGACCAAAGAGTTGTTGAAACTAGGAATATTCAAGAATATAGCTTAGGTGATTTCATTTTATCAGGTGGGGAGACAGCAGCATTTGTCTTTGTCGACACAATACTAAGATTGTTACCCGGAATTCTTGGTAATGAAAATTCAATAAAAGATGAAAGTTTTGAAAATGGTCTTTTAGAGTATCCTCAGTATACAAAACCTCAAATTTGGGAGGAAAAAGAGGTCCCAAATATACTTTTATCAGGAGATCATGCTAAAATTAAACACTGGCGTTTGTCTCAATCTGAGGCTATAACTCGCGACCGAAGACCAGATTTATGGCAAAAATATAATAAAAAAAACTAATTTGAAAAACTTAATAATGAAATCAATTGATGAAATAAACAGAGCTAATGTATCTAAAATATCTTCTGAAAAAAAATTGCCTAATTTTTTTCCAGGAGACATTATCAAAGTCGGCGTAAAAATAACCGAAGGTAAAAGAGATAGAATTCAGTACTTTGAAGGCGTTTGTATAGCGAAAAAAAATAGAGATATTAACTCATCATTTACAGTCAGAAAAATATCTTTTGGTGAAGGCGTTGAAAGAACATTTGCTCTTTATAGTCCAATTGTTGACTCTATTAAAGTCATTAGATCCGGTCAGGTAAGAAGAGCCAAACTTTATTATTTAAGAGATAGAACTGGAAAGTCAGCTCGTATCGCTGAAAAGATAAGAAAAAATATTGGAATTGAAGTAGAAACAAATTTAGAAAATACTCAAGAACCCATTCAAACTGAAAGCCAAGTCACAGAAGACAGTAAAGAAGAGTCAACAATAAAACCTGAAAACAAAGAAGATCCAAAAAAAGAGGAAGTTGTTAAAACAGACGAAGGATCTTCAGAAAAAAAATAATTTTTTCTAATGCCTCAAACTTTATACGATAAAATTTGGAATCAGCACTTAGTTCATCAACAAGATGATGGCACATCTCTGCTTTTTGTTGATAGACATTTAGTTCATGAGGTAACAAGTCCTCAAGCTTTTGAAGGCTTAAGAACATCAAATAGAAAAGTTAGACAACCGAGTTTAACTTTAGCAGTTGCTGATCACAATGTACCTACTACTGATAGATCAAAAGGGATTGAAGATGTGGATTCAAAAATTCAAGTCGAAACATTAGAAAAAAATTGTAAAGAATTTGGAATAAAATTGTTTGGAATGAACGATAAAAGACAAGGAATTGTTCATATTATAGGTCCTGAGCAAGGTTTTACCCAACCTGGAACCGTAATAGTTTGCGGCGATAGTCATACTGCTACACATGGTGCATTTGGAGCCTTAGCTTTTGGAATTGGAACTTCTGAGGTTGAGCATGTGTTAGCAACTCAAACTTTAGTTCAAAAAAAGTCAAAAAACTTAAGAATAAATGTAAATGGTAAGTTGCCAATCGGAGTAACATCAAAAGATGTAATTTTGCAAATAATTGGAAAAATTGGAACTGCAGGTGGCACAGGTTATGTTATTGAATATGCTGGGGATTTAGTCTCCTCTTTAAGTATTGAGCAAAGAATGACCATTTGTAATATGACTATTGAAGGTGGGGCAAGAGCTGGATTAATTAAACCAGATGAAAAAACATTCAAATATTTAAAAGACAGACCATTATCTCCTAAAAATGAAAACTGGGATAAAGCATTAGACCATTGGAGCAACCTTTATTCAGATAATGATGCCATCTTTGACAAAGAAGTGAGCCTTGATGGAAAAGATATAAAACCAATGGTTACATGGGGTACATCTCCTCAAGATGTGGTTCCAATAGATGGTAAAGTTCCAAATCCTGAAAATATATCCGACCCAGATAAGAAAAGTTCAACTGAGAGATCTTTAAAATATATGGGGTTAAAACCAGATATTAACGTTAAAGATATTAGAATAGATAAAGTATTTATAGGTAGTTGCACAAATGGACGTATTGAGGACTTAAGAGAGGCTGCAAAAATTTTAAAAGACAAAAAAATAGCAGGTCATGTAAATGCGATGGTAGTACCAGGTTCAGGGTTAGTAAAAGAACAAGCAGAACAAGAGGGATTAGATAAAATATTTATTAAATCAGGCTTTGAATGGAGAGAGCCTGGTTGTTCAATGTGTTTGGCGATGAACGCAGATAAATTAAAACCAGAAGAAAGATGTGCATCTACATCAAATAGAAATTTTGAGGGTCGTCAAGGTAGAGGCGGGAGAACTCATCTAGTAAGTCCTGCAATGGCAGCTGCAGCAGCTGTGTCCGGTAATTTGGACGATGTAAGAAAATATACAAATTAATGAAAAAATTTAAAAATCTAAAAAGCATTCCAGCTTATCTTCCAATAGTAAATATTGATACAGATATGATTATTCCAAAACAATTTTTAAAAACTATAAAAAGAACTGGTTTAGGAAAAAGCTTATTTTTTGAAATGCGGTACGACCATGACGGAAAAGAAATAAAAGACTTTATATTGAATAATGAACCTTACAATAATTCAAAAATTTTAATTGCAGGAAAAAATTTTGGTTGTGGGTCATCTAGGGAGCACGCGCCCTGGGCGTTGCTAGATTTTGGAATAACTTGTGTAATAAGTTCAAGTTATGCAGATATTTTTTATAATAATTGCTTTAAAAATGGAATATTGCCAATCACAATATCAGAGGAAAAAATTAAACAATTGGCAGAATATTCAAATCGTAAAGAGGAAATTTCAATTGATTTAATTGAACAAAAAATAACGTTTGGAAATAACGAAATTAAATTTGAAATAGATGATTTTAAAAAAGAATGTCTTATAGAAGGCTATGACGATATCGCTTTATCTTTAAATCATAAATCTAAAATTGAGTCTTTTGAAAATAAGATTAAATCTGAAAGACCTTGGATTTTTAATGATTAAAGTAAAAAAGAGAAAAATACTTTTATTACCAGGAGATGGCATCGGACCAGAGGTAATTGCAGAAGTTAGAAAAATAATAGAATGGCTAAATGATAATAGATCACTTGATTTTGAAATCGATGAAGATTTAGTTGGTGGAGCTGCTTATGACAAACATGGAACACCAATTACTGACGAAGTATTTTATAAAGCATTAGAAAGCCAAGCAGTAGTTTTAGGAGCAGTGGGTGGTCCTAAATGGGATAATTTAGAATTTTCAAAAAAACCAGAAAGAGCGCTTTTAAAACTTCGAAAAGAATTAAAGTTATTTGCAAATTTAAGACCTGCGATATGCTTTAAGCAACTTGTTGATGCATCCAGTCTTAAGCCTGAAATAGTTTCCGGATTAGATATAATGATTGTTAGAGAATTAACAGGAGGGATTTATTTTGGTGAGCCTAGAGGCATCAAACCAATTAATAATGGAGAAAGGAAAGGAATTAATACACATACCTATACATCAAAAGAAATAGAAAGGGTTGGTAGGATTGCTTTTGAATTAGCAAAGAAAAGAAATAATAAAGTTACCTCATGTGAAAAATCTAATGTCATGGAGGCAGGACAACTCTGGAAAGAGGAAATACAAACACTACATGATAAAGATTTTAAAGATGTAAAACTAGAGCACATGCTTGCAGATAACTGTGCAATGCAGCTTTTAAGAAATCCTAAGCAATTTGATGTTATAGTTACTGATAATCTTTTTGGAGATATCCTTTCTGATGAAGCAGCTATGTTAACGGGTTCATTAGGATTGCTGCCTTCAGCATCACTAGGAGCAAAGGACAAGGACGGAAATATGAGATCAATGTATGAACCTGTCCATGGTTCAGCCCCTGATATCGCTGGTAAAGGTTTAGCCAATCCTATTGCAACAATTTTAAGTTTTGCAATGGCTTTGAAATACTCATTAAATTTAGATAAAGAAGCTAAAGAGCTAGAAAATGCGGTTCAAAAAGTCTTAAATGATGGACTAAGAACAAAAGACATTTTGTCTAAGGATAATAAGGAAGTTTCTACAAAAGTGATGGGTGATGCGGTTATTGCATATTTGCAAAAGTAGTATTTTTAAATTATTTTAACATAATATATGACAACATATACAGCACCAGTAGATGACATGATGTTTCTCTATGAGAAACTGAGAAACAATAAATCCTATAACGAGTTAGATAAATATAAAGACGTAACTCCAGATCTTGTAAAAAATATTTTAGAGGAGGCTGCAAAAATTAATCAAAATCTTATTTTGCCTTTAGCAAAAGCTGGTGATGAACAACCAGCAGTTTTAGAAAATGGTGTAGTAAGAACACCACCAGGATATAAAGAGGCATACAAAAAATATATAGAAGATGGATGGACTTCATTATCCTGCGATCCTAAATATGGTGGCCAAGGAATGCCAAAAACAGTAAGCGCATTTTTTGATGAAATGCTTTCTTCTGCGTCATTATCATTTAAATTATATAGTGAGTTAAGTATTGGCGCATACAATTGTATAAATCATCATGCAACAGATGATGTTAAAAATAAGTTTTTACCAAAGATGGTTGAAGGTAAATGGAGTGGTACAATGTGTTTAACAGAGCCAGTTTGTGGTACAGATTTAGGTTTACTAAAAACAAAAGCTGTAGAACAAAGTGATGGAACTTATAAACTAACTGGCCAAAAAATTTTTATCACTTCTGGTGATCATGATTTAACAGAAAATATTATTCACCTAGTTATTGCTAGGTCATCCGACTCTCCGTCAGGAACGAGAGGTATAAGCCTTTTTCTGGTACCTAAATTTGTAGTTAACGAGGATGGATCTTTAGGTCCAAGAAATGGAATTAGTACCGGATCTATAGAAAGTAAAATGGGTATAAAAGGGTCAGCTACATGTGTATTAAATTTTGATGAGGCCACAGGTTATATGATAGGTCCAAAAAATAAGGGATTAAATTCTATGTTTACAATGATGAACTTGGAGAGAATTGTTGTTGGAATTCAGGGACTTGGTATTTCTGAAATAGCTTATCAAAACTCATTAATTTATTCTAAAGAAAGGAAACAAGGCAAAAGTAACAAAAATAATTCATCTAATGGTTCTGCAGATTTTATAATTGAGCATGCAGATATAAGAAGATCTCTTTTAAATATGAAGTCAATAATAGAGGGTGAGAGAGCATTATGTTTTTGGTTATCACAGCAAACAGAAGTTAGTTTGAACCATAATATTGAGGAAGTTAAGCAAGAGGCTGCAGATTATGTTTCTTTGATGACACCTGTTGTCAAAGCTTTGTTTACAGATATGGGGTCTGAAATTACAAGCGAGGCAATGCAAATATTTGGTGGATATGGTTATACTAAAGACCAAGGTATAGAACAATTATACAGAGACAATAGAATTACACCAATTTATGAGGGCACTAACTCTGTTCAAGCAATTGATTTGGTCTTTAGAAAATTAGTTAACAAAAATGGAGATATTATCGATAGATATATAAAAATGATTAAAAAAGACTTAGAGAATAATAACGAAAAGCTTTCACCATTTATTAAAGACTTAAATATATACTTAGATAAATTAATTTCATTTACCACATGGATAAAAGATAAAGTTGAAAACTCTAAGGATGATGCAAATGCAGCATGTAATGACTATTTAAAAGTATTAGGTCTTATTGCGGTAGGTCACTCTTGGATTAAAGTCCTTGAGGTAAGTTTCAACGATTATGATAATAATAAAGAATTTTATGAGGATAAAATACAAACCGCTCGCTTTTTTTTTCAAAGAGTATTACCAAGAATTGACACACATTGCATATCTGCAATGAGTGGAAGCGGATATATAATGGATTTTAAATTTAATTAAAATGAGTAGTTTTGAAAAAAATTTGGACAAAAATCCTGCAAATTTTGTTCCTTTGACACCTTTAACATTTTTAGAAAGAGCAAAAGACATTTATCCAAATTATGAGGCACTAGTTTACGAAGATAGAAAATATACTTGGCTTAATATTTACAAAAGATGTACTCAATTTGCGAGCGCTCTTGAAAAAATTGGAATTACTAAAGGAGATACAGTATCCGTCATGGCGTGTAATACCCCAGAAATATTTGAAGCACATTATTCGGTTCCTATGACAGGTGCTGTTCTTAATACAATTAATATTAGATTAGATTCTAAAACAGTAAGTTATATTTTGGAACATAGCGATGCTAAGGTATTAATTGTAGATAGACAGTTTCATGATGTTGTAAAAAAAGCATTATCTAATATTAAAAAAAAGATCAAAATAATTGATATTTTTGACAAGCATGCTGATCAATCAAAGCTAGGTAAAATTGGAGATTTAGAATACGAGGAATTCTTAAAAACTGGTGACACAGACTATGTATGGAAGAGACCAGATGATGAATGGCAGGCAATTTCATTAAGTTACACTTCAGGAACAACGGGTAATCCAAAAGGTGTAGTTTATCATCATAGAGGTTCATATTTAATGGCAACAGGAAGTGCTGTAGCATGGAACATGCCAAATAGATTAGTATTTCTTTGTGTTGTCCCTATGTTTCATTGTAATGGGTGGTGTTACCCTTGGACTGTACCAATGCTGAATGGAAAAACGATTTGTTTAAGAAATATAGATATAAAAAAAATTTTTGAATTGATTGAAACTTATAAAGTTACTCACTTTGGAGGGGCTCCAATTGTACTCAATATGATTACGGGCGCTTCTGAAAGCGACAGAAAAGAGTTAAAACATAAAGTGCATGTTCTTACTGCAGGAGCTCCTCCACCAAGTATAATTTTTAAAAAAATGAAAAGTCTAGGTTTTGAAGTTATGCATGTATATGGCTTAACGGAAACATATGGTCATATTACACAATGTGCGTGGAATGACGATTGGAATTCACTGGATGAAGATAAAGTTAATGAGATTAAAGCTAGACAAGGTGTTAGATACCCTAATACCGAAGGGGTCTCGGTGATAGATCCAGATTCAATGAAGCCAGTCCCAAGAGATGGAAAAACCATGGGTGAGATAATGATCAAAGGAAATGTAGTCATGAAAGGGTATTACAAGGACAAAGATGCAACTGATAAAGCTATGAAAGATGGATGGTTTCACTCAGGAGATTTAGCGATAATGCATCCTGATGGCTATATAAAAATTCAAGACAGATCAAAAGATATTATTATATCTGGCGGTGAAAATATTTCTTCAATCGAAATAGAAAATACTTTAGCAAAACACCCTTCGGTATCAATTGCAGCTGTAGTCGCTAAACCTGATGATAAATGGGGCGAAGTACCGTGTGCATTTATTGAGGCTGTGAAAGATAAATCTACTACGGAAAAAGAGCTAATAGATTTCTGTAAGGAAACATTAGCTAACTTTAAAGTACCAAAAAAAATTGAATTTTGTGAATTACCAAAAACCTCAACAGGAAAAATCCAAAAGTTTGAATTAAGAAAAAAGGCTAAGGAGCTAAGCTGAATATAAACATCAATGATAAAGATGTTTTCATCTCAACTGGTGGCAGAGATATAGATCCTACCAAATCATCAATATTACTTATGCACGGCAGTGGACTCAGTCACATCGTTTGGTCTTTGCATGAGCAATTTTATATTACAAATGGATATAATGTTTTATCTGTAGATTTGCCAGGACATGGAAATTCAGATGGACCTGCCATTGAGTCGATCGAAAAAATATCAGATTGGGTAAGTGATTTGATAAATAATTTAAAATTAAATAAAATTAACTTTGTAGGTCATTCCCAAGGTTGTCTTGTAGGAATTGATTTTGCGTCGCGTTATCCAGATTTAACAGAAAAGCTCATTTTAGTTGCTGGTTCATATAAATTACCAGTAAACCAAGATCTTTTAGACCTAGCTTACGCTGGAGATGAAAAAGCAATTTTATTAATGATGAAGTGGGGTTATGAGGGTTCAAAGGCTTTTATAGGAGGCAATCCTGTAAAAAAAATAATTAATTCCACTAGAGAAATTAGAGAAATTTTGTATGTGGACTTAAATGCTTGTAACAATTATAAAACCGGTAAAGAATCTTTAGAAAAAATTATTTGTCCTACTTTATGTATATTTGGAGACTTGGACAAAATGGTTCCTCTAAAAATTGGAAACAAAATGGCTGAGACAATAAAAAATTCTGAAGTAAAAATTATAAATAATTGTGGTCATATGATTATATTTGAAAAGGCTTTTGAAATGAGAAAATCTGTTTTGGAGTTTATAAATAAATGAAAAATTATTTTGTATCAAAATCAAGGAGATTAAGAGGGACACCTTATACCTCAAGAATTGAGAAACAAGGTGTTACTGCATACACAGTTTATAACCACATGCTTTTACCTACAAAATTTGAAGACTCTTTAGAGGATGCATATCATCATTTAAAAAATCACGTTCAGGTTTGGGATGTCTCAGTGCAGAGACAAACTGAAATTAATGGAAAAGATTCAGCTAGACTAGTTCAGCTTATTACTTGTAGAGACCTCTCAAAAGCTAAAGTAGGAAGGTGTTATTATGCTCCTATAATTGACAATAATGCAAAATTAATAAGCGATCCAGTAATTCTTAAATTAGCAGAGGATAGATGGTGGATTTCTTTATCGGACTCTGATTTAGAATTGTTTGCAAAAGGTTTAGCAATAGGAAAAGGTTATGATGTGAATGTATTTGAGGCAAAGGTTGATATTTTTTCTGTTCAAGGACCAAAATCTTTTGACTTAATGAAAAAAGTATTAGGACCAAAGGTTGGAGAATTAAAATTTTTTGGTTTTGATTACTTTGAATTTGGTGGCGCAAAACACTTAATTGCAAGATCTGGATGGTCTAAACAAGGTGGTTTTGAGGTATATATGGAACATGAAAAGGCAGGACTAGCATTATATGACAAATTATTTGAACAGGGAGATGAATTTAATTTGAAACCCGGTTGTCCAAATTTAATCGAAAGAATTGAAAGTTCTTTATTATCATATGGTAACGATATCGATATCGGTGACAATCCTTTAGAATGTGGGTTTGATAAATATGTAAATCTAGATACCAATGTTGAGTTTCTAGGCAAAGAGGAATTAAAAAAAGTTAAGGCCGATGGAATTAAAAGAAAATTAATGGGAGTAAAAATTGATGCTGATCAAATCGCGGTAAATAGTTCGATAAACATGTATGATAAAACAAAAAATCTGATTGGTGAATTAAGATCTGGAACATATAATCCATCTTTTAAGCAAGTTATCGGAATAGCAATGATTAATGAACCACATTTTAATGACTCTCAAGAAATCGTAATTAACATAAATGGAAAAGATTGCACGGGAAAACTCTGTGATTTACCTTTCATTTAGTATAAATTTTAAATCATCATGAATATAGCAATAGTTGGGGCAACCGGTAACGTTGGAAGAAAACTAATAGAGGTACTTGAAAAAAAAAATTTTTCTGTAACGGAGGCTTTCTTAGTAGCCTCATCAAAAAGCTCAGGAAAAAAAATAAATTTTTTAGGTAAAGAACATACAGTCGAAGATTTGGAAAAATTTGATTTTTCAAAAGTAAAGATAGCTTTTTTTGCAGCTGGAAGTGCTGTTGCAGAGAAATGGGCTCCAATAGCAGCAAATAAAACAATAGTGATAGATAACTCAAAATTCTTTAGAAAAGATTCAGATATTCCTTTAATTGTGCCAGAGGTTAATTCAAAAGAGTTATCAAAATTTAAAAATAAAAACATTATTGCTAACGCAAATTGCTCAGTTATACCTATTGTTGTAGCGCTAAAACCTTTACATGATTTGTACAATGTAAAAAGAATAGTTGCATCGACTTACCAATCTGTATCTGGAGTAGGAAAAGCTGGAATGGATGAGCTTTTATCTCAAACTAAAGAAATCTTAGAAAATAAAAATGTTCAATCAAAAAACTTCACAAAACAAATTGCATTCAATGCAATACCACACATCGATAGCTTTCTAGAAAATGGTAGCACTAAAGAGGAACAAAAAAATCATGATGAGATAAAAAAAATTTTAGATAAAAAAATTAATGTCACCTCTACATGTGTAAGAATTCCTGTTTTAGTATCACATTGTATAAGCATAAATATAGAATTTCATAAAAAACCTAAAATTGAAGAGATTAAAAAAGTTTTATCATCATCACCAGGATGTATAGTTGTCGATGAGCACAAAGATGGAGGATATATAACTCCTGTTGAAGCTGAAAATAAATTTGAGACTTTTATATCTAGAATACGTCAGGACTCTTCTCAAGAGAACACTATAAATATGTGGATAGTATCAGATAATTTATTAAAAGGTGCTGCTTTAAATGCGGTTGAAATAGCAGAAACTTTAATAGAAAATAATTTTTATGGAAAATAAAAATCCTCTATCTCCTCATATTCAAATTTACAGCTGGCATGTCTCATCACTTGTTTCAATTGGGCATAGAATTACAGGAGTAATTAATATTTTCATCCTTACTTTAATTTTTCTTTGGCTTGGATCTTTATTACTAGGCGAAGAAAATTATGAAATTATTTTCAATTTCTTTAATTCATTTTTTGGTAAATTTTTTATTATCGCAACAATCTGGTCTTTTACATTTCACTCTCTTAGTGAGTTAAGGCACCTTTTTTGGGACATGGGTTACGGTTTTGATTTAAAAACGGCTAATTTGACAGGTTCTTTAGTTATAATTTTTTCGATAATATTTACTGTATTATTTTACTTGATAGGAAGGATTGTAATTTAAATGGTTAGTTCAACAAAGAAATGGCTTTTTATAAAAGTTTCATCAGTAATTTTAATTCCATTAATGATTTGGTTTACATTTATATTAGCAGGAATTTATGACAAAACATTTGCTGAAGTTAATGAGTTTTTTACAAGTCAGCCAACTAAAATCCTAATATCACTACTATTTGTTGTCTCTTATTTCTTTTCAGCTCTAACTATAAGTGAAATTTTTGAGGATTATATGGGAAACCAGAAAATAAAAAATGTCGCAAACAAAATATTGTATTTATTTGCTATAATAATTCCTTTATTAACGCTTATTATTATTTATAATTTAAATTTATGAGTTCATACAAAATTATTGATCATGAATATGATGTAGTAGTTCTTGGAGCAGGTGGCTCGGGCTTAAGAGCTGCCGTTGGTCTAAGTGAAGCTGGATTAAAAACAGCATGCGTATCAAAAGTTTTTCCAACAAGAAGTCATACATCTGCTGCGCAGGGAGGTATATCTGCAGCATTAGGAAATATGGGTGAAGACGACTGGAGATGGCACATGTATGATACGGTTAAGGGAGCAGATTGGTTGGGAGATCAAGATTGCATAGAATATCTATGTAAAGAAGCCCCTAGAGCTGTTCTAGAATTAGAAAAATATGGTGTTCCATTTAGCAGAACAGAGGATGGAAAGATTTATCAAAGGCCATTTGGTGGAATGACTAAAAATTACGGAAATGAAACCGTACAAAGAACTTGCGCGGCAGCTGACAGAACAGGACATGCTATTTTACACACACTTTATGGTCAAGCATTAAAACATAACACTGAATTTTTTATTGAATATTTTGCACTTGATCTGTTAATGAAAAACGGAGAATGCAAAGGTTTAATTGCTTGGAATTTAAATGATGGAACGATACATAGGTTCAGGTCACACATAACAATTATAGCGACTGGCGGTTATGGAAAAGTTTATTATTCAGCAACATCTGCTCATACTTGCACAGGAGACGGAAATGCTATGGTTTTAAGAGCGGGTCTTCCACTGCAAGATATGGAATTTGTTCAGTTTCATCCAACAGGCATATATGGACATGGTACGTTAATATCTGAAGGTGTAAGAGGTGAAGGAGGATACTTAGTAAATTCAAAGGGTGAAAGATTTATGGAGAGATATGCTCCAAAAGCCAAAGATTTAGCTTCAAGAGATGTTGTTAGCCGATCTATTGCAGTAGAAATTAATGAAGGTAGAGGTGTAGGAAAAGAAAAAGATCATGTTCATTTACACTTGGATCATTTAGATCAAAATGTAATTGAAGAAAGATTACCAGGTATCTCAGAGTCATCCAGGCTATTTGCAAATGTAGACGTAACAAAGGAACCAATTCCAGTAGTTCCAACCGTTCATTACAATATGGGAGGAATTCCTACCAATTATAAAGCTGAAGTCTTAACACTTAATGGTTCAGAAAAAACTGTGCAAGGTCTGATGGCAATAGGAGAAGCAGCATGTGTATCAGTTCACGGAGCAAATAGACTTGGATCAAACTCATTGATTGATCTTGTAGTTTTTGGAAGGGCTGCAGCAAAAAGGGCAGCTGAGCTTGTTAAACCAGGATTACCTCACGAAGAAATTCCTCAATCAGAGACTGATAAATGTTTAGAAAGATTTGATAAACTTAGAAACTCCAGTGGTTCAAATAGTACAGCAGAATTAAGATTGTCTATGCAAAAAACTATGCAATCAAAATGTGCGGTATTTAGAACAGAAAAAACACTTAAGGAAGGTATTAATGAAATAAGAAAACCTTATGAAGGAATGGAGGATTTATCTGTTAAAGATAAATCATTAATATTCAACACAGATTTAGTTGAGACTTTAGAGTTTGACAACTTGATAAGACAAGCAATTACAACAATGGACTCCGCATATCATAGGAAAGAGAGCAGAGGTGCACATGCTAGAGAAGATTATCCTAAAAGAGATGATAGCAAATATATGCAGCATACATTATCTTGGTGTGATGGAAATAAAACTAAAATAGATTATAGACCAGTTCATAGGTCTACTTTAACAAACGACGTCCAGTATTTTCCACCTCAAGAAAGAGTATATTAATGGTCCAAATAAGTTTGCCTCAAAATTCTAAGATACAAAAAGGCAAATATTATAAGGATAAAACAGGCTCAAAAAATTTACGTAAAGTTAATATTTATAGATGGGATCCGTCGACAGGAGAAAATCCTAGAATAGATACCTATGAAGTTGATATGGATAATTGTCCCTCGAAAGTATTAGATCTACTAAATAAAATTAAGAACGAAATAGATCCTTCTATAGCTTACAGGAGATCGTGTGCTCATGGCGTGTGTGGGTCTTGTGCAATGAACATGGATGGAAAAAATGGCTTAGCATGCACCAAGCCACATGCTGAAATAAAAGGAGATATAAATATTTATCCTTTACCGCATCTTAAAGTTTTAAAAGATCTAATTGGGGATTTAAGCACTTTATACAAGCAATATGAATCTGTTGAACCCTGGTTAAAAAATACAAGTAATAAATCCGATAAAGAAAATATACAATCTAAAGAGGATAGAGCGAAACTGGATGGATTATACGAATGTATTATGTGTGCGTGTTGTTCTACCTCATGTCCAAGCTACTGGTGGAATGGTGATAAATATTTGGGACCTGCAGTATTGCTACAAGCTTATAGATGGATAATAGATTCAAGGGATGAGGATAGAAAAGAGAGATTAAAAAAAGTAGCAGATGAACTTAAGCTCTATAGATGTCATACCATAATGAATTGCACAAATGCTTGTCCAAAAGGATTAAATCCAGCTAAAGCTATAGCATCTATAAAAAAAATGCTTGCAACAAGCTAATTACTTAATTAAATAATTTACTCATGAGCTTAATACAGCACTTTGTGAATGGTAAATCATACAAGGGTAATTCAAATAGAAAAGGAAAAGTTTTTAATCCAGCTACTGGTGAGCAAGAGTCTGAAGTTATATTAGGCTCAAAAGAGGATCTTAATAATACAGTTAATATAGCAAGAAAAGCTTTCGAAAGTTGGTCAGCAAAACCACCCTTACAAAGAGCTAGGGTAATGTTCAAATTTAAAGAATTAATAGAAAGAAATTCTGAAGAGATTGCAAAATTAATTGTCTCTGAACATGGTAAAGTTTACGAAGATGCCAAGGGATCGCTAACTAGAGGTCTCGAAGTTGTCGAATTTGCTTGTGGAATACCTCAAATGTTAAAAGGTGAATTCACAGAAAATGTTGGATCTGAAGTTGACAGTTGGTCTATAAGACAGCCATTAGGTGTTTGTGCAGGAATAACTCCATTTAATTTTCCTGCTATGGTTCCTATGTGGATGTTTCCTATGGCAATTGCTTGTGGAAATTCATTTATACTTAAACCTTCTGAAAAGGATCCATCATGTTCATTTAAGTTAGCTGAATTATTATCAGAAGCAGGATTACCTGATGGGGTGTTTAATGTTGTAAATGGAGACAAAGAGGTCGTTGATGCGATTTTAGAAAATAAAGATATTCAAGCTGTTAGCTTTGTCGGCTCAACACCAATAGCTAAATATATTTACGAAAATGCAGCTCATAATGAAAAAAGAGTACAAGCATTGGGAGGAGCTAAAAATCACTGTGTAGTAATGCCAGATTGTGACTTAGATCAAGCTGTTAATGGTCTAATGGGAGCAGCCTACGGATCTGCAGGAGAAAGATGTATGGCACAGTCTGTTGCAGTAGCTGTTGGAGATATTGGTGATAGATTAGTGGATAAACTTTCAAAAAAAGTTGAAGTTTTAAAAGTTGGGCCTGGTATGGATAAAAATTCAGAAATGGGACCTTTGATTACAAAAGAACATTTAGAAAAAGTAAGAGGGTATGTTGATATAGGAGTTAAAGAGGGAGCAAAACTTGTAGTAGATGGAAGAAATTTAAAACTTCAAGGTTATGAAAAAGGTTTTTTTATAGGTGGCTGCCTATTTGACAATGTAAAAAAAGACATGAGAATTTATAAAGAAGAAATTTTTGGACCTGTGCTATCAGTTGTAAGGGCTAAAGATTTTGAAGAGGCCTCAAAACTAGTAAATGACCACGAATATGGAAATGGTGTGAGTATTTTTACAAGAGACGGCGATGCTGCTAGGACTTTTTCAAGCAAAATAAAAGTTGGGATGGTAGGTATTAATATTCCAATACCTGTGCCTATGGCATTCCATAGCTTTGGTGGATGGAAAAGGTCACTATTTGGTGATCAGCACATGCATGGACCTGAGGGTGTTAGATTTTATACTAAACTTAAAACTATAACTTCTAGGTGGCCTTCTGGAATAAGATCAAATCCTGAATTTGTAATGCCAACAATGAAATAAGCTATGGGAAAAAAAATTTCATTAATTGGAGCAGGTCAAATAGGAGGAACGCTTGCTCATTTAATTGGGTTAAAAGAAATTGTATCAGAAGTAGTTCTGTTTGATGTTGCATCTGGAGTAGCTAAAGGCAAAGCCTTAGATATTGCTCAATCTTCTGCGGTGGATGGTTTCAATGTAAAACTTTATGGAACTGATAGTTATCAAGATATTAAGGACTCAGATGTAATTATTATTACTGCCGGAGTTCCAAGAAAACCTGGTATGAGTAGGGATGATCTTTTAGGTATAAATTTAAAAATTATGAAACAAGTGTCTGATGGAATTAAATTAAACTGCCCAAATGCATTTGTAATTTGTATTACTAATCCTTTAGATGTTATGGTTATGGCCCTACAAAAGTACTCTCAATTTCCTAAAAATAAGGTTGTGGGTATGGCGGGTATACTTGACTCATCCAGGTACAAATTATTTCTATCTGAGGAATTTAATGTTCCAATTAAAAAAATTGATGCAATGGTAATGGGTGGACACGGTGATACCATGGTTCCATTACCAGGTTATACAAAAATTGATGGAAAAAAACTTTTAGATTTAATGTCGGAAGGTAAAATTACAAAAGAAAAAATAGAAAGTATAAATCAAAGAACTAGAGATGGGGGAGCTGAAATTGTCAAATATCTTGAAAAAGGTTCTGCATTTTACGCTCCTGCTGCTTCAGGAGTTGAGATGGCTATAAGCTATCTTAATGACGAAAAAAAACTACTTCCATGTGCGGCTTATTTGGAAGGAGAATATGGCGTAAAGGATATTTATGCAGGAGTTCCAGTTATCATTGGAAAAGATGGTGTTGAAAAAATTCAAGAAATTAAATTAGAGGACAATGAGATTAATGAATTTAAAAAATCTGTGGATTCAGTCCGAAGACTGTGGGAAGCTGCAATAAAGATTGATCCTGATTTAGAAAGATAATGAATATTCATGAACATCAAGCAAAACAACTCCTAAAGGAATTTGGAGTTCCTGTTCCAAATGGTATCTATGGTTTTAGTGTTAGTGAGATAATTAAAAAATCAAAAATTCTTAATACAGAAAAATACGTTTTAAAAGCTCAAATACACGCAGGCGGCAGAGGTAAAGCTGGAGGGATCACAATTGCAAGCAACATAAATGAATTAGAACAAGCTGCAAATCAGCTTTTAGGTAAAATCTTGATTACACATCAAACTGGACCTAAAGGAAAAAAAGTAGAGAGACTTTACGTTGAAGAGGCTTCCAATATAGCAAAAGAATTTTATTTATCTTGTTTAGTAGATAGAAAAAGCTCCAAAATAGCTTTTATTTCTAGTGTTCAAGGTGGAATGGATATTGAGGAAACTGCATTAAAAAATCCAGAAAAAATTATCACTACTAAAGTAGATTTTAAAGAGGATGTATCAGAAACTGATTGCGAAAAAATTATTAAAGTTTTTAATCTTGAGTATGACGCTAAGGATCAAGGAATTGAATTAATAAAATCTCTTTATAAAATGTTTAGAGAAAAAGATGCTAACTTAATCGAAATTAATCCTTTAATTTTAACGAAAGAAAATAATATAGTGTGTCTTGATGCTAAAGTTATCTTAGATGACAATGCAATTTTTAAACATCCTGAACATCTAGAGCTTAGAGATTTACAAGAAGAAGATCCAATAGAAATAGAGGCTAGTAAGCACGGATTGTCTTACATAAAATTAGATGGAAATATCGGTTGTATGGTAAATGGCGCTGGTTTAGCAATGGCAACAATGGATATAATTAAATTATTTGGAGAAACTCCAGCAAATTTTTTGGATGTAGGTGGTGGAGCCTCAAAAGAAAAAGTCTCCTCAGCGTTGAAAATTATTTTATCTGATAAAAATGTAAAAGGAATATTAATAAATATATTTGGCGGAATAATGAGATGCGATGTGCTAGCTGCAGGGGTCGTTGATGCTGCCAAAGAAATAAAAATTAATGTTCCTTTGGTTGTTAGACTTGCTGGGACTAATGTAGAGGAAGGTAATAAAATTTTAAAAGAATCTAAACTTAAAATAATTCCAGCCTCTGATTTGTCAGATGCTGCTGAAAAAATTGTGAAAGAAATAAATTAATGTCCATTTTAGTTAATAAAAATACAAAACTTCTTTGCCAAGGTTTTACTGGTTCACATGGAACTTTCCATTCAGATCAAGCAATAAAATATGGAACAAATTTAGTAGGAGGCGTAACACCTAGAAAAGGTGGTCAAATTCATTTGGGTAAACCTGTTTTTAACACTGTGAAGGAGGCTGTTGAAGCAACAGGTGCCAATGCAACGATGATATATGTGCCAGCAAAATTTGCATCTGAGGCAATTATCGAAGCTATTGAGGCATCTATTGATCTAGTTGTTTGTATAACAGAAGGTATTCCAGTTTTAGATATGCTTAAAGTAAAAAAATATCTATCAAACTCAAATACGAAATTAATCGGTCCGAACTGTCCTGGTATAATAACTCCTAATGAGTGTAAAATAGGAATAATGCCCGGAAGTATACATAGGAAAGGTTCAGTTGGAATAGTTTCACGTTCAGGAACATTAACTTACGAGGCCGTAGATCAAACTTCAAAAATTGGTCTCGGCCAATCAACTTGTGTCGGAATAGGTGGTGACCCAATAAATGGTACAAATTTCATAGACTGTTTAGAATTATTTTTAGAAGATGAAAATACCGAGTCCATTGTAATGATTGGAGAAATTGGGGGATCTGCAGAGGAAGAAGCAGCTGATTTTATTAAGAACCATAAAATAAAAAAACCGATGGTCGGGTTCATTGCTGGTTTGACAGCACCACCTGGAAGAAGAATGGGTCACGCTGGAGCTATTATTTCTGGAGGCAAAGGTGGTGCTGAAGAAAAAATTAAAACTATGGAAGAGGCAGGAATTTCAATGGCAAAATCCCCTGCAGACATTGGCAAAACATTGCTTAACAAATTGTCACTTTAAAATTTCTTATCAGACATTATAATAAAACTTACTAATGAGTGCTGAAAAAAATTTAAATTTAAAAAAAACATCATTTTTATCTCAAAATAATAGTGCTTTCATTGAACATATGTACATAAAGTATGTGAACAATGATCCTTCTTTGCCAGAAAGTTGGAAAAAATATTTTCAAGAGTTAAATGAAGATGTATCAGCAATAATAAAAGATATAAATGGTCCGTCTTGGTCAAAAAAAATAGATAATGGCAACAAAGATAATTCAAAATTGGAGGATATTGAAAAACAAAAAGTTGACTCAGTTAAAGCAATCGCTTTGATAAGAGCTTATAGGATTAGAGGCCACTTAATTGCAAATTTAGATCCATTGGGGATGATGAAAAGAGACTACTTACACGAATTGCATCCAGCGGATCATGGTTTTGAAAAAGAGGATTATAATAGAAAGATTTATTTAAGTTCATACCTCGATAAAGAATATGCATCAGTTAACGAAATTATGTTGAAGTTGAGAAAAGTTTATTGTTCAACGATTGGGGCTGAGTTCATGCATATATCAGATCCAAAAGAGAAAATTTGGTTTAGAGAGAGAATGGAGCGAAAAGAAAATCAAATTAATTTTACAAATAATGGAAAAAAAGCAATTTTAAATACAATAATAAAAGCTGAAGGTTTTGAGAAATTTTTAGCAAAAAAATTTATTGGTACTAAAAGATTTGGACTCGATGGAGGTGAATCTTTAGTACCTGCATTAGAACAAATTATTAAACGTGGAGGTCAATTAGGGGTTAAAGAAATAAAAATTGGCATGCCTCATAGAGGAAGATTAAATGTATTAGCAAATGTATTGCAAAAGTCTTACAAGAGGATTTTTAATGAGTTCGCAGGTGAACTAAACTCAAAAAGTGAAGAGTCTGCAGGAGATGTAAAATATCATTTAGGAGCATCATCAAATAGAGAATTTGATGGAAACTCAGTGCATGTTAGCCTAACAGACAACCCATCTCATCTTGAGGCAGTGAATCCAGTTGTTTTAGGTCAAGTAAGAGCAAAACAGTTTTTTCATGGTGATAAAGAAAGAAAACAAGTAATACCAATTTTAATACATGGGGATGCAGCCTTTGCAGGCCAAGGCGTTGTTGCAGAGTGTTTTGCAATGTCAGGTCTTAAAGGACATAATACAGGCGGCACTATACATATAATCGTTAATAATCAAATCGGCTTTACTACAAGTCCTAGATTTGCAAGATCCAGTCCATATCCCTCTGATTTAGGAAAAGTTGTTGAGGCACCAATTCTACATTGCAATGGCGACGATCCAGAAGCAGTTGTGCATTGTGCAAAAATCGCAATCGAATTTAGGCAAAAATTTAATAGAGACGTAGTTATTGATATAATTTGCTATCGAAGATTTGGTCATAATGAAGGTGACGAGCCATCCTTCACTCAACCGTTGATGTATAAAAAAATTAAAGAACATCCAACAACTTTGAATATTTATGCAAATAAACTTATTGAAGAAAATTCGATTTCTAATGACGAATTCGAAAAAAATAAAACAGATTTCAATTTGCTATTAGACAATCAATTTAAATCAGCAAAAGATGATAAGCCAAAATTAGATTGGTTTGAGGGAACTTGGTCTAGATATAGGCCACAAAAAGGGAAAGATAAGAGAGGCAAGACAGGTGTTAACGAAAATACATTGATATCAATTTCCAATAAAATCAATAGTTTAGAAGATCAATTAAAAGTTCACAAAACTATAAAAAAAATATTTTCCAAAAGACACGAAAGTATATTAGCAAAAAAAAATATAGATTGGTCAACATCAGAGGCGCTTGCTTTTGGATCACTTTTAAATGAGGGATTTCCTGTAAGATTAGTTGGACAAGACTCTGGTAGAGGAACTTTTAGCCAGAGGCATTCAGTTTTGAGGAACCAAGAAGATAATTCAAGATATATACCTTTAAATAATATTTCGAAAAATCAAAAAAATTTCGAAATTGTCGACAGTTTTCTATCTGAATTAGCAGTTTTAGGTTTTGAGTATGGTTATAGCTTGGTTGAACCTGAAACTTTAACTATTTGGGAAGCTCAGTTTGGTGATTTTGCAAATGGAGCTCAAGTCGTAATTGATCAATTTATTGCCTCAGGTGAAAGAAAATGGAGTCGTGCATCAGGGTTAGTATTATTGCTTCCACATGGTTATGAAGGTCAAGGGCCCGAACATTCTTCAGCTAGATTAGAAAGATTTTTGCAATTAAGTGGTCAAGAAAACCTACAAGTGGTGAATTGTACTACACCTGCGAACTATTTTCATGTGTTAAGAAGACAAATACATAGAGATTTTAGAAAACCATTAATTATCATGACACCAAAATCATTACTTAGGAATAAACTTTGTGTTTCCAAATTAGAAGATTTTGATAAATCAAACTCATTTCATAGAGTTTTAAGTGATCATTCATATTTAGATGATACGAATTTTATTAAGTTAAAGCCTGATTCCGATATAAAGAAAGTAATAATTTGCTCAGGCAAAGTTTACTTTGATTTAATCAAGGCTAGAGAAAATTTAAAAAGAGATGACGTAGTTTTTGTAAGGATAGAACAATTATATCCTTTCCCAGTAAAACCATTAGTTAAAGAAATTAAAAAATACTCCAAAAAAGCCCATTTTTACTGGTGTCAAGAGGAACCAAAAAATATGGGAGCCTGGAACTCTGTTAGAGATTATATACAATGGACTTTGGATTATATTGGGGCTAATAATAATAAAATTTCTTATATTGGAAGGAATGCAGCTGCATCACCTGCAACTGGTTATGCTAGAAGACATTCAGCTCAACAAGAAGAAATAATTAATGAAGTATTTAAATAAATGAGTGAAAATATATTAGTACCAGTTCTAGGAGAAAGTGTAACAGAAGCAACAGTTGCAAGGTGGTTAAAAAAAGAAGGCGAGCATGTTGCGGTAGATGAACCCGTCGTAGAATTAGAAACTGACAAAGTAAATCTAGAAGTTCCATCTCCAGTAAGTGGTGTAATAGAAAAAATTAATTCCAAAGACGGTGAGAATGTTGAGGTTGGATCTGTATTAGGAACTGTATCAAACGAGTCAAAAAAAAAAGAAAAAAACGAAAATGTAAGTGAAAAAATTCCCCCGATAACTGAAAAAATTATTAAAGAGGCGGAAACAGCAAAGTCAAAAGAACCTTCTAAAGCAACTGAAAAAGATGCTCAAAATGAAACTTCAATGTTTGAAAATGAATCTGAGGAAGAAGCACCTTTAATTTTAACTGATGAAGTTAAAAATGGGAAATCGACAATAATTAATAACCATTTATCACCAGCTGTTAGAAAAATTGTAAACGAACAGAATATTAAACTTGAGGGCATTAAAGGTTCTGGAAAGAATGGGACTATTTTAAAAGGTGATTTATTAAAACTTATGAGTAAAAAGCCTGAGCCTAATCAGAGAAAAGTTAAATATGGACCTGAGGAAAGAATTAAAATGACACGACTAAGACAAACCATAGCAAAAAGATTAAAATCGGCTCAGGAAAATGCAGCAATGTTGACCACGTTCAACGAGGTAGATATGTCTGAAATTATTTCATTCAGAAAAAATAACCAGGATGAATTTCAAAAAAAATTTGGAGTTAAATTAGGATTTATGTCTTTTTTTGTAAAAGCATCTGTAAAAAGTTTAAAATCTTATCCAGCTATAAATGCAGAAATAGAAAATGATGATATAATTTATAAAAATTATTTTAATATTAGTTTTGCTGTTGGAACAGACAAAGGTTTGGTTGTTCCAGTTCTTAAAAATGCAGATGAGATGTCTTTTTCTGATATTGAGTCAGAGATAAAAGCTCTATCCGAAAAAGCAAATAATGGAAATCTTTCAATTGAAGATCTACAGGGTGGAACTTTTACTATAAGTAACGGAGGTGTGTATGGTTCTATGCTGTCAACACCAATACTAAATCCACCTCAGTCAGGAGTATTAGGAATGCATAATATTGTAGAAAGACCAGTAGTAGTAAATAATGAAATAAAGATAAGACCAATAATGTATCTTGCATTGTCTTACGATCACAGAATAATTGATGGAAAAGAAGCAGTTTCATTTTTAAAAGAGATAAAACAATATTTAGAGAATCCTGAAAAGTTATTTTTAGAAAATTAAATGTCTGAAAAATTTGATGTTGTCGTTATTGGTGGTGGTCCAGCAGGATATGTCTGCGCTATAAGATCCTCTCAACTTGGATTAAAAACTGCTTGTATTGAATCAAGAGGTTCATTAGGTGGTACATGCCTAAATATTGGATGTATACCATCCAAAAGTTTATTAAATTTATCTGAAGCATTTCATGAAGCTCAAAGCTTCTCTAAAATTGGCATTGAAACAGGAGATATTAAATTGAATTTAAGTAAAATGATGCAAAATAAAGACAAAGCAGTAACAATTCTAACTAAAGGCGTAGAGTTTTTATTTAAAAAAAATAAAGTTACTTATCTCAAAGGCAGAGGAAGTCTTTTGGATAAAAATAAAATATTAGTAGAAGACAAAAATAACAAACAAACAATTGAGAGTAAGAATATTGTCATAAGCACCGGATCTGAAGCAGCTTCACTACCTGGGTTAAGTTTTGATGAGGAAAAAATTTTGTCATCTACAGGTGCTTTGAATATGAGTAAAGTCCCACGAAAAATGTTTATAGTTGGTGGTGGTTATATTGGGCTAGAAATGGGATCTGTATGGTCCAGATTGGGTTCAGAAGTTCATGTAATTGAAACTCTTGACCATATTACTCCAGGATTAGATAAAGAAATATCAAGTGAATTTTTAAAAATTTTAAAGAAACAAGGTTTAAAATTTCATTTAAGCACAAAAGTCGAAAAAGTTTACAAAACAGAGAAAGGAATAAATATAGAGGTAATAGATGTAAATCAAAAAAAAGTCTTGCACGAGTGTGATGTAGTACTTGTTTCAGTTGGTAGAAAACCTTACACAAAAAATTTAAATTTAGAAAAGATTGGTATTAGTACAGATAGCAAAGGAAGAATAAAGGTAAACAAAAATTTTCAAACGAGTGAAAAAAATATTTATGCTATCGGAGACGTAATTGAGGGACCGATGTTAGCACATAAAGCTGAAGAAGAAGGTATAGCAGTAGCAGAGCTAATATCTGGCCAAGCAGGGCACGTGAATTACGATTTAATACCAGGGGTTATCTACACTACGCCAGAGGTGGCTTATGTGGGAAAGTCTGAGGAGGAACTAAAAAAAATAAATCAAGGATATAAAGTTGGTAAATTTCCATTTATGGCTAATTCCAGAGCAAAAGCGATTAATAAACCAGAAGGTTTTGTAAAAATATTAGCAGATAATAAGACAGACAAGGTTTTAGGTGTTCACATTATAGGACCCCATGCGGGTGAAATGATTGCAGAAATGTCCGTTGCAATGGAATTTGGTGCGAGTTCAGAAGATATTGCAAGAACTTGTCACGCACACCCAACCTTCTCAGAAGCAATAAAGGAAGCAGCTTTATCAGTAGATAAAAGACAAATACATTCTTAATTCCTATGTCAAAACGCGCTCTTACTAATCTAAAATAAAACTATAACAGTAATTTAAATGATAAAGTCTAACAATAACTTAAATTCTAAAATATTTGATGCTAGCGATATCAGTAAACCATGGGATAAGGATAATCAGGCCTGGTGGGATTGGTATGTAACTCTAGCAGATAATAATGACAAAAAACAAAAAATCATTAATGCTAATCCTTTACCAAATATAGCAATACCCAACGATGATGAAGTTCTCTCAGAGTTAAACGAGCCCTATGATTTAACTAATGATCAAATTAAATTTTTTAAGAAAAATGGTTTCATAAAACTCAAAAAGGTTTTTTCACCTGGTACTGTGCTTAAACTTAGAGCTAAGTTAATTAGTCTCTTAAAATATCATTTCAAGGTTGATCCAGATAAAGAAGCAAATGATCGTTTCCTTAGTCTTGAGATGATATGGCTTAATAATTCTCTTCTTCGTGCTTATGTATTATCACCGCGTCTTGGACAAATTTCTGCAAATCTTCTTGAAGTACCAGCTGTCAGACTTTACCACGACAATGTACTTGCGAAACAATCTGGATGTGGTCGTACCCCATGGCACTTCGACGATCATCATTTTCCGCTAGACACTAACGACGTAGTGACCGCTTGGGTGCCAGCACAGCCAACACCTATTGAAATGGGACCGCTATCATTTGCATATCCGCTAGATGTCCATAAATTAGTTAACTCTGTTTCGTTTGAAAAAACTGGAACGAGATATGACCGAGAGATAACAAATATTTTTTCAAAAAATAAAGTTAGTATTAATGAAACTCCATTCGAACTAGGCGAAGTTAGCTTTCATCACAATTTAAGTTTTCATACAGCCTCACGCAACCGTACTAATCTTAGTCGAGTAGTCTTAGCCAATACTTATTACCGAGATGGAGCGAGAGTAGTTAATTCACCTACAATGGTCTCAGGTGATTGGCAGAAATTTATGCCAAATGTCAATCCAGGAGACATAGCCGCTAGCCCACTCAATCCAATTTGTTGGCCAGTTTAAGACAATCTATGAAAGAAATAAGTAATCAAAAAGGATTAAATTCAATTTGGACCGATAGTCTTACTAGTAACCTATATCCTGATGGAAATGCTTTAGTTGATCATTTAAGAACTGTACATAAAAAACATGCTGGATTTACAGAAGCATGTGCAAGTTCTTGTCGTGATGAAACTGGACGTAATAGTTATGAATGGCTAGCAGAACTTGTACCCGATAATGAGGATTTACGTGTACTAGATCTTGCCTGTGGATCGGGGCCACTTTTAAAAATCTTATTTGATCGCAACAAAAAATTAAATTTGAAAGGTGTAGATATGTGTCCTGAGGAATTAGCATTGGCTAAGGCTCGTCTTGTAAATAGTGGAGCAAATCTTTTCCAGTCAAAAGCACAAAATTTGACTGTAATTAATGATAACTCTATTGACATGGTTTTTTGCCATTGGGCTTTAACATTAATGGATCCTATAGCTCCTGTATTAAAAGAAGTGAGACGCGTTTTAACCTCCAAAGGTAGTTTTGTAGCATTAGTTGATGGACCAATGAACATAGCACCTGGCTACACTGAGGTACATGATTTAATTTATAGTTATGTTCAAGAAGAAATACCTAGCTATGGAAAGATTGATTTAGGTGATCCAAGGGTACGAGGATCTGAGAGCCTTAGCAAACTTGTACGCAAGGTTTTTCCAAAATCAAAAGTAGTTATTGAAACAAATGTTGTATCTATGGAGGGGCCAGCTACTCAAGTAGCAGAAATTGCAGCAGGGTTTTTCTATGCTGCTTTTGTCCTGAAACCAGAGAAAAGAAAATTGATGATTAGAAGTTTATCTAACTTGCTCGCAATATTCAAAAAAAAAACTGAGGCTAAAAGACAAGGACGATTTTCAATGCCAATTAGTCGTCTTTTAGTTGTACCTGATATAAAATGAAATCATTTTTACAAGAAGTAAGTGTGGGATTAAGTAAGAAAAATAAGAAGCTTAGTTCAAAATGGTTTTACGACTTTCATGGATCAATACTTTTTGAAAAAATTACTAAGCTGAGAGAATATTACCCAACACGAACTGAAAGAAAAATTTTAAAAAATAATAAAATTGAAATTGCTAAAAAGATAGGTAAAAATGCGGTTTTAATTGAGCCAGGTGCTGGAGACATAAAAAAAATTAGTATTTTTATGAGCACGTTAGATGAGCCAAAAAAATATATACCCCTAGATATTTCTAAAGATTATATAACTAAAGTATCTAAAGGCTTTAAAAAGAAATTTCCTAAAGTAACTGTTATTCCTAAAGGATATGATTTTTCGAGAGATAATAAACTACCTTTTAAAATTAATTCATCAGAAAATGTAACTATCTTTTTCCCTGGATCAACTATTGGTAATTTTGAAAAAAAAGATGCTATTAAATTCTTAAGAATGCTTAAATCAAAATTCAAAGCAAAAAAAATTATTGTTGGTGCTGACTTAGTCAAAGATATTCCAACTCTAATATCTGCCTACGATGACAAAAAAGGTATAACTGCAAAATTCAACAAAAATATTTTACAAAGAATTAATACTGAATTAGGTGGAAATATAAACTTAAATTCCTATAAGCATTTAGTAATTTACAATAAGTCAAAAAAAAGAATTGAGATGCGATTAAAGTCAACCAAAAATAATAATATTAAAATAAATGGTTCAAAATATTTAATTAAAAAAAATGAAGAGATTCACACTGAGAATTCTCATAAATATTCTATTAAATCATTCAAAAAATTAGCTAATGAGGCAGGATGGAATATTGGGAAAACCTGGGTTGATGAAAAAAAACTCTTTAGCGTTCATTTTCTAGATCTGGCTTAATAGTACAATTCATCCTCTTACTTTTTTAAAAAAATTATTTAAGGTCTTGATAGTTTATGTAAATTTTGAAAAATCAAAAATACTAAATTTCTAGACAACTTCATAAAAATCACATTAATGAAGGAAAAATAAAAAATAAAATTCCTAAGTTGTTAATAAAATTAAAAAACTATAAAAATTTGTTAAAAATCTTTGGAAAATATTTGCCATTCTTGTTACATTCTCGGAACGGAAAGAATGAAGATTAATTTAATCAAAAAAGATTTGCAGTTCGAAGTTTCTAGAGTGTGTTTGGAAACATCAAAACTTTCGTAATATACAAATTAAATAATTATGAAGTATCCTGTGCTTTTACCAAACATATTCGATCATCCATTTACATATGAAAGTGATATAAAACTTAGCATTGGTCAGTATGTTGAGGTTCCTTTTGGTAAAAATACTTTAAATGGAGTCATTTGGGATAAATTTGAGGAAAAAAACAACAAAAAATTTAAAGTAAAAAAAATTATAAAAAGACTTGATATTCCAAAATTAAGTTTAAATACAATAAATTTTTTAAACTGGTTTTCAAAATATAATCTTATTCCTAAAGGTATGTCGCTTAAACTACATCTTTTAAGCAAAAAAGGTGTTGAAAATAATTTAAAGTTTGATTACGAAAAGTACAATTTTAAAACTAAGGTTCACGATATTGAATTATCCGATGAACAAAAAAAAGCTTTAATTAATATAAGTAAAATAAAAGACAAATTTAGAGTTCATGTTTTACAAGGCACAACTGGATCTGGAAAAACATACGTATATTTTCAATCAATTAAAAATAAAATTAGAAAAGGTTATCAATGTTTAATATTATTGCCTGAAATTGGATTAACATTCGATTTCGAAAAAAAATTTGAGAATTTTTTTGGTTTCCGACCTGCAATTTGGCACTCTCAAATTACAAAAAAAAACAAGAAAGTTATATGGAATGGACTAGTTTTAGGAAAAATCAAGGTGATAATAGGTGCAAGGTCTTCTTTATTTTTACCATTTAAAAATTTAGGTGAAATAATTGTAGATGAGGAACACGATCAGTCATACAAACAAGACGAAGGCATAACTTATAATGCCAGAGATATGGCTGTAGCCCGTGCACAATTTGAAAACATTCCGATAAATCTTGTTAGTGCAGTTCCTTCAATTGAAACGTATGAAAATATTCAAAAAAAAAAATATTCTTTTTCAAGATTAATAAATAGATATAAAAACTATAATTTACCTAAATACGAGATAATTAATTTAAATCAAAATAGATTAGAAAGTAAATCTTGGATAAGTCCGCTTACAAAAAATAAGGCAAATGATCATCTACTTAATGGTGATCAGGTGCTTTTTTTTTTAAATAGAAGAGGTTATTCTCCTTATGTAATTTGTAAAAATTGTCATAAGGTTTTCTCATGTCCCAATTGTTCCATAAATTTAGTTTATCATTTAAATACAAATAAACTTATATGCCACTATTGTGGTTATAAAACTGAATTACGTAGAAAATGCAGTAAGAATGTTAACTGTGATGTTATTTTTAGTGGTCCTGGTGTGGAAAGAATAAGCGAAGAGGTAAAAAAAAAATTTCCTAAATTTAATTCGGTAATATTTTCAAGTGATACGATGAGTAAAAAATCTTCTAAAGAAACTCTAAAAAAGATAATAAATAATGATATAAATATACTTGTTGGAACTCAATTAATTTCTAAAGGTTTTCATTTTCCAAATTTGAATTGTATAATAGTTTTAGATATTGATTTATCATCCATGGGACATGATTTAAGGTCATCCGAAAAAAATTTACAATTGTATCATCAATTATCCGGAAGAGCTGGAAGAGCTGGAAAACCTGCTACAGTGTACTTTCAAACATATGATCTCAAATCAAAAACAATAAATCAGATTGTTAACCAGGATCCATTCATTTTTTTAGAAAATGAACTTGAAATAAGAAAAAAATATAATTTGCCACCATATGAACGGTTTATTGCAATTATAGTAACTGCCTCAAATGAAAAAAAATTAATTGATTTTTCAAATGAACTTAAAAATTATCTTTCTAAAAAAATAAGTGGCAAAATACTTGGTCCTGTTCAAGCTCCTATTTACAAAATTAAAAAAAAATACAGAAATAGGCTTCTAATAAGAGCAAACAAATCTATGACAATTCAAAATAATTTGTCGAAAGCTTTAAAAAATTTCAAAATTCAACCTGAAATAAAACTGACGGTTGATGTTGATCCGATTAGCTTCAATTAATTAATAAAATATACATGTTTTGGTAAATCTGTCGCTTGAAGGGAAATACTAGTTATGCTAATTAATTGCAAATTTTAGAGTAAATAAGGAACATTAATTGACTTCAAATAATCTCACACTTACTGCAAATAATAGCTATTCTCAGGCATTATACGAATTAGCCGAGGAATCTAAAGATTTGTCAAAAGTTGAGGATGAAGTCAATTCAATACTAAAACTAATTGGTGAAAACGCAGATTTTAGAAATTTAATAAAAGATCCAACAATTAAAAAGGATGAATTGATGAAAGTAGTAATCGCTTTCTCAAAAAAATTTAACCTCAGTGATATATTCAATAAATTTTTATGCTTTTTAGTAAATAAAGCTAGACTATTTTATTTGGAGAAAATTTTAAAAGATTTTTTAATTATAAGCTCAAATAAAAAAGGTGAAATAATTGCAAAACTTAAAGCTGCGAAACAACTAAATGATGAAGAAATAAATAATATAAAAAAAGATTTAACAGAAAACTTTGGAACAAATCTAAAATTAAATTTTGAACATGACCCTAGTTTGATAGGCGGTTTGATAATCCAAATTGGAAGTGTGATGATTGATACTTCAATTAAAAGTAAATTACAACAATTAGAAACAAAAATGATAGAGGCATAAATGGAAATAAATCCTTCAGAAGTAACAAAGATTTTAAAAGAGCAAATAAAAAAATTCGGTGATAAAGCAGAAGTTTCTGAGGTTGGTCAAGTTTTGTCAGTAGGAGATGGTATTGCAAGAATTTATGGCTTAGACAATGTTCAGGCTGGAGAGATGGTAGAATTTTCTGATGGCTCTAAAGGTATGGCTCTTAATTTAGAGAGTGACAATGTCGGAGTAGTAATTTTTGGTGATGACAGGGCCATCAAAGAGGGTGATACTGTAAAAAGAACTGGTGCTATTGTTGACGTCCCAGTTGGTAAAGAATTATTAGGAAGAGTAGTTGATGCATTAGGGAATCCTATTGATGGCAAAGGATCATTAGATAAATCATTAAAAAGAAATAGAGTTGAAGTCAAAGCTCCTGGTATTATTCCAAGAAAATCTGTGAGCGAACCAATGCAAACAGGATTAAAAGCTATTGATAGCTTAATACCTGTGGGAAGAGGTCAAAGAGAACTTATTATTGGTGACAGACAAACGGGAAAAACTGCAGTTGCAATCGATACCATTATAAATCAAAAAAAAATTAACGAGTCAGACGATGAAAGCAAGAAACTTTATTGTATATATGTTGCAGTAGGTCAAAAGAGATCAACTGTTGCCCAGATTGTAAAAACCTTAGAAGACGCTGGAGCTATGGAATATACCACGATTGTATCTGCCACAGCGTCAGACTCCGCGCCACTACAATTTTTGGCTCCATATACTGGATGCACAATGGGCGAATACTTTAGAGACAATGGGATGCATGCTTTAATAATTTATGACGACTTGTCAAAACAGGCAGTTGCATACAGACAGATGTCATTATTGTTGAGAAGACCTCCGGGAAGAGAAGCTTATCCAGGTGACGTATTTTACCTTCATAGCAGATTATTAGAAAGAGCAGCAAAATTAAACGATGAAAGTGGAGGAGGTTCATTAACTGCCTTGCCGATAATTGAAACACAAGCAGGAGATGTCTCTGCATATATACCAACAAATGTTATTTCTATTACAGATGGACAAATTTTTTTAGGAACAGAGATATTTAACCAAGGAATTAGACCAGCAATTAATGTAGGATTATCAGTTTCTAGAGTTGGTTCAGCTGCTCAAACAAAAGCAATGAAAAAAGTCGCTGGTTCTATAAAATTAGAACTTGCACAATATAGAGAGATGGCTGCCTTTGCTCAGTTCGGTTCTGACTTAGATGCTTCAACACAACAGTTACTAAACAGGGGTTCAAAACTAACTGAACTTCTAAAGCAAAAACAATACTCTCCTATGACAGTAGAGGAACAGGTAATTTCAATATTCTGTGGTGTAAGGGGTTTTTTAGATGATATAGAATTAAAAAATATTTCAGAGTTTGAACAAAAAGTAATAGAAAAATGTAAGAATGAAAATTCTGACATAATCGAGTCAATAAGAAATACCGGAAAACTTGATGATGAAAATGAAAAAAAACTTTCAGAGGTTATTTCAAGTTTAAAAAGCAATATGAAGTAATTTATGCCAAGCTTAGATGATTTAAAGAAAAGAATAACTAGTGTTAAATCCACTCAAAAAATTACGAAAGCTATGAAAATGGTAGCCACAGCAAAGTTAAGAAAAGCACAAGAAAACGCGGAAAAAGGTAGACCTTATTCAGAAAGAATGAACAATATAATACTTAATTTATCAGGCGGAGTATCCGATAAAGAAAATTCCTCAAAACTTCTTGTCGGGACTGGTAAAGATGATACTCATTTATGTGTAGTGCTTACAGCAGATAGAGGTTTATGTGGAGGCTTTAATACTAATATTATTAAAAAAGCGAAAAGTCATTTTGAGGATCTAAAAAAAAAAGGAAAAAATTTAAAAATTATAACTGTAGGTATGAAAGGTTATGATCAATTAAAAAGAAATTATAGCAATCTGATAATTGAAAAAATCACGTTTAAAGAGTCAAAAAATATTAATTATTTTGACGCAGATAAAGTAGGTAAAATTGTTTTGGAAAAATTTGAAAAAGAAGAATTTGACGTTTGTCACATTTTTTATAATCAATTTAAAAATGTTATGACACAAATTCCTCAAAAACAACAAATCATACCTCTTCAAAAAGAAGAAAATGCAGATACACAAGAAAAGGATAATTTAAATTATGAGTTTGAGCCTGATGAGGACGAAATATTGAATAACCTACTACCAAAGAATATTTCAACGCAAATTTTCAAGGCAATGTTAGAGAATTCAGCAAGCGAACAAGGATCTAGAATGACAGCTATGGACAATGCAACTAGAAACGCAGGCGAATTGGTTGACAAATTATCTATTGAATACAATAGAAGTCGTCAAGCAGCAATTACAAAAGAGTTAATAGAAATAATATCAGGAGCAGAAAGTTTATAATTATGAGCAAAAAAGGATACATTACACAAGTTATAGGAGCGGTAGTTGACGTTAAATTTGACGGTGAATTACCTGAAATATTAACAGCATTAGAATGCAACAATGGCGGAACCAGATTGGTCTTAGAGGTTGCTCAGCATTTAGGAGAATCGAGTGTAAGAACAATAGCTATGGATAGTACAGAAGGTTTAAAAAGGGGCGATGAAGTAGTTGATACTGGAAAACCAATACAAGTCCCAGTCGGTCCTGAAACATTAGGCAGGATAATAAATGTAATTGGTGAACCTATAGACCAAAAAGGAAATGTTCAAACAAAAGAAAATTGGCCAATACATAGACAAGCACCTTCATTTAATGATCAGTCGACAGAAACAGAAATTTTAGTAACCGGAATTAAGGTAATTGATTTATTAGCACCATATGCAAAAGGTGGAAAAATAGGTTTATTTGGTGGAGCAGGAGTTGGCAAGACAGTTATTATAATGGAATTAATAAATAACATTGCAAAAGCGCACGGGGGCTTTTCTGTGTTTGCAGGAGTCGGAGAAAGAACCAGAGAAGGAAATGATCTTTATCACGAAATGATTGAGTCGGGAGTAATCAAACCAGATAGCGATGGATCAAAGGCTGCATTAGTATATGGCCAAATGAACGAACCGCCAGGTGCCAGAGCAAGAGTAGCTTTAACAGGATTAACAGTTGCAGAGTATTTTAGAGACCAAGAGGGCCAGGACGTTTTATTTTTTGTGGACAATATTTTTCGTTTTACACAAGCGGGCTCAGAGGTTTCTGCGCTATTAGGAAGAATACCCTCTGCAGTAGGCTATCAACCAACTTTAGCAACTGATATGGGGAATCTTCAAGAAAGAATTACAACAACAAATAAGGGTTCAATTACGTCTGTACAAGCAATTTATGTTCCTGCAGATGATTTAACAGACCCGGCACCAGCTACATCTTTCTCACACCTAGATGCAACTACGGTATTGTCTAGACAAATTGCAGAGTTAGGTATTTATCCAGCAGTCGACCCATTAGACTCAACTTCAAGAATACTAGATCCGAGAATCGTTGGAGATGAGCACTATAGAGTAGCAAGAGAAGTTCAAAAAATATTACAAACTTATAAATCTTTACAAGATATTATTGCTATATTAGGAATGGATGAATTATCTGAGGAAGACAAACTTACAGTTGCAAGAGCCAGAAAAATCCAAAGATTCTTATCTCAACCTTTTTTTGTTGCAGAAGTTTTTACAGGGTCTCCAGGTAAACTTGTTGATTTAGAGTCGACAATCAAAGGTTTTGATGCAATTTGCAAAGGTGAATATGATCATTTACCTGAAGCGGCTTTTTATATGGTTGGTACAATTGAAGAAGCAGTAGAAAAAGCAGAAAAAATGGCAAAAGAAGCAGCAGCTTAATGAGCGAAGAGTTTAAAGTAGAAATTGTAAATCCAGAAAAATCTTTCTTTTCAAGCGAGAATGTTACAGAAGTTATAGTACCAGCATTTGAAGGAGAGATGGGAATTTTAAAGGACCATATATCGATAATTTCCTTTCTTAAGCCAGGTATAATTAAAATTTTTTCAAAAAATGTTGAAGAAAAGTTTTATGTCGATGATGGTATCGTTGAGTTTAAAGATAATAATTTATCTGTGCTTACAAGTTCAATTTTTAATTTAAAAGACTTTGATAAATCAGTCATTGATAAAAATTTAAGTGACGCTGAAAAATCCCTAGAAAACCCAGATCTTGATGACCAAAAAAAATTCCTTATTGAACAAAAAATTGAAAGTTTAAGATCTATCTCTACTTCTTAAATATTATATTGTTAACTTCTTGTTGAATTTTTTTGTAAACATTTAATTTAAATGGAACAACAACATTAGTTAAATTTTCATTAGTCTCCCATTTCCATTCAAAAAATTCTGGTTTTTTGGTCTTTATGTTAATTTCACTATCTTCTCCATTAAAACGCATAATGTACCATTTCTGTTTCTGTCCTCTAAATTTGCCTTTCCAAATAATACCTAGTAAATAATCTGGCAATTCATAAGTGAGTATATCCTCTACTTCTTTTAGTAAACTTACACTTTTTATACTTGTTTCCTCTTCTAATTCTCTTAAAGCAGCATCGTATAAGTCTTCACCTTCATCAACACCACCTTGAGGCATTTGCCAAAAATTTTTTGGATTATCAATTCTTTTCGCTACAAAAATTTTATTCTGCTTATTTAAAATTACAATTCCAACTCCATTTCTTAAAGGAAGATTTTTATACTTTTCTAACATTTTCAACCATTCAGAAGTTTCAATGCGAAATCTAATTGGTTGTCAGTCTCGGTATTAATTCTAAATGAATTACTTTCTTCAGCGACTTCAAAATCAGGAACAACTCCAACATCAGATATTGAATCCCCAGAGGGTAAATAATATTTTGAAACTGTAAGTCTAATTGCACCTTTATTGTCCAATGGTATTATTGATTGAACAGACCCTTTTCCATAAGTGGCCTCACCAATTAAAATTGCTCTCTTATGATCCTTCAAAGCGCCTGCAACTATTTCAGAGGCAGAAGCTGACCCATAATTTATTAGAACCAAAATAGTATCACCATCAGTTATATCTCCTTTTTTTGCAAACCATTTTCTATTTTCTGAATTTTTTCTACTTTTTGTTGAAACTATTTCACCATTTTCAAGAAATAAATCTGAAATTTTAATTGCTTGTGATAGCAATCCACCAGGATTATTTCTTAGATCTAAAATATATTTTTCTATATTTTTGTTTTCCGTAAATTCACCCAATTTCTTTTTAATTTGGTCAGAACTATTTTCATTAAATGAAGTTAACCTGATATAACCAACATTTTTATCTTTAATTTCTGTTTTAACAGATGCAACTTCAATAATTTCTCTAGTAATAGTAAAAGTTAGTGCTTTTCTTTCTCCTCTTCGTCTTACTGTTATTTCAATATCTGAGCCAACTGGACCTCTCATTAGCTCTACAGCTTCAGATAAAGATTTCCCTTGTACTTGTATTTCATTGATTTTTACTATGTAATCGCCAGCCTTAACACCAACTTTGTAAGCTGGTGAGTTATCTATTGGTGATATAACTTTTACAACTCCAGCCTCCATTCCTACTTCAATTCCAAGACCTCCAAATTCTCCACTGGTTTCAGTAGCCATATTTTCAAACATTTCTGGTGACATATACGCTGAGTAAGGATCGAGAGATTGTAATACACCATTTATAGCTGCATCCATCATCTCGCTTTGATTAACATCATCAACGTACTGCTTATTTATTTTGTTTAATACCTCACTAAATAGATCTATTTTTTTATAAATATCTTCCTCAGATTTTGAGGATAGAGTTAAAAAATTAAAAGCTATAAGAAATAAAATAAATAAGCTTTTTAGATTAAATTTCATATAATTACTTTTTCTTTCGGAATTAATTCCGACCACATTTTTTCTAATTCATAAAACTTTCTTTTTTCTGGATTAAATAAATGAACTATAAGATCTATACCGTCTACCAATTTCCAATCATTACTATCTTTGCCCTCAATTTTTGAGTCTACGACACCCTGACGTTTGAATTCACTCAAAACTTGTTCCGACAAAGATTGTAAATGTCTAGATGATGTTCCGCTAGCTATTATCATATAGTCCGCAACAGAGGATTTTCCTTCCAAATCAATTGCTACGATATTTGATGCTTTATTGCTGTCCAGGGTTTTTATGATTTTGTCTTTTAAATTCAAATTATTACCAAATAATTAGTTATTGTATCAAAATTTTCTTAATTTTGAAGATGAAATATTGACTTTTTTAAATGTAATAAAATCAAAAGTTTTGTCACCCATTTTTTGGTAGGCGACAGATTTAAGTGATTTCAACTTGTAGCCACCTCTGTCAAAAACCAATATTTTACATTTGTCACAAATGTCTCTCCATTTATACCATTTATGAAAATTAATTAAATTATCGGCCCCAATAATAAAAAATAGTTGTGTATTGCGATATTTTTTTTCTATAAATCTGATCAAATTAATTGTTCTATTAGATCGCAATTTTTTCTCGTAATATTCTATTTTTATAAATTTTTTTTTCAAGGCTAACTTCTTAGATAAAAAAATTCTTTCTTTTAAACTATTTTCACATTTATTCTTAAATGGATTCTTATTTGTCACAGCCCATATAACAGTATTTAATTTAAATCTTTTTTTTGCTTCTAAAGAAATTTTTAAATGTCCTAAATGCGGTGGATCAAAAGAGCCACCCAGAATTCCTAATTTCTTTTTTCCTAATTTTCTCAAATTAATCTCTTATTTGACCCGACCCATAGACTTCGTACTTATATGTAACCAACTGAGCAAGACCCACAGGACCTCTAGGTGGAAGTTTATTAGTAGAAATTCCAACCTCTCCTCCAAAACCAAATTCCCCACCATCCGCAAACTGTGTTGAAGAATTATGAATAGCTATTGAACTTTTAACTTTTTTCATAAATAAATTAGCTTTTCTTTTATCTTTTGTGATGATTGCATCAGTGTGCATTGTACCATATGTATTTATATGATTTATCGCTTCATCCAAATTCTTTACAGATTTCACTGCAATTTCGGCTGACAAATATTCTTTACTCCAATCACTTAAATTTGCACTCTTAGTTCTTCCTTTATAAATATTTCGAATTTTTTTATCAGCATAAATTATACAATTTTTCTTCTCTAAATTCTTTAATATTGAATGAGCGTATTTTTTTAAAACTTTCTCGTGAATTAACAAAGTTTCAGTTGCTCCACAAATACTTGTATTTCTCATTTTAGCGTTAACTACAATTTTTTCAGCCATTTTCAAGTTTGCATGTTCATCGACATATGTATGACAGACTCCCTCTAAATGACCTATCACTGGAATTTTTGAATAATCCTGCACAGTTTTAACCAGACCTTTGCCCCCTCTAGGAATAATTACATCGATATAATCTTTCGTGTTAGAAAGCATTAATTGAACTATCTTTCTACTCTTATGCTTTATAAACTGAACATAATTTATATTAACGTTGTAAAATTTCAGTGCCTCACGAAATAGATCAGAAATTAACTTATTACTATAATAAGCCTCCGATCCTCCTTTTAAAATTACACAGTTACCCGATTTAAAGCATAGACACGAAATATCAGAGGTTACGTTGGGTCTACTTTCATAAATTACTCCAATTACCCCCAATGGAACAGTTACTCTTCTCATTTTTAAACCATTAGGTCTTTTCCATTTTTTTAAAATTACATTTACAGGATCTTTCATCCTAGATATCTGTTTGATACTAGAAACTATATCCTCAATTTTTTTTTCATTTAATTCAAGCCTTTCTATCATATTATTTTTCAAACCTTTTTTTTTTGCGTTAAATACATCTTTTTTATTATTCGATAAAATTTTAAATTTATTTTTATTTACTAATTGAGCAAATTTAAGAAGAACTTTATTCTTAATCTTATTATCTATAATTTGATTACTTGCTTTCTTAGCTTTTTTACATATTTCAATTAATTTATTTTTCATTTAAACCTCTACCATATCATCTTTATGTATAACCTCAGATTTAGATACGTATCCTAACAAATCTTTAATTTTATTTGAATGTTGACCTTGAATTTTTTTAATTTCTACCGAGCTAAATGAACTTAGTCCTCTCGCGTACTCTTTATTATTTTTATCCAATATTCTTATATGGTCACCTTTAATAAATTGCCCATTAACCTTTTTTATTCCCGTGGCTAAAAGGCTTTTACCTTTTTTTAGCGCTTGTACTGCACCATCATCAATTATTAAATCTCCTTTAGGTGAAATTGAGCTAATAATCCACTTTTTCCTTGCATGCAACTTTGAAACTTTTGGCAAAAACCAGGTGCCTTTGTTTGTTTTATCAATATTTAAAATTGGCCTATTCATTAAACCATTTGCTATTACCATATTGCATCCTGAGTTTTGGCAAATTTTAGCAGCTTCAATCTTAGTTGTCATACCTCCTGTCCCATGTTCACCAATACTTTTAGTTGCAATTTTTTCGATGTTCGTATCAATGTTATTAATCGTATTAATTAATTTTGCATTTTTATTAATTTTTGGGTTTGAAGAATACAGTCCATCTACATCTGAAAGTAAGATTAAACAATCAGCCCCCAATATTTGAGCTACTCTTGACGCTAGTCTGTCATTATCCCCATATTTTATTTCAGAAGTAGCAATACTGTCGTTTTCATTCACAATTGGGACGTAATTAAGCTCAAAGAGATTTTCAAAAGTTCTTTTTGCATTTATTGCTCTACGTCTTTGTTCAGTATCTTCTAGAGTAATTAAAATCTGTGATAAATTAATTTTATATTTATTAAATATGTTTTTATATAAATTCATTAATTCAATCTGACCAATTGAGGCAACGGCCTGGCTCTTATCAAGCTTTATACTTTTTTTGTTTATTTTTAGTTTTTCGCATCCTAAAGCAATAGCTCCGGAACTTACAATTATGACATTTTTTTTTTTATTTTTTAAATCTTTAATATCTAAAGCAAATTTTTCTAACCATGTTCTTCTTACTTTTTTCTTAGCATCAATTAACAGAGATGAACCAACCTTAATTACTATAGTTTTATAATTCTTAAGATACATATTTAATTACTTTAGCTTTAATTTTTGATACAAGTTTTTTTTCTAATGTTGATAATATCCATATTTCTTTCCCAGTCTTACGCTTAAATTCTTTTTTTTTAACATTTAGTTCTGAAGTTTCTATTAAATCAACTTTATTAAAAATTACAATTTCTTCCTTTTTTAATAGCTTTTTACTATATTTACCTAATTCGCCTCTTACTTGATTGTACGATCTTATCAAATCTTTTTCATTAACATCGATTAAATGTAGTAAGGTTTTACATCTCTCAATATGTTTTAAAAAATTTTATCCCCAGTCCAACTCCGGAATGAGCATTTTCGATCAAACCAGGGATGTCTGCCAAAGTAATTTCTTTATCATCATATTGTGCAACACCTAAATTTGGGTTTAGTGTGGTAAATTTATAATTTGCAATTTTAGGCTTTGCGCTAGTTACTGATGCCAACAAACTAGATTTACCAGCATTAGGCAGACCTATAATACCAATATCTGCGATTGTTTTAAGTTGAAGCCATATCCAAAATTCTTCTCCTATTTTTCCTTTAGTAAATCTCTTTGGAGCTCTATTTGTGGAAGATTTAAATTTAGTATTGCCAAATCCTCCCTTACCACCTATTGCTGCTACGTACTCTTCGTTTTCCCTTTTAAAATCATATATTAATGTTTTGTTGTCCTCCTCGTAAACTTGTGTACCAACAGGAACCTTTAAATATAAATTTTCACCACCTCTACCTGTTTGATTTTTGCCTCTACCATCTTCACCTCTTTTTGCCTTAAAGTGTTGCTGATATCGAAAATCTATTAAGGTATTTAAGTTCCTCTCAGATATTAAAATAACTGATCCACCTTTTCCTCCGTCACCTCCATCTGGTCCACCAAACTCAATAAATTTTTCTCGTCTAAAACTAGGTGAACCTGATCCTCCATCACCTGCTTTTATATATATTTTTACTTGGTCTAGAAATTTCATACTACAATGTTATAGTTGGATTAATTAGTTGGGTTTTACTGAAACTACAGTTCTATCAGATTTAATTTTTTTGAAAATGACCTTACCCTTAATAACTGAAAAAATTGAATGATCTTTTCCCATTTTTACATTGTCTCCTGGGAAAATTTTTGTGCCTCTTTGCCTAATAATTATGTTTCCTGGAAGAACTATTTCACCACCGTATTTTTTTACACCCAGTCGTCTACCGGCACTATCTCTTCCATTCCTCGAAGAACCACCTGCTTTTTTTGTTGCCATAATAAAATATTATTTTTTTTCCTCAGTTTTTAAATTTTCTAATTTTTTATCTTTTTTTACATATTTTTCAGCTTCTGCTATCACAGCGCCATCTTTAGAAAATATTTTGTTAATTCTCACCATTGAATATTGTTGTCTGTGTCCGTTTTTTCTTCTTGAATTCTTACGTCTTCTTTTTTTAAAAATTAAAACTGTTCTTTCTTTTGAATTTTTAATTAAATCTGCTTCAACTTTTGCTCCATCCACAGTCGGACTACCAATTTCAAAAGACTTTTCATCGCCATAAGCTAGAACTTCTTTAAACTCTATTTTTGATTCAGGTTTTGAATCTTTCAACAGCTCTACTTTAATGATTTCTCCAGCACTTACTTTGTATTGTTTTCCACCAGTTTTTATTATCGCAAATGACATTTTAATTTAAAATTTATTAACAGCAATATAGTCAGAGGCTCCTTTTAGTCAAGTTGAATAACTTAGAAATTATCCTTTAATTCTCTCAATTTTGAAAAAGAATTCAAATCTTTACATTTTAGAAAAATATTGCAGTCTAGCTCTTCTTTTAAATAAGTTGGCGTTGTTGGTACATTATTTTTTAATTTATCTGTGATTTCTAAAATTTTATTTTTTAGTTTGTTGTTATTAGGATCGTGATGGCTACAGAATTTTGAATTTTGTAGAGTATACTCGTGACCAAAATATATCAATGTATCTTTCGAAAAATTTTTAATTAAATTTAAAGAATTAAACATTTGATTGTATGACCCTTCAAATATTCTTCCACAACCTAGAGAAAAAAGTGTATCTCCGGTAAATAATAAATTTTGATTATGAAAATGGAATATTACATGACGTTTAGTATGACCAGGAGTGTGATATGTTGTAAATTCGAAATCATTATTTTTATATAATTCTTTATCTTTAACAAAAATATTAATTCCGGGAATGTTATCTTTATCTTTATTGAAGCCTATTACACTACAATTAAATTTTTTTTTTAAATCTAAATTTCCACCTACATGGTCACCATGATGGTGGGTATTTAGTATATATTTTAAATTTACCTTTTCTTTCATAATAGCCTCAATTATTGGCTTTGATTCCCCTGGATCAATTACACAGGCATTATTACTTTCCTCATTTATAAGAATATAAGAAAAATTATCATCTAGGCACTTTACTGTTATAATTCTCATATTATTTTTCTATTTCAAATATTCCTAACTCTGAAGTAAGATTTTTATAATTTAAATTACTTTTTTTAATATAGGAAACTTTTTTTCCACTTAAAGAAATAGATTTTGTTAATGTTAACTCCCTTTGGTTACAGAAAGTTACAAAGTCTTTTATTGTGCACATATGCAAATTTGGGGTATTATACCATTCGTTAGGCAAATTTTCAGTTACAGGCATTGTACCTTTAAATAGCAAATCTACTCTTACCTTCCAGTGACCAAAATTTGGTATTGTCACAATTGCTTTTTTTCCAACTCTCAATAATTCATATAAAACTTTTTCAGGATTTAAAAAAGCTTGAAGTGTTTGGCTAAGGATAACATAATTAAACGATTTATCTGGGAATTGGCCTAAATCTAACTCAGCGTTTCCCTCAATAACTGTTAAACCCTTTTCGATACACTCTTGAACATTTTTTTTTGATATTTCCAAACCTCTTATATTACTTGAAATATTTTCTAGTATATATTTCATAAGCTCTCCATTTCCACACCCTACATCTAAAATTTTAGAATTTTCATTTATTAATGAGGAAATTATTTTAAACTCTTGCTTCATGAATATTTTTATATGAATTATTTAAAAAGTTTTTAACTGAATTTAAAAAATCTGGTACATCTAATAAAAATGAATCGTGACCTTTATCAGAAGTTATTTCAATAAATCCAACATCAGCCCCAATTGCATTTAAGGCAATAACAATCTCTCTATTTTCGGATGTAGGATAAAGCCAATCAGAAGTGAAAGAAATTATAAAAAATTTTGTTTTACTTCCTTTAAAAGCATCTGAGAGATTTCCATTAAATTGATTTGTTAAATCAAAGTAATCCATTGCCCTTGTTATATATAAATAGCTATTTGCATCAAACCTATCAACAAAAACTGACCCTTGATATCTCAAATAACTTTCTATTTGGAAGTCTGCATCAAAACCAAATTTTAATGCATCTCTCTCTTGAAGTTTTCTACCAAATTTTTCCTGCAAACCTTTTTTAGATAAATAGGTTATGTGGGCTGCCATTCGCGCTACAGCTAAACCTTTAGATGGAGATTTTCCATTTTCCAAATATTTGCCTTTATCCCATTCATTATCAGCCATAATTGCCTGTCTACCTAGCTCATTCAATGCAATGTTCTGCGCTGAATGACTTGCGGTACAAGCAATTGGTACTGCTACCTCTGCTTTATTTGGAAAATTAGAAACGAATTGTAGAACTTGCATACCACCCATAGACCCACCTATGACTGCAAATAATTTTTTGATTTTAAAATAATCTAACAGAAAATTTTGCGCGTTTACCATGTCATTAATCGTAATAACAGGAAAGTTAGATCCATAAGGTTTGTTTGTAGAAGGATCAATGCTAGAAGGTCCAAATGATCCCATGCACCCTCCAATGACATTGGCACTAATCACAAAAAATTTATTTGTATCAATAGCTTTGTTTGGTCCAAGCGCATAATTCCACCAACCTTCTTTGTTTGTTATAGGATTTATACCGTATGGAAATTGGTCTCCTGTCAAAGCATGAAATATTAAAATACCATTATTTTTATCCTCATTTAACTCACCAAAAGTTTCGTAAGCTAAAGGAAAATTTGATATTTCTTTACCACAATCTAACTTTAACTTATCTTTAACTATATATTTTTTTAAATTATCAATTTTGTTCATAGCATTTCAGTGAATTGAGAGGAAAAAAAACTTATTTAGCGGTTTTTTTATAGCGCTCGCAATTCAGTTAAATCAGCGCAATAAATGTTTACATTATCAATTTTTATATGTCAAATTTTTAAGGGATTTTTACTTATTTAATTTGAATAAATAATAATTTATCTATAAATACCAGAAAAATTTAAAGTTATGAAATTAATGAAATTTAAAAAACTAAAGTTTCAGTCATACAAGCCTGGAAAACACGAAATACCTAATTTAAATAATACCAAAAAGATAATTAAGCTATCAGCAAATGAGTCTGCATTAGGAGCAAGTTCAAAAGTTAAAGAAATTTTGAGAAATAATGTTAGTACCTCTAAATATCCGGACTACACATCTAAATTATTAAGAAAACAAATTTCTATTAAATTTAATTGTGATATTAATAAAGTAATCTGCGGATCTGGTTCAGATGAGATTATTCAAATGCTGTGTCAGTTATTTCTAAGTAAAGGTGACCAGGTTATAGTGCCACAATTTAGTTTTTTGATGTATAGAATTTATGCATCTATTTCAGGGGCGAAAGTAATTTATTCTAAAGAGAAAAATTTTACGATTTCTATTGATAATATAATTAAAAATGTAAGCAAAAAAACTAAAATTGTTTTTTTAGCAAATCCTAACAATCCTACTGGTACCTATCTTTATAAAAAAGATTTAATCAATTTAAGAAAAAGATTGAGAAAAGATATTTTATTAGTAATTGATGACGCATATTATGAATATATGAAAGATAGGAATTATGCTTCAGGGCTGGAAATATTTAAAAATCACAAAAATGTATTTATATTGAGAACATTTTCAAAAATTTATGGATTAGCGGCTTTAAGAATTGGCTGGGGTTACGGTGATAAAAATATTGTTAATGCTTTAAATTCAATTAAACCACCTTTTAATGTTAATGAGGTTGCGCAATTATGTGCAATAGAGGCACTAAAAGACAATAAATTTATTAACAAGTCAGTTAAACATAATTTATTGTGGAGTAAAAAAATCAAAACATCATTAGAGGAATTTAATATTTATTCAAACAAAATTAGCGCTAACTTTCTACTATTAAATTTTAATAGTTGTAAATTGTCTGCAAACAAAGTTGAAAAAAAGTTGGAAAAAAAAGGTATTATTCTTAGAGAAATGAAAACTTATGGAATCGACAATCATTTGAGATTAACAATTGGCAATATTGCTGAAAATAAATTATTTCTTAAGGAAGTTAAAAATATATTTAAAAATGTTCAATAATGTTCTAATAGTCGGTTGTGGCTTGATTGGTTCATCAATATTAAAAAGCTCAATTAAAAATAAAATTTCAAAAAATATCTATGTTTACGAAAAATTAAAAAAAAATATAAACATCATAAGAAAAATAAATAAGAAAATTAAATTCATTTCTAACTTAAACAAAGACTTAGAAATGATGAATTTCATAATAATTTGTGCTCCTATGAGTGAATATAAATTTATCTTTCCAAAAATAAATAAATTTATGTCAGAAGACTCTGTAATAACAGAGGTAGGATCTACTAAACGAAATTTGATTAAATTTACAAAAAATAAAAACTTAATTTTAAGTCACCCGATCGCAGGATCAGAGGTTAGTGGACCAAAGTTTGGCAGTAAAGAGTTATTTAATAATAAATGGTGTATCTTAATTAACAAAGGAAAAAAGAGCAAAATTAATACTGTAAAAAAATTTTGGAAAAAACTAGGTTCTAAGGTAATTCTGATGAATGCTAAAGAGCACGATAAAATTTTTGCCATTACAAGTCATCTTCCACATTTAATAGCTTATAACTTAATAAAAACAGCCCAAGATTTTCAAAAGGTTGAAAAAAAAAATATAATCAAATATAGCGCTGGTGGCTTAAGAGATTTTTCAAGGACAGCAGCATCCAACGAAATTATGTGGAGAGATATATTTTTTAGTAATAAAGATAATATGATTAAATCAATTAATAAATTTATTAAAAACCTTAATTTAATAAAAAAAAAAATTAAAGCCAATAAAGATAAAGAGCTTAAAAAAATTTTGATGAATTCAAAAAAAGTCCGAAAGCAAATTATTGATTCGAAACAAGATGTTTCAAAACCAGATTTTGGAAGAGAAATTTAAATTTTATATATTTTTTTTACTTTTAGATTGGCAGTTTGCTGAATTATATTTATTGCATTTTTGATTGGCATTATTATAACTTTTTTCCTAGGCCCATATGCATGTATTAACATTCTATTATTTAGACAAATCGCAACATGTCCATTCCAAAAAATTATATCTCCCTTCGAATACGATTTTTTAATTTTATAACCTTTTTTAATTTTAATCTGGTCAATCGTATCTCTTGGAAAAAATTTCCTGTTAAATTTATAATAAATTTGTATTAAAGCAGAGCAATCTATACCCATGTAAGATTTACCTCCCCATCTATAAGGACAATTTAAGAATAATTTTAAAATTCTACTAAAATCATTCACTTTTCTATCTATTGGTAAAACTTCTTTTCTTTTTATCCATTTATTGTTTTCAAACATAATCAGATTTTTTTTTGTCTTCAAAATTTCTATTTCACTCAAAAAAGGAAGGAAGGTATTAGATGGTTTAGTTTTTCCTTTTTTTTGTAAATAGATCCTTGATTTCAGACATACTACTTTATGAGTTGGTTTATAGTTTGATCTGAAATTGTTAAATTTTATGTAACCAATATATCTGTCATAAAAATTTTTAACTTTAATGTAATTTTTACTTCTTGATATGATTTGAAATTTTTCACCGTAAATTAATTGACTACTAACCTTAGAAGATTTCTTTGGCTCTAAAAGAACATTTATAACTGGCTTTGTGCAAAAAAAATTATTTCCCACTTATTACAATTTTATCTTTAATTAACCACAAACATATTAATGAAGGAATTACCATCAAAGTAGTGATTATAAAAAAAGTACCCCAATCACCATTTAACCAATCAACTAAAGCGCCAGAGGAGGATGCGAGTGTAGTCCTTCCAGCCGTACCAATCGAAGCAAGTAGTGCGTATTGAGTTGCAGTATATGTTCTGTCCACAAGCAAAGATATAAAGGCAACAAAAGCAACAGTTGCAAATGCAGCTGAGATATCATCAGCTATTACTGCTAAAGCAAATAGCCATTCAGATTTGCCTGACCAAGCAAGTAAAGCAAATAAAAGATTTGTTGCGGCCATAAAACCTCCAGCAACAAACATTGTTTTGATTGTTCCTGATCTCATAGCAAACAACCCACCAATTAAAGTAAAAACCACAGTCGTTATCCAACCCAATGTTTTAGAATAAATTGCAATTTCTCCTTTAGAGAAACCAATTTCCTTATAAAACACAATAGACATCCTACCAAGAAATGCTTCACCAATTTTAAATAAAAATACGAAACCTAGTATCCAAATAGCAATTGTAAATCCATTTTTTTTAAAAAAGCTAATTATTGGATTTCCGATAGTTCCTGATATGTATGCAACAAATCTACTTAATTTATTTGATGATCCTAGTTTTTCTTCAATAAGTTTATCATTTTCCGATTGTTTTATTTGTCTTAAATTATTACTTGGTTCGTGAACAAACATTAAAGCTATGTTCATCAAAATAACTATTCCGCCCAAAACTAAAAAAGTTGATTGCCAATAATCCTCAATACCAACATTTTCAAAAAACTCTGCTGTAAATAAAGCAATTACTCCACCAAGCTTATATCCTGTCCACCATCCTACAACAGCTACCGCAGCACCTGCTGCCATTGATTTTCCTTCATTAGCATTAATTTGCTCAATTCTTAAAGCATCAACCGTTATATCTTGGGTTGCAGATGCAGTTGCAATAATTAATCCAACTCCAATAAGAAGAGCTAAATTTTGTGTAGGATTTATTAAACTCCAAATTAATAAACTTAACAAAATAATTAATTGCATTAAAACTATCCATCCTCGTCTATGACCAATTTTTTTTGATAAATAAGGTATTTGTATTCTATCCACTATAGGAGCCCATAAATAATTAAACGCGTAAACACCAAATATCAAACCTGCCCATCCAATAGTTGATCTGCTCAATCCTTCCTCTTTGAGCCATAAACTCAAACTGCTAGCTATTAAAACCCATGGAAAACCACTTATTGCTCCTAATAAAAGAATTCTTAACATTCTAATATCTCTATAAACCTGTATTGATTCAGACCAGGATTGTTTTTTTTCAATCATTAAAATTTTCTCCAAAATGAAGGAATAAATAAAACTAAAATTGCAAAAAGTTCAAGTCTACCTAGTATCATTGCAAAACTTAAAATCCATTTTGAATTATTAGAAATTTCCGCAAAATTTCCATTAGGACCAATGGTATCTCCTAGTCCAGGACCAACATTAGATATCGCTGTAGCAGCAGCTGATAACGCTGATACAATATCAAGACCATTAATTGTTAATAAAGAGGCAACTATAAAAAAAATTATAAAGTATAAATATATAAACGAGATTACCGATGACATAAATTTTTCATCAATATTTTGTTTTTCATATTTCATATTAAATACTCCGTGAGGATATATTATTTTTTTTATCTGATTAGAAAAAAACTGATATAAGATTTGAACTCTAAATATTTTTATACCACATGTTGTAGATCCTGCGCATCCTCCAATAAACATGAGTATCAGAAAGAAAAATAGAGGAAAATTACCCCAACCACTGTAGTTTTCAGTGACATATCCGGTTCCAGTTAAAACAGACACAACATTAAATGAAACTGAAAGAAAATCTATTTCATAAAAATTTTTGTTAACTATTGAAAGATAAATAAAAAGGAAAAATATTGAAAATATAACGATCTTAAAAAATAATTTAATTTGGCTATCTGATATAAATATTTTTTTATCTCCGTTTAAAAACTTTAAGTAAACAATAAAAGGAATACTGCCTGATAAAATAAATATTATGGAAGTGATTTCTATGTATGAATTATTGAAATATCCAATTGACTCATTATAATTAGAAAAACCACCAGTTGCTATTGTAGTCATCGCATGAGTAAAACTATCAAAAAAATTCATTCCACAAATTTTGTATAAAATTGAACACAAGAAAGTAAGTGATAAATAAATTAGAATTAATCTAAGAGATATCTCCTTTGTTTTTGGTAGAACTTTTTCAGTTTTATCATTTGTTGATATTTTAAATAATTGCATACCACCTACATTCATTATTGGCATTAGTGTTATTGCCATGACAATAATTCCAATTCCACCCAACCATTGTAACATCGAACGCCATAGCAAGATACTTTTTGGCGCATCATTCAGGTTAGAAATTATTGTTGAACCCGTCGTAGTAATCCCAGACATGCTCTCAAAAAAAGCATCAGTTAGAGACAAATTTATTTCAGAAAAAATAAAAGGTAATGAACCAAATATTGCAATACTTAACCATGAAAGAGACGTAAGCAAAAAAGCTTGTTGTAAGTTTATTTTTTTGTCATGGTCTAAATTTGAGAGATAAAATAACATTCCGAATATTATTGTAGCTAAACCTGATACAATAAAACCTGAGTCTGATTCACTATATACTAGTTGTATCAACACCGGGATTATCATTGATAAACCTAGAATAATTTGCAGCAAGCCTAGAGTAAAAAAAACTGTTTTGTAATTGGACATTTTGAATGAACATTATTTTATGGTAAATAAATTTCAACTCTATTAGAAAAAAATATAATAAGATTTATGAGGAAAATTTAGGTTAATTGTGCTAGACAAAGAAAACATCGAAAAAACAAACGCCTGGCCTTTCGTTGAGGCTAAAAAAATTTTAAGAGAAAGAAAAAAAAATATAGACAAAAAAGGTAAGATTATTTTGCAAACAGGCTATGGACCAAGTGGTTTACCGCATATAGGGACTTTTGGTGAGGTAGCTAGAACTTCAATGGTGGTAAATGCTCTAAATCACTTAACAGATCTCCCCAAAGAAATTATTACCTTTTCGGACGACATGGATGGTTTAAGAAAAATTCCAGATAATGTTCCAAATAAAGATATATTAAATAAAAATCTAAATAAGCCCCTAACCAAAGTTCCGGATCCGTTTGGAAAATTTAATAGTTTTGGGGAGCATAATAATGAAATGTTAAAAAATTTTTTAAACAATTTTAAATTTAGCTATACCTTTCAAAGTTCTACAGAGCTTTACAAAAAGGGTTTTTTCAATGAAACACTAATACTAATTTTAAATAATTTTAATGAAATTATGAATATCATTATTCCAACATTAGGAAAGGAAAGACAAAAAACATACTCACCATTTTTACCTATATGTCCCAATACTGAAAAAGTACTAGAGATACCTGTAAAAGAAATTAAGAATAAAGAAAACAAAATTATATTTGATAATAATGGTAAAGATTTAGAGGCCAGTATTTTAGATGGTAATTGTAAACTACAATGGAAGGTTGATTGGGCAATGAGATGGTATGCATTAGATGTAGACTTTGAGATGTATGGAAAAGACCTTATTGAAAGCGCGATTCTATCAACAAAAATACTTAAAGTTCTAGGAAAAAATAATCCGTCTGGATTTGCATATGAGTTATTTTTAGATGGAAAAGGCGAAAAGATATCTAAATCTAAAGGAAATGGAATCACAATTGATCAATGGCTTAAATACGCATCTCCGGAGAGCTTATCTCTTTTCATGTATCAAAACCCTAAGAGAGCAAAGAAACTTTATGATGAAGTTGTTTCAAAAGCTGTAGATGAATATTTAAATTTTATAGATAAAAGTAAGACGCAAGATGAATTACAGCTATTGTTAAATCCTGCATGGCATGTTCATAATGGTAAGGTTCCAAAAGAGGATATCATTATGAGTTTTTCAATGCTACTTAATTTAGTTGAAACAAGTAACGCGACGTCTAAAGAAATACTTTGGAAATTTGTAAAAAAATATAAAACCAACATAAATGAAAAAAAATTTTCCAATTTTCGATCAATTAATTGGTTATGCAATTAAATATTTTGATGAAGTTATTAAGAAAACAAAAAAATATATAAAACCAAATAGTGAGGAGAGAAAAGCGCTTAATCAACTAGTAAAAAAACTTGAGAATTGTAATAATAAAATGACACCTGAGGAAATACAGACTGAAATATACACAGTTGGAAAAGAAAACGGATACAAAGATAAACTCAGAGATTGGTTTAAATTAATTTATCAGGTAACTTTTGGAGATGAAAATGGACCAAGAATGGGTTTTTTTATAAGCTTTTTTGGTTTAAGTGAGACAATTGAATTAATTAAAAATAAATTAAATAATGTTTGATATTTTAAGACCTTTTCTTTTTAAAATTAACCCTGAAACTGCACATTCTTTAGCAATAAATGCTTTAAAATTTGGAAACATTGCCTCTATCAAAATAAATAAATCTCCAAGAATAGAAACCTCAATATTTAACGAAAAAATACATTCTCCAATAGGTGTTGCAGCTGGTTTTGATAAGAATGCCGAAGTTTATAACTCTTTATTTAACTTAGGATTTGGATTTGTAGAAGTTGGAACCGTAACACCTAAACCACAATTCGGAAATCCAAGACCAAGAGTATTTAGATTAGAAGAGGACGAGGCCCTAATAAATAGATTAGGTTTTAACAATCAAGGATGTGAAGAAATTAGTTTGAGAATAAAAAAAAATAAACCTAAGGGTTTATTAGGAATAAATATTGGTCCAAATAAAGATTCGAGTAATAGAATCGAAGACTACACTACATGCCTAAAAAAATTTATAAATCTTGCAAGTTATATCACAATTAATATATCTTCTCCTAATACTGAAAATCTTAGAGATTTTCATAAAACTAGTGAATTAAATAATTTAATCAAATCAATACTTGAAGAAAAAAATAAAGCTAATTCAAGTATACCAATAGCAGTTAAAATTTCACCAGACTTATCATCAAATCAAGTAGAAAAAATATCGCAAATATTAATAGATAATAAAATTGAAACTATAATTATCTCTAACTCGACTGATAGAAATAGAGAAGGTTTGACGAATATGAATAGATTTGAAAAAGGTGGATTATCAGGAAAGCCTATAGAAAAAATCTCTAACAGAATAATTAACGAGTTCTACAATCTCGTAGGAAAACAGATTAAGATCATCGGCGTAGGTGGCGTAGACTCTGCGAAAAGTGCTTATGAGAAAATTTTAAGCGGTGCAACACTAGTGCAAATTTACACAGGAATGGTTTACAGGGGTCCACGTATTGCAGCACAAATTAATAACGGATTAATTAAAATCTTAGAACAAGAAGGTATAAATAATATAAATGATGTGGTTGGATTTAAAAAATCAACTTGACGATTGATCCACGAAATTCTATATAAGTTTCACTATGTCAAAAAAATGCGAACTTACTGGTAAAATACCTCTCAAGGGTCATAATGTAAGTCATGCTAACAATAAGACAAAAAGAAAATTTTTACCCAATTTGAAAAAGGTTTATTTCAAAAGTGAAATTTTAAAAAGAAATTTCAGACTAACCGTTTCGAACGCAGGAGTAAGATCAGTTGATAAAAAAGGTAGTTTTGATGAATTCTTAAAATCTACAAAGACCAAATATTTGTCTTTAAGATTAAAAAAAATGAAAAAAACAATCCTTAACAAAACTGCTTAGTGAACAAAATATTCCTTACATTATCAATTTTGATGGGGTTAATCGTTTTAGCTTCAAATTTTCTTGTTCAGTTCCCTGTAAAAGCATATGGTCTTGAGGAAATACTAACTTATGGTGCCTTTAGCTATCCGATTGCATTTTTAATTACAGATTTAGCAAATAGGTCTTACGGAAAACTAGCTGCCAGAAAAATTGTTTATATTGGATTTGCTATAGGTATTAGCGCTACTCTTTTATTTTCAACTAATTTTGCGGATTTAATATCTTTAAGAATTGCAATTGGATCAGGAACAGCATTTTTAATTGCCCAATTGTTAGACGTACAAATTTTTGATAAATTAAGAAAACAAAAATGGTTCATTGCACCATTAGGATCTTCAATTATAGGTTCAACTGTCGATACTTTTTTATTTTTCTCAATATCATTTTATGGGACTGGTATACCATGGTTTACACTTTCTCTTGGTGATTTAGCAGTGAAATTATTTGTTGCCTTAGTAATGTTAATTCCTTTTAGATTATTATTATCAACACTTAAACCAGTTTGACCTAAACGCTTGGTTCACTTTGGGTCATGCAATGTATGGCTCCAAAACCCCAAATCAAATTTGTACAATCTATACCAATTACTTTTCTCTTTTTAAAAAATTTTTTAAATATTTTAATCACCACCTTGTCATTTTTATCATTAAATAATGGTAACAAAACAGATTTATTACATATTAAAAAATTTAAGTAACTTGCAGGAACCCTTATCTTATTTATAAATATTGCTTTTGGCATGGGAATTTTAATTAAATTAAAATTTTTACCATTAATAGTTTTTGCTTTTTTTAAAATATTAAGATTATTTTTCAAAATTTTGTAATTTACGTCTTTTTTATTGTTTTCTACTGCCGTCATAATTGTATCAGGAGATACAAATCTGCAAATGTCATCAATATGGCCATGCGTATCATCACCTTTGATGCCCTTGTTAAGCCAAATAAAATTATTTACATTTAAAAATTTAGATAGCATGTTTTCATAATCTGTTTTTTTAATGCCAAAATTTCTTTGTTGAATCTTGCTGAGAAGACATTCTCTAGTTAATAAAATTGAACCCATACCATTTACATCAATTGCACCACCTTCTAATACAAATTTTCTTATTTTTTTTCCAATTTTAAATGTAGGCTCTAACTTTCTGGTCTTGGTAATTTTTGAGATTTTATCATTGATCTTATTATCTAACTTAAAATCATTGTATTTAGACCAACCATTAAATTGAAAATTTATAAAAATTTTTTTTTTAATTTTTTTATTTATTAAATAAATTGGACCAAAATCTCTAATCCATACTCTATTTGAAGGAATTTTATGAAACCTAACAAGTTTTAATTTTGTTTTTTGCCTCAACAATATTTTTTTTATTTTATCTATATTTTCATTGGGTTTAATAATTAAATTTACAACTTGATTTTTTGATATAGCAGATACTATTTTTGATACGGTGAAGGGGATATTTTCAAATAGACCTGGCCAATCTTTTTTATTATAAGGCCATGTAATCCAAATTGAATCTTGTTTTTCCCACTCACCTGGCATTCTAAAACCAAGAAGAGAAAAGTTTTTAATCATTGTTTTGATTTTTGATTAAACCTTTATAGGCATCAATTCTTCTATCTCTCAGAAAGGGCCAGTGTTGCCTAGTACTTTCTACCTTTTTTAAATTTATGTCACAAACTAAGATTCCTTCTTTGTTTGATTTTAGTTTTGATATTATATTTCCATTAGGATCTATGACAAAAGAATTACCCCAAAATTCAATTTCTCTTTTCCCTTTTTTTTCTTTCCCAACTCTATTTATTGCTATAATAAAAACACCATTAGCAATTGCGTGTGATCTTTGTATTGTAATCCAAGAGTCTAGTTGAGACTTTCCATACTTCTTTTTTTCTTTAGGATGCCATCCAATTGCCGTAGGGTAAAATATTATCTCAGAACCTTTTAATGCAGTAAGTCTAGCCGCTTCAGGAAACCACTGATCCCAACAAATAAGTGTTCCTATATCGCCAAATTTAGTTTTCACATTTTTAAATCCTAAATCACCTGGTGTAAAATAAAATTTTTCATAATATCCCGGGTCATCCGGTATATGCATCTTTCTATATTTTGATATTATTTTTCCATTGTTGTTAATAGTGATACAGGTATTATAATAAATTCCGGACAATTTTTTTTCAAATAAGGAAATAATTAATATAACTTTCAATTCTTTTGCTAACTTACAAAAAATATCAGAAGTAGAACCAGGAACTTTTTCTGCAATTTTAAAATAGGAGTGATTTTCAACCTTACAAAAATATTCTGTCAAGAATAGCTCTGGCATACAAATAATTTTTGCACCCTTACGCGCTGCCTCTTTTATTTTGCTAATTGAATTTTTTAAATTAAATTCTTTATTTTTTGTAATTTTAAGTTGAATAACACCAACTTTTGTTTTTTTTGACATTTTATTTAAATAAATTTGAGAAATTTTTTCTATCTCTATTTTTCCACTCACCTCTATGATAGGCGTCGCTTGCAATCAAAGGTAAAACACTAGTAGCTTCTGCAAAAACCATCTGTTCCTTAGTTGTATCTACTTTACCCCAAGAACTTGCCTCTTTTAAAGTTGAGCTACTACAAGCTCCATCTCTAGAGTCCGCTACTGTAATTTGAATAGCATATTGATGCATATCTACTTCTTTGCCAAGCAACTCTGCGCAAATAACTGTATCTTGGATAAAGTTTTTAGGGACACCTCCTCCAATCATGAATAATCCTGAACCTTTAGATTTTATTTTGATCTCCGTAAGTTCCCGAAACTCTCTTATTGAGTCAATTGTAATATGTTTTGATGGATTTTTTTCCTGATGCATGACTAGTCCAAATCCAGCACTAGAGTCTGTAAATGCAGGACAAAAAATAGGAACATTATTGTCATAAGCTGTTTCAATTAAAGATCCTTTTTTTTTAGCAAACTTTTTCAAATATCTGCCAATTTCCATTATAAATTCCCTTGAGGTATAGCTTTTAGGATCTAAATTATCAGCAATATCACAAATAGTTTTGTCACAAAGTTGCAACTCATCTTCATCAATATATGTATCATAAATTCTATCTATATAATTTTTCCTTAACTCGTTATCGTTTTGGAATTGTGAACCTTGGTAATGTTTGAAACCTAGAGCTTCAAAAAAATCCATATCTATAATTGAGGCTCCAGTCGCTACTATTGCATCAACCATATTATATTTAACCATATCTCTATAAATATTCATACATCCCGCGGCTGAGGTTGAACCTGCTAATGTCAAAAAAATTGTACAATTTTTGTCCCTTAACATTTGATTAAATATATCTGCAGCATTACCAGTTTCTCTTGAAACAAAAGACATTTTTTGCATAGACGAAATTATATCTCTAGCATCAAAGGATGTGATATCAATATGTTCAACTGGATTTTTTAAAAAATCTTTTTTACTGTTGTGACCTAAGTTTTTATTTTTTGACATCTAAGCAACAAGGAATTCACCTTTATTTTCTTTGTCGTACATCGTCATAATTGGAGTGTCTTCAACTTCGTATATTTGATTTGAATAAAAGCCATTAAATTCTGTTCTAAATGTTAAACCATACGCCCCAAGTTGACCAAGCTCAATATAGTCACCCTCTTTTACATTGTTTGGTAATAAAAAAGGTCCTTTCATATAATCCATGCTATCACAGGTAGGACCATAAAAATCGAATGCAGTCATTTTTTTGGATAAAATTCTTCCATCGGTTATTAATTTTGATGGATAAACAATATTTGGAACACCTGCATCAAATAGTGTTCCATAAGTTCCATCATTTATGAATAATTTTTGTTTTTTCCTAAGTATAACTCTTACAATAGTTGAACCGCTTTCAGCCACAATCGCTCTTCCAGGTTCACAAATAATTTCTGGTAATTTATTCAGACCTAAATTTTTTAAACTTTTTTTAATTTCTTCAAAATAATTAATTAATGGTTGAGAAATTAAATCAGGATATATTGTAGGAAAACCTCCCCCAACATTGATATAATCAGGACAAATTTTTGTTTTCTTAATGACTTTTCCAATTTCATCTATACCTTTTGAATATGAAATGGGATGCATACATTGCGATCCAACATGAAAACTAATACCAATTTTTTTTGAATATTGTTTAGTTAATCTAAAAAGTCCAATCGCCTCAGAAGTAATTGCTCCAAATTTTTTTGATAAATCTATCTCTGCATGTTCATTAGATACCGATACTCTCACAAATAGTTCTAGATCTTTAGCGTAATTAGTTGTTTCAATTATTTTAATAAGCTCTTCTTTGGAGTCTAATGCAAACGTTTTTATTCCATATTTAAAATATGCTTGCTTTATATTGTCTCTGCTTTTCACAGTATGCATATAGGAGCACTTTACTTTATTATTTAATTTTTTAACGGTCTCTATCTCTTTAATCGATGCTACATCGAATTGATTAATTCCACTGTCAAGTATGGTTTTTAAAACTTCTTGGTTAGGATTTGTTTTAACAGCATATAGTATTTTTCCAGGAAAATTTTTTTGAAAGAATTTAGAAGCATTAATTATAGGATGCTTCCTAATGCAATAAACAGGGTCATTTGGTTTCAGCTGATTAATTAATTTTTCAACTGATTTAAATTTTTTCATATTAGCTCCTAAAAAAAAATCTAATAAAAAAAACCTGCATATCTCATATGCAAGTTTATATAAATTGCTGAATTATTGGAAATTTAGCCCAATGTAAAGCAAATAATATCATTGAAATTATTTTATTCATCTCCATATAAGCTACATGAATACAACTATAGGAATAAAAAAAATAACTGATTTTACAGACAAATCACTGCTTCTAGTGGATGATGACAATCCATTTAGAGAAAGACTAGCTAGAGCAATGGAAAAAAAAGGATTTGAGGTAATACAAGCTGAGGGAGTAAAAAAGGGTATTGATGCTGTTAAATCAAAAAAACCTGCTTTTGCTGTTGTCGATTTAAGGCTCAATGATGGAAATGGCTTAGAAGTTGTTAAAGAAATCCAAAACTCAAATGAAAACAGCAGAATTGTAATGTTAACTGGTTATGGAAATATCCCAACTGCGGTATCAGCAATAAAACAGGGTGCAATAGATTATATGTCAAAACCTGCAGATGCAGATGACGTTGAAAAAGCATTATTAGCTGATCCAAATAAAAAAGCGGAACCACCAGAAAATCCTATGTCAGCTGATAGAGTTAAGTGGGAACATATTCATAGAGTATTTGAGCTTTGTAATAGAAATGTATCTGAAACAGCAAGAAGACTTAAAATGCACAGAAGAACTTTACAAAGAATTTTATCTAAAAGATCCCCTAGATAGTTCTTCTCAATTTAATTATATATTTACAAATTATTCCTAGTAATAGTATTTTAAACATCTCCGCTAACAAAAAAGGTTTAGCACCTAATGAAAAAATTGGTTTTTCCCATCCTATTAGATTACCCAGCCACAATAACCCTAATAAATAAATTATTGAAACTGAAAGAATTAATTTAATATAAATTTTAAAATAATTATCTTTAGTATTAATATATCCAGCAAAATAAGAGGCGAAAATAAATCCAATTAAGTAACCCATGGTAGGTCCAGTAAAATATACTAAACCAATACCTTTTTCAGGAGAATTTGAGAAAACTGGTAAACCTAAAATTCCTTCACATAAGTAAAACAATATTGTAGTAGCTGCCAACTTTGGTCCTAGTAATACACCTAAAAACAATACTACAAACGTTTGCATTGTCATTGGTACAGGATAAAAAGGTAATTTAATTTTTGCAGATACAATTAATAAAGTAGATCCTAGAAAAATATACAAAATATTTTTTAAAATTTTATATTGCTTAATTTTTTGTACTAACTCCATTTTAGATTATCTTAACTTAAAATTTCTGTTATTTCTAGTTATTTGTTAGGGTAACAAATACATCTTCTAAATCTCCGTCATCAGTAGACATGTCGATAATTCTAACATTTTTCTTGTTAACATAGTTTAGTATTTGATCAATGTTCAGTCTATTCTTGTCATAAATCAAAGTTAATTCTTTGTGGTTTAAAGATAAGATTTTTAATGTTTCTAATTCATTATCTTTTAAATCAATCATCTCACTTAGTTTTAAAGTTATTTTTTTTTTTTCAATTCTATTTAATAAATTTTTTGTTGTGTCTAATGCAACTATTTTACCTTTATTAATTATTCCAATTCGATCACACATTTCTTGGGCTTCGTGAAGATAATGAGTGGTAAGTATTATGCTTACCCCTTTTTTATTAAGCAATTTAACATTTTGCCAAAGATTTTTTCTTAATTCTACATCAACTCCTGCAGTAGGCTCATCTAAAATAACAATTGGAGGCTGATGCACTAGGGCCTTTGCAATCATTAACCTTCTTTTCATTCCGCCAGATAATCCCCTTGAATAACTATCAGCTTGATTGTCTAAGGAAACCATCTTCAAAATTGTGTCTGTGATCCTGTCTTTTTTTTTTACACCATACAAACCAGCTTGTAATTCTAAGAGCTTTCTAGGACCAAAAAATGGATCTAAATTTAATTCTTGAGGCACAATTCCAATTGAAGCTCTTACTTGTCGAGGGTTTTTATCTATATCAAAACCCCACACATTAACCTCACCAGATGTTTTTAAAACAAGGCCAGCGAGAATATTTATAAATGTGCTTTTTCCAGCACCATTAGGTCCAAGTAAACCGAAAATCTCTCCTTCTTTCACCTCTAAGTTTAAATTTTCAATTGCCTTTGTTTGTTGTGAGCCATTTTTTTTATAAATTTTCTGTAGATTTTTAACTGAGAGAATTGTTTTTTTTTCCATAAAGAATTTAGTTTTATAACATTAGGAATAATTAAGATAAAATAATTTTAATGAATAAGATAAAAAAAAATGACCATTTCTATCTAATTGATGGATCAGGATACATATTTAGAGCTTATTACGCCCTACCACCGCTCACCAGAAAGAGTGATGGATTACCAACAGGTGCTGTGAGCGGTTTTTGTAATATGCTTTTCAAATTACTAGAAGATTCAAAATCAAATGAGAATGAACACAAACCAACACATTTTGCAGTGATTTTTGATTCTGCCAGAAAAAATTTTAGAAACGAAATATACTCTGATTATAAAGGTAATAGATCTGATGCACCAGATGATTTAATTCCACAATTTGAATATATCAGAAAGTCTGTTTTGGCTTTTAATTTACCTTCAATTGAACTTTTAAATTATGAAGCTGACGATTTAATAGCAACTTACTCAGAACAAATACTTAAACTTGGAGGTAGAGTTACAATTGTTTCATCCGACAAAGATTTAATGCAGTTATACAAAAAAAATATTAGAATTTACGACCCCATGAAGAATAAGTTTGTTAATGAAGAGGACATTAAAAGTAAATTTGGTGTTGGTGCTGAAAAAGTTATTGATGTCCAGTCTTTAGCAGGAGATAGCAGCGATAATGTCCCTGGAGTTCCAGGCATAGGTGTAAAAACAGCTGCAGAATTAATCACTAATTTTGGCACACTTGAAAATTTACTTAAAAAAGCAAATCAAATAAAACAGAACAAAAGAAGAGAAACTTTAATTGAAAACAAAGATAAAGCATTAATTAGCAAAAAATTAGTTACTTTAAAAAAAGATGTGCCAGTTAAAGATAAGGCAGAAAATTTTATACTAAAAGAAATCGACAGAGAAAAACTTTACTCTTTTTTAAGAGAAATGGAATTCAACAGACTATTAAGTTCTGTAATATCTACATATGGAGAGACAAAATTTAAAACAATAGAAAATACCCAAGAAACAAAAAAAAATGAAAAAATATCAAATAAAAATTATTCTCTTATTAATGATGAAAATGAAATAATGGGTTATCTAAGGCAAGCAGAGGAAATAGGAGAAATATGTATTGATACAGAAACCACATCACTTGATCCACATCAAGCAGATTTAGTAGGAATATCATTATCAACAAAAATTGGCTATGCATGTTACATTCCCATTGGCCATAATAGTCATAAAAACTTAGATGAGAGTAAAGTAATCAAAATTTTAAAACCAACACTAGAAGATAAAAGTATAAAAAAAATAGGTCAAAATATTAAATTTGATTTTATTATTTTATTTAAAAGAGGTATTGAAATGAATACCATAGAAGACACTATGCTAATGTCCTATGTTCTTGACGCAGGAAAAAACCGTCACAACATGGATACACTTTCAGAAATCCATTTAAGTCATAAACCAATATCCTATAAAGAAATAGTAGGTACTGGAAAAAAGCAAATAAATTTTAGCGAGGTGGACATTAAATTAGCCAAAGATTATGCAGCAGAAGATGCTGATATTACTTATAGACTTTATAAAATTCTTCAAAAAAATCTAAAATTAGAAAAACTTACTAATATTTACGAAACGTTCGAAAAACCACTTATTAAAATTTTAGCTTTAATGGAAATTAACGGAGTTAAAATTGACCAAAATTTTCTTAAAAAACTCTCAACTAAATTTCAAAAAAAGATTGAAATTTTAGAAAAGCAAATTTTTAAAATTTCAAAAAAAAATTTTAAGATAGGTTCAACAAAGCAGTTAGGTGAAATAATGTATAATGATCTGAAAATTGCAAGTATGAAAAAAACTAAGAAAGGTAGCTTTGCAACAAGCGCCTCAGTATTGGAGGATTTAGCATTTAAAGGTTACGATTTACCCAAATTTGTTTTAGAGTGGAGACAATTATCAAAGTTAAAAAACACATATTCAGACTCGCTACCAGAACATTTTAATAACAATACAAAAAGAGTACATACTTCATTTTTATTAGCAGCCACAACGACTGGTAGATTAGCATCTAGCGACCCTAATTTACAAAATATACCAATCAAAACTGAGGACGGTAAAGATATAAGAAAAGCATTTGTTGCAGAAAAAAATATGTTATTTATTTCTGCCGATTACAATCAGATTGAAATGAGAATTTTATCTGATCTTGCTGATGTTAAAGAATTAAAAAAAGCATTTAAAAATAATGAAGATATACATTCTCTAACAGCAAGCCAGATATTTAACATTGATATTAAAAAAGTAACAAATGATATGAGAAGAAAAGCAAAGGCAATAAATTTCGGAATAATATACGGTATATCACAATATGGTCTTGCTAAACAGATTAATGTTTCAAATAATGAGGCAGCTGATTTTCTGAATGCTTACTTTTTGAAGTTTCCAGAAATAAAAGATTATATGTCTTCGACAATTAAATTTTGTAGGAAAAGTGGTTATGTAAGTAATATATTTGGGCGAAGAACACATATCACAGGAATCAATGACAAAAATTTTAATGTAAGAAATTTTCAGGAAAGAGCTGCTATAAATGCTCCAATTCAAGGATCAGCATCAGAAATCATGAGGCTTGCCATGATAAGAATTAACGAAAAATTATTGAACAAAAAATATAAAAACTCAAAAATGATTTTACAAATCCATGACGAACTTATTTTTGAAATACCGAAAAAAGATTTGAATATAATGTCTAAACTTATTAAAGATGAAATGACAAGTGTGCAAAATAGTGATCTTCACTCATTTTCTATACCCTTATCAGTTGACATAAATTATGGGGAAAACTGGGGTTTATTACATTAGAAGTTTGTAAGTATTGCCCAAATTAGAACAATTTAGTATTTTTAATTACACTATGACTCAAACTATTGCATTAGTAGATGATGATAGAAATATTTTAACAAGTATTAGTATTGCACTTGAAAAAGAGGGCTATAGGGTTCAAACTTATCTCGATGGTGAGAGTGCATTAATTGGGTTAACAAGAACGCCACCTGATTTAGCTATTGTTGATATTAAAATGCCGAAAATGGACGGAGAAGAGTTATTAAAAAAACTTAGAAAAAAAACATCTATGCCAGTTATTTTTTTGACATCCAAAGACGATGAAGTCGACGAACTTTTAGGTCTTAAATTAGGTGCAGATGATTTTGTAAAAAAATCAGGAGGATTTTCTATAAAAGTTTTGATTGAGAGAATAAGGGTACAACTTAGAAAAAAAGATAATAATATAGAAGATACAAAAAATATTATTTCACATGGGAAATTAAAACTAGATCCTTCACAATTAGAGTGTGAGTGGGATGGTAATCAACTACCAGACAAGTTAACAACAACTGAATTTTTAATAGTTAAAGAATTAGCCAAAAGACCTGGTATTATAAAGGAAAGGGCCCAATTGATGGATATTGCTTATAGAGAAGATACGGATATAGAGGATAGAACAATTGATAGTCACGTTAAGAGAATAAGAAAAAAGTTTAAAAAAGTTGATAGTAATTTTGCAGCTATTGAAACACGTTATGGAAGTGGATATAGATGGAATGTTAGCTAATGTTGAGCAATATTTTAAAAAACTTTTCTATTTTAAAAAAATTTTTATTCATTAATTTTATTTTTTTTCTTATTATTAGTATTTTTACTACTGTGTATATATATAGTATTAAGCCAAGTTTAATTAGGGATAAATCTGCAAATCATTTCAAAATTATTGATAACACTGTAAACCATATCCAAAGATTAAATATTAGTTTTATTCAAGAAGAAATAAGAAAATTTTTAATTTCAACAAAATTTTTATTTCAAACAATTGATAGAGTCATTATTTATGATAATGCCTTCAATAGTATTTCAGATACAGATGCGCTTGATCTAGACCCTAGATCTTTTTCGAGAAACTTCGAAATTTTCGAGACAGATATCTCAAATAATGGCACAGATATTTCAACAGAGAAATCAAAGGATTTAAAGAATAAAAACAGCTTTTTAAAAAAAAAATTAAATCAATATTTGATTTCAGAAAATTTCGAAAATCCATTTACATTCACTCATGAGATAAACGATCAATTTTTATTAGTTTCAGTAAAGAATATTTTGATTGATCAAAAAAAAGTCGGATACATAGCAGTAATTGAAGAGTCAAATGATATTAAGTTTGCATTTATCGAGAGGAAAAACTTCGTTTTAAGAACTGCTGCAATTATTGCATTAGTAATATTAATATTTTCTTTTGTTTTAAATAGATACTTTTTAAAACCTATAAAAAATTTAGTTCATTATACAGAAATAATTAAAGATAAAAGTAAAGAAGATACAAATATAGATATTTATAAAAATAGAAAGGATGAGTTAGGAACACTTTCAAAATCTATGGATGAGATGACCAATGAATTACAAAGAAGAATAAATAATGCTGAAAATTTTTCTAGAGACTTAGTTCATGAAATTAGAAATCCACTTGCTTCACTTAAAAGTGCATCGGAAATAATATCGGAAACAGATAATAAAGAGCAAAAAAGTAAATTAATTAAGATTGTATCTCATGATGTAGAAAGAATTGAGAGATTAATAACAGATTATTCACAAATGTTAAAAGATGAAGCAGCTATTTCATCTGAAAAAATGATAATATTAGACTTAAAAAATATTTTGACCTCTGTCGTAGATGATTTCAATAATATTTATAACACTAAAAGAGGTATATCAGTCAAATTATCAGCTAATGGGTCTGGTAATTATGAAATTCTTGGAATTGAGAATAGAATAGAGCAAATAATTGCAAATTTATTAGATAATTCTGTTTCATTTAGTGATGATAACAAAAAAATTAATATTATGCTAAATTCCGATAGTGATGGATACGTCAAAGTTAGTGTGGTTGATGAAGGTCGTGGTTTTAAGGAATTGGATACAAAAAAAATATTTAAAAGGTTTTATAGTAACAGACCTGACAAGTTTGGTGAGCATTCGGGTTTGGGACTAAATATTGTAAAAAACCTTGTAGAATTACATAATGGGACAATAATCGCAAAAAATAATAAAGATAAGGGCGCAAATGTAGAAATTATTTTTCCAAGAGCTGATTCTAAAGTTGATTAATTCCAATAAAGTTGTTAAAAGCCTCGGTCATGACAGATTACAAAGTTAAAGATATTAACGAAGCAGAATTTGGTAGGAAAGAAATTTCTTTAGCAGAGACAGAGATGCCAGGCTTAATGGCTTTAAGAAAAGAATATAAAGGAAAAAATCCCTTGAAAGGCGCGAGAATTGTTGGTTGTCTGCATATGACAATTCAAACAGCAGTATTAATTGAAACGCTTGTTGAACTAGGAGCAGAGGTCAGATGGTCGTCTTGTAATATATTCTCAACTCAAGATCATGCAGCTGCTGCTATCGCTAAAGTTGGCATTCCAGTATTTGCTTGGAAAGGTGAAACTGAGGAGGAATATTGGTGGTGTGTTAGACAAACTATCGAAGGTAAAAAAGATTGGAAGCCAAATATGATATTGGATGATGGTGGTGATCTAACAGCTTTAATGCATAAAGATTATAAAGAATTAATGGAAGATATTAAAGGTTTATCAGAAGAGACAACTACTGGAGTATTAGCACTTAAGAAAATGGAACAAGACGGCACATTGTTAGTTCCTGCGATCAATGTAAACGACTCAGTGACAAAATCAAAATTTGATAACCTGTATGGTTGCAGAGAAAGTTTGGTAGATGGAATTAAAAGAGCAACAGATGTTATGATGTCAGGTAAGGTTGCAATAGTAGCTGGTTTTGGTGATGTAGGTAAAGGAAGTGCAGCCTCACTAAGACAATCTGGTGCTAGGGTAATGATTACTGAAACTGATCCAATTTGCGCACTTCAAGCTGCAATGGAGGGTTATGAAGTTGTTACCATGGATGATATGATTAGCCAAGCGGATATAGTAGTTACTGCAACAGGTAATAAGGATATCGTTACAGCAGATCATATGAGGGAAATGAAAGATAGAGCAATTTTATGTAACATTGGCCACTTCGATAATGAAATACAAGTTGATGCATTAAAAAACTATAAATGGGACGAAATTAAACCCCAAGTTCATGAGATTACATTGCCAAGTAATAAAAGAATAATATTATTAGCCGAAGGTAGATTAGTAAACTTAGGTTGTGCTACTGGCCATCCAAGCTTTGTAATGAGTGCTTCATTTACAAACCAAGTAACCGCTCAAATAGAACTATGGAATAATTCTGAAAAATACGAGAAGAAAGTTTATGTTTTACCAAAACATTTAGATGAAAAAGTTGCTATGCTACATTTAGAAAAAGTTGGTGCAAAGCTGACAAAACTATCTAAAGATCAAGCAGATTACATTAGCGTTAAACAAGAGGGGCCTTACAAACCCGATGCATATCGGTACTAATTCTAAAAAATTAGATATTTCATCTGAAATAAATACAAAAAAAGTATCTGAAAGATTTGCAGAATTTTTAAAACCTGGTGATTTGGTTTGTTTATTTGGTGATTTAGGTGTAGGCAAGACCACATTTATTAAATACTTGATAAATTATCTACAAAATAAATTTCAAGAAAATACTTCAGAAGTTTCAAGTCCGACTTTTAATATCTTAAATGAGTATAAAATTAACAACATAAATATTCATCATTACGATTTATATAGATTAAAGGATATTAGAGAAATAGACAATCTTGGAATATATGAAGAGTTGAAAAATAATATCACATTAATTGAATGGCCCGAAATAATTTCCAAAAATTTGAAAGATTTTATCAGTCTAAATTTTAGATATGAAAATGATTTTAATAAAAGGTCGATAATAATTTCCACAAACCAAAAAAATATAATTAATGAATTTTAAAAATATTATGGAACTATCTGGTGATGCCTCTCATAGGAAGTTTTATAGAGATAAAAAAAATAATTCGATTATTGTTTATGCAAACAAAGAAAAAAGAAAAAATTTATTAATATACGCGGCTATAAATGAACTACTGAATAATAACAAAATCTTAACACCTAGATTAATTTCTGAAAAATACAAAAAAAACTATATTATAATAGAAGATCTCGGAGATTATACAGGACTAAAAAAATTTAAAAATTACAAGATTGATAATTATATTAAATTGTTTGAAATTTTAAAAAAACTTAAATTAGTGAGAAAAAGAACCATTAATACTTTTTTAAAAACAAATTACACCATAAAAAACTATTCAAACAATGAGTTACTTAGGGAGGCAAAATTATTTTCAGACTGGTACATGCCAAAAATAATTAAAAAAAAAATATCTTTATCAAAAAAATTATATATTAAAATTATTAAAAAACTAATATTAAGTTTAAAGTTAAAAAAAAAAGTTTTTGTTCATAGAGATTTTCACATTTCAAATATAATGATAAAAAAAAATAAAATTTATTTAATAGATAGCCAAGATGCAGTTTTTGGAAATGAAGCTTATGATCTGGCATCTCTAATCGATGACGTAAGAGTTGAAGTAAAATTAAAAAATAGAGAAAAGATTTACGAAAAGTTTATTTCAAAACAAAAAAAAATAAACCCAGAAAAATTAAGGAATGATTTTGAGATATTGTCAATTCTAAGAAACTTAAAAATTATAGGAATTTTTACAAGACTTTCAAAAAGAGATAAAAAACATAAATATTTGAAACTGATACCCTATGCTTGGAAAATGATAGATGAAAGAAGAAAAAGTAACACTACATTTGAAGAATTAAATAATTTTTTAAGTATTCATTTACAAAAACATTTAAAAAAAAATGAAAATTGAAACAGCTATAATTCTATGTGCAGGCTATGGAAAGAGATTGCATCCCATAACATTAGAAGTGCCAAAGCCATTAATTAAAATAAAAAATAAATCATTATTATTAAATACTATTGAACTAATAGCAAACTTAGGAATTAAAAGTATTAAATTAAATACTTATTATCTAGCGGAACAAATCGAGGATTTTGTTAATAAACTTGAAAATTATGGCAAGATTGAAATTATCAAAGATGGTGATGAGATACTTGATACAGGTGGGGGTATTAAAAACATAATGAAAACGTCAACAGATGAAAATTTTTTGGTTTTAAATCCTGATACAATTTGGAACTTAGGTTATAAAAAAATAATTTTAGAAATGATTGAATATTATAAAATTAAAAATTTAAACAATTTACTGATGGTTGCGCATAAATCAAAAAGCTATGATACTAGATTTGACGGCGATTTTTCCATGAAAAATCATATGCTTTCTAAAAACAAAAAATGTAACTATATTTACACAGGATGCCAAATTATTAATAAAGCGATTTTGAGTAATATAAAAAATAAAAAATTTTCTATGAATAAAGTTTGGAATAACAATATAAAAAATTCCAACCTTTTTGGTTTTGAGAGTGACCAAACATTTGTCCACTTAACTGACATTGAAATTTACAAAAAATTATTAAAAAATAATTAAATCTTTAGCTCTTTCCGAGTCCAAATATTTTCCACTTTTAGCCTTATCGTTTTCTATTTCCAACAATAGTGGATTACCAGTTGGAATTTCTAATTTAGAAATATTGTCATTGCTTAAATCAAATAAATATTTACAAAGTGCTCTAATAGAATTTCCGTGTGCGGAAATTAAAATATTTTTTTTTATATTATTAATATTTTTTTTATAGTACGGTACTACTCTCTCATATGTATCTCTTAACGACTCTGTGTTTGGTATTTTATCTTTAGGAATATTTTTATAAATATTAATATTATTCGGGTGATAAATACTATTAGCATCAAGTTTATCTGGTGGCTTATCCCATGATCTTCTTAATTCATGCACTTTATCTTCACTTAATTTTTTTTTCATTTCATCTTTATTTAAACCTGTTAGGGCACCATAATGCCTTTCATTTAACTCCCATGCTTTTGTGAATGGTAAATTTTTAAACTTATTAACTTTCATAATTAATTCTAAAGTCTTAATTGCTCTTGTTAAATATGATGTAAAAATACTATCTATAGTTATATCCAAATCTTTTATAAGATTTCCCGCCTTTATAGCCTCTTCCTCACCTTTTTTTGATAATTCCACATCTACCCAGCCCGTAAATCGATTTTCAAGATTCCACAAGCTCTGACCGTGTCTAACTAATATTAAATGACTCATTGTAAATTTTTATTTATAAATAAATATACTAAATGTTAAAGATTTTATTTCATTTTTACAATTTATTATTAATCATTTTATACATTTTTCCAGGAAGTATCTTGGGGTTTTTAGTTTATGAAGACTTAAGTCGACAGCCACAAATAACATCTGATTTTTTTTCAATTTCTTCTAATCATTTGTATGTTTTTATTATACTTAGTTTGCTAGGTCTTTTATCATTTAAAAAAAATTTATTATTATTTTCTTACTTAATTTTCATTTCAATATTTCTTGAAGTTTGCCATCTAATAATTCCAAATAGATCGTTTCAATTCTCTGACTTATTTGGTAATATATTGGGTGTTATAATACCTTTTATTATAATTACATTATATAAATTTAGGAAAAAAAAATGAACACATTTGAAGATAGAAAAAAAAGTTTTGAAAAAAAATTTGCTCATGATGAAGAATTACAGTTTAAAGTAAGTGCAAGAAGAAATAAATATATTGGAGAGTGGGCCTCAAGTATTCTTGGATTTAGTGAGGATAAAAAAAAAGATTATATTGAAGAGGTAATTAAGGCAGATTTTGCTGAAGCTGGGGATGAGGATGTTATAAGAAAACTAAAAGAGGACTTAAAAAACCACAATGTTTCAGAAGAAGAAATTAGAAAAAAAATGGGCGAGCTAAATGAAAAAGCCAAGTCTGATTTTAATTAGCTTTATTTTTTTATTAAATACTTTTTCGCATAGTACAGAAATTAATGCCGCAATAGGTAAGGCCAAGGTGATTGATGGAGATACAATTGTAATTAAAGGGGAGAAAATACGTTTTGGTGGTATCGATACACCTGAAAGAAATAAAATTGGTCACAATTTTTCTAAAATTAAATTAAAAAAAAAATTGGGTAATAATATTATAACTTGCTTAAGAGAGCCTCAACTTGATCCATGGGGTAGAACCATTGCAGAGTGTTTTTTAAATGATGAAAGTATATCTTCTTATATGGTTAAAAATGGTTATGCCTGTGATTACAAAAAATACTCTAAAAAAAAGTATGCTAAACTACAAGAATATGCAAAGTCAAAAAAGCTAGGTATATGGGCATTGAATTTTGAAAATTCTTGGGAAAAAAAATGTGGATAATTTGAAATATAAAATACTTATTCTTTTTTTTATTTTTCTTAGTGCGTGCTCATCTATCCCAAAAAATACAGCTGACGGATGTTCAATATTTTCAGAGAGATATCTTTGGTATAAACATGCTAAAAAAACAGAATTGAAATGGGGAACCCCAATTTATTTACAATTAGCTATTATTAAAATGGAGTCTGATTTCGATTGGCTCGCAAAACCTGAAAGGTATAAATTGTTTAAAGTAATTCCATATAAAAGACCCTCTTCCTCATTTGGATACTCACAAGCTGTGAAAGGAACTTGGAAACAGTATAAAGAAGAAACCGGAAATAAATATGCATTAAGATCTAGATTTAAAGATAGTGTTGATTTTATTGGTTGGTACACAAATAAAACTGAAAAAATATTAAAAATTTCTAAAAAGGATGCCTTCAGGCAATATATAGCATACCATGAAGGTTGGGGAGCTTACAAAAATTATAAAAATAAACAGAAAGTTATTGGACTTGCCAAAAGAGTAGAGAAACAATCAAAAAAATATAAAAAACAGTTAAACGATTGCAAAAATTCTTTAACAACAAAAAAGTATATTATTTTTTAACGAAGTTGTTTCTTCAACTCAATATCAATTGCATCTATTCTTTTTGTATTTTTTGCAAGAGCCAAATACATCGCTGGGGTTACATAAAGTGTAAAAAATGTAGAAATTAACATTCCACCAAGTATTGTACAACCAACTGCTAATCTTGATCCTTCGCCAGCACCAGGTCCTATATTACCTAGAACCAAAGGGATCATTGCAATCATTGTGCTTAATGATGTCATAATAATTGGTCTGAACCTTAAATAACATGCTTCTTTTAAAGCAGTCTCAATGTTTTTGCCTGCTACTCTTAATTGATTAGTGTAATCAACTATTAAGATACTATTTTTAGTTGATATACCAATTAATATTATTAAAGCTATCTGCGAAAATACGTTAATAGAGCTATTAAGGAAAAGTATAAAAACTAATCCTCCAAAAACAGCTAATGGCACTGTAAGTATTATGATAAAGGGATGAATGAAAGAATTGAATGTTGCAGACATCACTAAATAAGCTGTCAACAAAGCTAAAGCAAAAATAATATATAATTCATTACTTGTCTCTTTGAGTTCCTCAGACTTTCCTTTCCATGTAATTTGTTTATCTGATGCAACTACAGACATAGTATTTTCTAAAAATTTAATTGCTTCATTTAAAGTATAATTTTCACTCAAATCTGAAGAAATAGTTACCGCTCTTTGTCTATTATATCTCGACAATTTATTAGCAGAACCCTCTTCTTTATACTCAACTAAGTTGGCAAGAGAAATAAGTTCACCAGAACTTTCTGACCTTACAAAAATTTTACTTAAACCCTGTTGATTTTTCCTGTCATCTTTATACTGTTGTAAAATTATTGGATATTCCTTGCCTAATTTGTTAAATTTAGTAACTATTTTACCTCCATAAAGTGTTTCTAAGGTTTCACCAATAGTTTTGATTGAAATACCAAGATCTTTGGCTTTAGTTTTATTTATCAGTAATTTTATCTCAGGTCTATTTCTTGTATAATCAGATTCTATTCTTGATAAATTTGGGTTTTCTCTCATTGCTCTTATCACTTTTTTTTGTGTTTCTTCAAGATCTTCATAAGTATTTCCATAAATCACCATTTGAACAGGTTTGTTATAATTAGACGTTCTTATAGATTGTGGAGAAATTGGAAAAGCTAGTGTTTGAGGAACAGTTACAATTTTTCCAATTGCCTTCCTCATTATGTTTTGTGAATTTTCTGATCTATTTTTCCAATTGTCTAATAAAGATATTATTAAAAAACTATTATCAGCTCCAAAACCGGGTACAATCATTAAAAATTTTTTATAAGGACTATTGTCATCTTTCAAGAGAGGTATTAGTCTTTTTTCTACATCCTCAGCTCTTTGTTGTGTGTAATCAAAAGAGCTTCCTTCGTCTGTGAATCCAATCACTAGATAAGCTCCTCTGTCTTCTAGAGGCAATAATTCTTTTTTTGTAAAATTATATAAAAGTGCAGATCCAATAATTATAAAAAATATAAATCCAATTATTATATTTTTACGATACAACCAGAATTGAAGAGTATCTCTATAAAAATTTGAAAATCCAATAAAAAACTTATTAAAGTTTTTAACTATAATATTTGTTTTTTTTTGGTTGTCCAAAAATTTACTTCCTAGCATTGGTGATAGTGTTAATGCGACTAAAGACGAGACTACAATTGCAAACGATAAAGCAATTGCAGTTTCTTTAAATAATGTTCCAGCTATTCCCTCTATGAAGATGAGTGGTAAGAATACTGCTACCAATATTAATGTAGTAGCTATTATTGCAAAAGTTATCTGTTTCGATCCCTTAAATGCTGCAACCAGCGGTGTTTCTCCCTGTTCAATTCTTCGATAGATAGCATCGGTCATTATAACCGAATCATCTGTGATGATACCGATCGCTAAAATAAAACTTAAAAGTACAAAAATATTAATTGATAAATCAAATATATATATACCTAAAAAGGTTGCTATAAGACTTACCGGAAGTGCAATTGCGGGAACTATAACAGCTTTTAAATTTCCTAAAAATAAATAGATTATTATTACAACTAAAATAAATGCAATAAACAAAGTTTTATACACTTCATTAATTGCTACACTTATATATGTAGCTCTATTAAAGGCTACTTCTAGGTTTAATCCGGCTGGTAAATTAGGCTTAATTTTTCTGATTTTATCTTTGACATCGTTTGATAGTTCAACTGTTGATGCACCACTACGAGCATAAATTCCTATACCAACAGAATTAAAGTTTAATGCATTTTTACTTTGTGATCTAAAAAATGCTTTTTCTGATACTGGTCCAAATTCTATTTCAGCTATATCTGATAATTTAACAACGTTATTTTTAACTTTTTTAATTGGAAGTTGTTTTAGTTTTTCTAAATCATTATACGATTTATCAATATTAAGTGTTAAATCTTTATTATCTGCCTCAAGAGATCCTGCGGGCAATCTGACGTTTTCCTTATTAAGAGCTAATTCGACTTCATGAGTAGTTAAGTTATATGCTGCTAATTTTATGGGATCTATCCAAACTCTAACACTTAGTTCTCTTAAACCTCCAGTTCTTATTCTTCCAACATTTTTAATACTTGAAAATTGATCAATTAAATACCTTTCAACATAATCTCCTAATTCTAAGTCGCTCCAAGTTGGTGAAGACAAAGATAACCACATGGTTGTGGTAAAACCAGCAGCCTGTTTTAAAATTCTTGGAGGATCAGACTCTGATGGAAGTCTCTCAACAACTCTGGCCACTCTTTCTCTTATATCATTAGCTGCATCATCTAAATCTACATCTGTATCAAATTCGATGTTTATTTTACTTTTTCCATTTTCAGATGATGAGTCTATATTTTTAATACCTTCAGCACCTCCTATAACTTCCTCAAGAACTTGAGTTACTTCTTCGTCTACTATTTGTGATGATGCAGAAGAATATTCAACATTTACTTGAACGACTGGCGGCTGTAATCCAGATGGCAATTCTCTAACAGGTAATTTCCAAAAAACAAATGACCCGAACAACACCAATATTAAAGATAATACCCATGAAAATGCTGGTCGTTTAATACTTAATTCTGTTATTAACATTATTTATTTAATGGTTTAATTTTTCCGTTAGGTCTGACTTTTTTTAAACCCTCAGCAACAATAATATCACCTGCATTCAATCCAGAAGTAACTTCTACTTTGCCATCGTTTCTAAGCCCAATTTGAATTTCAGATCTATTTGCGATGTTGTCTTTAGAAACTTTATATACGTAAGCTTTATTCCCCTCTAGGATTATACTTGTGTCTGGAATACTTAAAGAGTCTCTTTTATTAGTGCTTAATGTTATTTCTAATAATGAACCTGGAATGAGTTCATAATCTGGATTGTCTATTTTAACTCTAGTTAATATACTTCTTGTCTCAGCATTTATCCTGCTTGCAACACCGTCAATTTTTCCTTTATAGATTTTGTCTTTAATGCCAGAAAACTTAGCTATTACTGATAAATCTTTTTTAATAACAGTTGCAAAGTTTTCAGGTATTTTAAGATCTACATATATTTCTGAACTATCATCTAATGTTACTATTATAGAGTTTTCTGATCCAAGCACATCTTCAGTAATACCTCTCACACCTAATACACCAGTAAAAGGCGCTATAATATTTTCACTTTTTAATTTTACAATTATCTCACCCTTTTTCACAAATTTTTTTAGATTTAAATCTGAGATAAGATTACTTTTTTCAATTCTAAAAGTTTTGTTCTTTTTTGATATAGCAGTCCCAAAACTTTCAATGTTGTCTGAAAATTCATTTTTTATAACCTCAGATACAATTATTGATGGGGGTGGTCTTTTGCTAAACTTTTTTTTAAAATGATTGCCAATCATAGTCCTACCAATGATGACTGATGCAATGATCAAGAAAAAAATAATAATTATTGTTGTGATTTTAGTTGATCTTTTCATTTAAATATCTTCCCATACTCAGCCCAAGAGCCGTCATATATTGTTGGATTATAATTATTATTAATTAGAGAATATGCAAGTGCTAAAACGCATGAGGTAATACCTGAACCGCACGAAAAAACCACATTATCATTATCAATGTCGCTAATAATATTATTAAATATAATTTTCAATTCCTCTTTACCTTTAAATGTTTTGTCATCTTTAATTACATTATTAAATGGTATACAAATTGAATTTTTAATAGAACCATTCCTAACTCCTTCTCGTGGTTCCTTTGTCTTGCCTTCAAACCTGTCTTTACTACGAGCATCTACTAAACTAAATACTTTGTTTTCTATATTTTGATTTATTTCATCTAAATTTTTAACCATAAATTTATTTTCATCTGCCTTATAGTTTGTCATTTTTGATCTAGTATGATCCTCGGTAATTGGAAAATTATTTTTCTTCCATTTTTCTAACCCACCATTCAATACACTTACTAATTTTTTACTATGGCCAAAATATAGAAACATATACCAAAGTCTACAGGAACTAAGGACTTTTGAATTATCGTAAATCACAATTTTATCATTGTTTGATATTCCATTTGACGACATTATTTTTTCCCACATATCTTTATTTGGAAGCATGTGAGGCAAATTAGAGTTCAGGTCCGAATTTTTATCTATATCAAAATAAATAGCATTGGGTATATGTTCTGAATTATACTCTTTTAAACTATTTCTATTTTCACTCGGTAGATGCCATGAGCTATCAATAATTTTTACTTTATCTTTATTTTCGAACAACCATTCTGTTGATACTAAAGACATTTAATTTATTTTTCTAAATATTTTTGATGATAATCTTCAGCTTTACAATAATTTTTACTCTCAGAAATATTAGTTACTATTTTTCCATTAAATTTATTATTAGTTTTATTTAAAACTTTTTCAGCAGTCTGTTTTTGGTTTTCTGATGTATAAAAAATTTCACTTCTGTATTGAGTTCCAATGTCATAACCTTGTTGATTCAGTGTCGTAGGGTCGTGTATTTCAAAAAAAAAATCTAATATTTGTTCGTAAGAAATCACTTTATTATCAAACCCAATTTTAACAACTTCAGCATGATTTGTTTTACCGGTGCAAACTTCTTTGTATGTTGTTTCAGAATTAATTCCTCCACAATATCCAACTTCAGTTTTTAATACACCATTTAGTTTACTGAATTTAATTTCAGGTCCCCAAAAACAACCAGCTGCAAGTATTGCTATTTCCATTGATATAAATTTATAATTGACTTAAGTTAATTACATGCTCTCCAAAAATCAATTAGGCTTTTTGTACATGTTTATGTCTGTTTGTGCCTTTTCTTTAATGGATCTAGTCGTTAAATGGTCAAATGAATATCCTCTAGGACAAGTCCTTTTTTTTAGGGGTTTTGTAGGTGCCGTTATATATTTTTTGATAATACCAAGAGAAAGAATAAAGAATTTTTATTATACAAAAAGAGCTGGACTACATTTTTTGAGATGTTTCTTTGGTCTTATAGCTTTGCTATCGATATTTACTGCTTTAAGAAATTTACCTTTAGCAACCGTTGTGAGTATATCTTTCGCAGCACCTATATTCACAACCATTTTTTCAATTTTCTTTTTAAGTGAGAAAGTTGGAATTTATAGATGGCTTGCAGTGTTAATTGGATTTATAGGTATTATAATTATAGCTGAGCCGGGTTTCGCTGAACTCAATATATTTTATATTTATCCAGTTATTTTTTGTCTCGGAATGGCATATGTGGCAATTTCAATAAGACAATTATCTAAAACAGAACCAGTTTGGTTAATCTCACTTTATTTTTCTATTGCTATAACTATTATAAGTCTAATCACTATTCCTAGTGGATGGATTATGCCTAGTTTGAATGATTTAATTATATTATCTCTTTTAGGGGTATTTGGTGGAGTCGCAAATTTATGGTTAAGTCAATCATATAAATTTTCAGAGGTGTCTTTAGTTACACCTTTAAAGTATTTGGCACTTGTTTTTGCAATTATCTTTGGTTACTTTATTTGGGACGAAGTACCCACTTTAAAGACATTATCTGGAGCTATTTTAGTGATATTGTCGTCAATAATAATTTTTAGAAGAGAAATTCAATTAAAGAAACAGGTATCAGTTCAAAGACATGACTAAGACTCCCCATTACTGGAAAAAAGCAAAAAATTATTTGTCAAGCAAAGATAAAGTGATGAAAAATTTAATTAAAAGATACGATGATACTACCTTAAGCACTCGCAAGGATGTATTTTATTCTCTTTGTAAAAGTATTATAGGACAACAAATAAGTGTAGCTGCCGCTAATTCGGTTTATAAAAAATTTAATACTGCTTGCAAAGGTAAGATAACACCACAAAGTGTCAAAAAACTAGGTATTACTAAATTAAAAAAATGTGGTTTAAGTAAACAAAAAGCTAAAGGAATAAAAGAACTTTCAATGAAATTTATTAATAAATCTTTTGATCCTGGTTTAATAAAAAAAATGAATGATGAAGAGGCAATAGAATATTTATCAACTTTAAGACAGATAGGAAGATGGTCAGCAGAAATGATTTTATTATTCACATTCAATAGATCAAATATTTGGCCTGTGCAGGATATAGGCTTGTTGAGAGCTATTTCTAATAATTATAATAAAAAATATCTTCCACCAATGAGTTTTGTAAAAAAATTATCCAAAATATATTCTCCGTATTGTTCAGTTGCTACATGGTATTTATGGAGATCTATTGATGATGAACCTATTCAGTATTAAATCCCTCAACAATTTGTAAATTTCTTTTGCATGTTTCTTTAACAATATCCCACTTTTCTTGATACTCTGCAGAGTTATGACACTCTAGTGCTTTATTAAAGCTTGGAAATTCCCATATAACAGTTCTTATAAACTTATCTCCATCAATTAAATGGTATTTTCCACCCCTAATTATTGGTTTACCCCCAAATTCCTTAATGATTGGTGTCGCTTTTTCAGCATACTCCTTAAGTTTTTCTAAATTATCAATTTGTTTATATGTTGCTATCCAATAACCTTTCATTCTTGTATCCATTTTTTATATTTAAGTTCGTTATTTTTTATATAGTTTGGCAAATGTGAAACCTCAATTTTTTCTAATTTTTCACCTTCACCTATTTTATAAACTCTTTTATCAGCTTTTAGATTATAAATTGTTTTTTGATTAGATATAATGTCCTGTATATCTTCTATGTCTAAAGATGATTTTTCAAATTCATTGTGATGTAGATATGAACTTAATTTGTGTTTTATTTCTTCTGCGGTTTTTATATTGGTGAAATGCCATCCACCGTCCTTTTTTACCTCAATACTTTGATATTTCGTCTTTGAAAATAAAGTATCCAGTCTATAAAATTCATATTTTCTGTCTTTTACGTTTCTTAACCACTGAGGATTTTTAAAATCTTTAAATTTACAAGCTTTTGTACCAACCCACTTTGTATTGGGTAATTTTAAATTAAATTTGTAATAAAACATATCTTGTTGAAACATTAAAATCTTCTTTTTGATATTAGAAAAGGTTTTTTCTTCTAAATTTGGAATTTCATCAATATCTGAAATCATTACGATATCCTCATCACCAGCATTTTTTAATCCTTCCAAAATATAATTTCTATGAGAATTCTCACGATATAATGCATTCATAATTTTATTATATTCTTTATGCTTTTTATTAATTATTGTCTTTAGATTAACAATTTCTTTTGGAATATTTTCATATATTAAGTAAATAATTTTATCTTTAAAATCCTCATACTTCTTTATATCAAATTTTAACTTATTCTTTTGTCCGCTGTGTGTATGGGTTGATTCTACAATAACAAAATAGTCTACAAATTTATTTAATGTATTTAATCTAATATCCAATATTAAATCTTCATCAAAATACATAAAGCAATCAAAAATTTTCATAATTCTATTTAACTAAAATAAATACTATAATAAAACTATTAAATGGAAAAAAAATTAATTATATCATTCGAAGAATACCTTGATACAGTAGAAAAACTATCAGTTGATATAAATAATAATTACAAACCAACAGTATTAGTTGGAATAATGCGAGGAGCAGCACCAATTATTGACATATTATCTCGAATTTTCAAGTTACCTACAGCGTACATTGTCATACAGAGTTATACAGGCAAAGGTCTTGAAGACCGACAAGGTGATTTAGTCTTTGCAAGAGAGATTAGTTCTATTGCCAACGCAAATGATTTTAAAAAAGTCTTACTCGTAGATGATTTATCTGATACTGGTTTGACTCTAAATAGAAGCATAGAGTGGTTAAAAAATTATAAGCCAATTAATAAACACATTGAACAGATCAAAACAGCATGTCTGTGGAAAAAAAAATCCTCAAAATTTACTCCAGATTTTTGTCCGATCAAGTTAGATGGTGACCCATGGATAGTGCAGCCTACAGAACATTACGAGGAAATGAATATAGATAGTATTATGAAAAAACAAAAAAAGGGCTAAACAATTACTGCTTAGCCCTTTTTTAGATTAAATTATCCAACAATAAAACTTACAATACTTAACGCAGCTACAACCCAAATAGCTGGACTAGTTTCATTAAATTTTCCTGTAAAAATTTTAATCAATGCGTAAGAAACAAATGCAAGAGCAATACCGTTTGAAATTGAGTAAGTAAAAGGCATCGCGATCATTGCAAGGACTGCTGGAGCACTTTCAGCAATATCGTCCCATTCAATATCTGTAATATTTCTTACAAATAAAGTTGCAATATAAATCAATGCTGCACCATCTATTTCTTTTGGCAAAGATGTTGCAAGAGGGCTAAAAAATAAACATGCAAGAAAAAGAACACCTATGACAAGTGATGTCATGCCTGTTCTTCCACCTGCTTTCACTCCAGCAGCACTCTCAACATAAGTTGTAACTGTTGAGGTACCTAACATTGATCCAGCAACTGTTGATACACTATCCGACAACATTGCTTTTTCTATATCTTTTATTTTTCCATCCTTACCAATTTTACCTGAAACGTTAGCAACGCTTGTTAACGTTCCCGCCGTATCAAAAAAATCTATAAAGAATAGAGTAAAAATAACAGTCACCATTGAAGCACTTAATGCAGCACCTAAATCAAAAGTCATCAAGTGGGTCATAGGCGGTGGTGCAGATACCACACCGTTAAACTTTCCAACTCCGGTTAGCCATGCAATAGCACTAAAGGCAATTATACCAATAATAATATTACCTTTAATTTTAAACTTCTCCATTACTATCATTGATATAAACGCTCCAGCTCCTAACAATAACAATGGATTAGATAAATCCCCAAGCTGGACTAATGTAACAGGATTATCTGCTGTTAATCCCATGATTTCAAAACCGATAATAGCTAAAAACAAACCAATACCTGCGCCAATACCTAATTTTAAACTTTTTGGGATAGAGTTTATTAACCAAGCTCTTATAGGTGTAAGAGATATAATTAAAAACACTACACCTGCAACTAACACAGCACCAAGAGCTTCTGCTGGAGTGTATTCCATTCCAAGACATACACCATATGCTACAAAAGCATTTATACCCATGCCAGGGGCTAAACCTACAGGCCAAGTTTTTGCATAAAAAGCTGCGATAAAACATGCTATGGCAGTAGCTAATGCTGTAGCTGTAAATACGCCGCCAAAATCAAAACCCCCATCAGCCAGTATCACTGGATTTAGAAACATTATATATGCCATTGTTAAAAAAGTAGAAACACCGGCTACAACTTCTGTCCTAAAATCAGTTTTATATTTTTTATAATTAAAATAATTGTCTAACATTGAACCTCCAAAAAAATTAAAATAAACGATTCTTTTTTAAAAATCTTATGTTTAATAAGGATATGTGTTATGAATGTTATTAAAGGAACTTTTTTTTCAACCAAGAAGTTAATTTTAAGCATCAAAAAGTTTAAATTTCTGACACAATTTAATGTTCAAATAATTTATGAAATTTAAAATAATAATTTTAGGGATATTATCATTAATTCTTCTAAACAGTTGCCAGACCATAAAAAATAAATCTGATGAGGTTGCAGAGAGAGAAAATGAAAAATTTGGTCAGTTTGTTGGAAAACAGGCATCCGAAATCAAATCTGAATTAGGAGTTCCCACAGACGATTATATTGATGAGCTAGGTAATGAAACCTTAGTTTATAAAACCAAAAAATATGGTATCCCCTGTGAAAGAAAATTTACTATTAATACCAATGGAACGATAATTGGCTTTTCCTCAAGTGGCTGTATTTAATACTTGTGGGGAATAATCCCCACAAGCAAGTTTAATACTTATTTAATCTCAATAAGTTTCTTTTTTTTATGCTCTGGCACAATTCTTTCGCAAGCTATTCTTAAAAGACCGTCTTTTAATTCTGCGCCATTCACTTTTACATCATCTGCAATTGTAAATGATCTAGCAAATTGTCTTTGAGAAATACCTTTATGAATTATTTCACCATTTACATCTTTATTCTCAGATTTATCAACCTGTTTAGTTCTAACAGTCAATAAATTATCTTCGAATTCAACTTCAACATCGTTTTTGTTGAAACCGGCAAGTGCAACTTCTATTGAATAATTGTCCTTTCCAGTTTTTCTGATGTTATATGGTGGATAGTTTGATTGCATGCTCAAACCACCATTACCCAACATGTTTTCAAATTGATCGAACATATCGTCAAAACCAATTGAAAAAGGTCTTAGTGAGTTAAATATAGATAGATCCTTACTTGTCATTTATCCTCCTTTGTTAGCAAGGTTATTTTGAAGTCCCATTAGGCAACCTCGATATTGATATGGGTATTATTATTTATATTTCAAGAGTTTTAATTTAAACTTTTTTTGACACTTTTAGTGCAAATGCATAATCAAGTGCAATTTCTTCTATAGCACCGTCTCTACCAGATTTTCCACCGTGACCAGCATTCATTTCAGTTTTAAGTAAAAGTAAATTGTTGTCAGTTTTATACTCTCTAAGCTTAGCGGTAAATTTTAATGGTTCATCGAATAATACTCTATTATCGCTTAAGCTTGTTGTAATTAACATGTGAGGATAATCCATTTTCTTAATGTTATTATAAGGCGCATAAGAATAAATATAATCAAAATGTTCCTTGTTATCTTTAGCATTTCCAAATTCATCAAATTCACCTACTGTTAATGGCAATGAATGATCTAAATTGGTAGTAAGTGAGTCAACAAATGGGACAGCTAATATCATAGCTAAAAATAATTCTGGTTTCTGATTTACAACAGCCCCCATCAGTAAACCACCTGCAGAGCCACCGAAACCGATGATTTTTTTTTTTGAGGTATATTTATTTTTTATTAAAAATTCTCCAACGGCTAAATAATCTTCAAAAGTATTCTTCTTATTTAATAATTTACCTTCTTTCCACCATTTCATTCCTCTCTCCATTCCACCCCTGATGTGGGCAGTAACCCAAATTATGTCTCTATCTATCAAGCTAAATTTCGTTGATGAAAAAGATGGAGACATAGAGCTTCCATATGAACCATAACCGTAAAGTAAAACATTTGCAGTTCCATCAACTTTAGTTTTTTTGTTTCGAGTTAAAGTTATTGGTACTTTCCTTCCATCATGTGAATTGCATTCAAGTCTTTCTACAATATAATCTTCTGGATTATGACCCGATGGTATCTCTTGTTCTTTTACAAGCTTTCTTTCTTTAGACTTTAAATTATATAAATAAGTTCTTGATTGAGTTTTTGGCGAGGAGTAACTCAAATAAATTAAATCAGTATCCCTGTCCTTTTGATAAAATGATACACCTGGGTCGATAATTTTTTCATCAGTGAATTTAATCTCCTCTTCTTGATTGGTTTTTATATTCTTTACAAAAATTTTTGGTAGTGCGTTCGAAACCTCAGATCTTAATATCCAATTATTTAAGAAAAATAAACTCCCTATTAAAGTTTCCTCTTGTGCTGGTATATATGATTTCCAATCTTGTATTGATAAATCGTTACAATAATCAATTTTAAAGTCCTCAGCTTTTTCATTTGTATGATTATAAAAGTGATTATCCCATGAGTTTACAGAATAAATTATACCTTTGTTTCTTTTTTTTATAAGTTTAGGTTTTGGATTTTCTTCATTCGATTTAAAATAGTATTGCTCAGAAGTGTTATGATCAGAAGATGTGATTATGAAATATTTTTCATCAGAAGTTAAATTTATTCCAACTGTAAAAGCGTCACTTTTTTCTTCAAAAATTAACTTATCATTTGAGATATTATCTCCAATTTTGTGTCTGTATATCTTTCTCGGTCTGTGAAATTTATCAAGTTTAGAATAAAATATAAATTTATCATCTAAGCTAAACGTTATTCCGCCAGCAGTATCATCTATCTTCTCAGAAATAATTTTGTTTGTCTCTATATCTCTTAAATAAATTGTGTAATACTCAGATCCTTTTAAGTCTAATGAATAGCCTAATATTTTATCATTATAACTAACCTCAATATCACCAACACCAAAAAATTCGGTATTTAATTTTTTCTTTTCTTTATCGCCATTCCAATACTCTTCAACTAAATTCGTTCCAATTTTTTTTCTCAATTTAATCGAATAATTTCCCTTTGTAGTCGTCCTTGTCCAGTATTCATAATTTTTATCTTTAAATGGAATAGACTCGTCATCTAATTTTATCCTACCCTTAATTTCATCAAATAATGTTTTTTGAATGCCTTTGGTCTCTTTAAGATGATGTTCTGTATAATTATTCTCTTCTTCAAGATATTTCCTTACTTCTGGGTCGAGCTTGGAGCTATCTTTTAAAACCTCAAGAATATTGGGCTGATGAACCCAGCTATAATCATCTTCCCAGTTAGTATTGTGACAAGATTTAAGTTCAGTTTTTTTTTTAAGTTGTGGTATTTTCATCGAGTTTTTAATATATGAATATTTTTATTATCACACTTGTTATTTTTGTCTTAATTTACTTATTTCTTAATTGGTTTGCAAAAAGTTCAACAAAGAGGGTTGCAAAGACAATAAGATCATCAATTATAGTTGTTTCTATTTTATTGGCAATTTTGATGGCGTTTGCAGGTAGATATATTTTTTCTCTTCCATTTTTAATGATGGTTTTGCCAATGATAAAAACTAAAGCAGGTCTTACTTTGTTACAGTTCTTAAGAATATGGGGACTTCTCAGAGTTTTAAAAAATTATGGAAGGTTCAATTTTGGAAATATAAACCAAAATTATAATAATCAATCTATATCATTAGAAGAAGCTTATAAAATTCTTAATCTTAATCCAAAAAAAAAATATACTAAGGAGCACGTGATGAATTCCTATAAAAAAATCATGAAAAAAATACATCCTGATATTAGCCCAGAACTTTCAAGACTTGCATCCATAGTAAATGAGGCAAAAGATACAGTTATTAAAGATATATCTTAATTAATTATTTCCTTTAATTTTAAAAAAATTTTTCTAGGGTTGATCTTATCTTTTCCTAATGTGTTATGTGTTACTGTTTCTTCTCCATCAGGAATTATAGGGTACATTTTTGGGCTGTAACTTCCGTATACTAGCGGTGTATCAGTCATTAAAACAATTGTTGGTAAACCCAATGCTGCCGATAAGTGACTAAAACTTGAATCGTTACATATTGAAATTTTACAATTTTTTATAATAGGCAAAATTTCTGGAATCATAAGATTATCTAAAGGCACACATTTATCTTTTAAATTTGAGTTTAATATGTCGTTTAATATTTTTTGCTCTTCAAAATTTTTTCCAGTTGCTAAATAGAACTTAGTATCATAATCTTTTTGTATCAAATTCATTGTTTCTAGAAAAATTTTTGCTGGAACTCTTTTCGTTGGACCAGATCCTCCTACACCAAGTAATACATTTGTTTTTTTTGAATCTATCTTTAATTTTTCTTTTGATCGTTTTATCTTTTCGTCACTTATATTAATCACTGGATTGCTTTCTACATCAATATTTATTGAATTTTTTAAAAATTTTTGTGCAGTTAGAATTATATGTTGTTGGTTTTTTTCAAAAAGTGGGTAATGATATACATCTGAGATACCAGCAATTTTAGATATTAAAAAAAATCTTAGCGACGAATTAAATATAAAAATTTTATCAAAATTATATCTTCTTAACTTGGAAATGAGTTTTATTGATCCAGTTATACCATCATGATCTCCTTTTCCATTTTCTCTCTCTAGGAAAATAAATTCTTTTATAAATTCGTTATCCTGAAATATTTCTTTAGCCTTTGAATTTTTCTTAACAAGACAAGTAATTGGCACTTTATAATTTTTGGAAATCGCCTCTATAAAAGGCATAAATATTACCAGATCACCTATGCCCATTCGATTTTGAATAACTAAAATATTCATAATACCTATTAAACTTTACTAAAAAATTAAATTTATATAAATTTTATTAATGAACAAAATTCAAGGCATTTATGCGGCCTCTTTAACAGTTTTTAATCAAGATTTATCTTTAAATGCTAAAAAAACAATCAGTCATGCTGATTTTCTAATTAATAATGGATGTCATGGAGTAGTTTTATTAGGCAGCACTGGACAATCTCAATTAATTTCAATTTCTGAAAAAATTAAATTAATAAATTCTATTCCTCTAAGTAAAAATTTCGATAAATTTATAATTGGAACTGGCTCTAATTCTTTAGGGGATACTATAAATTTAATGAAAATTTCAATATCACTAAAATTGAATCATTTTTTAATAATGCCTCCAGCCTATTATAATTATACTGATAAAAATGTTATTAAATATTTTAGTAAAATAATTGAAAGTGTAAGTGACTGTAAAATAATTTTGTATAATTTTGAAAAACTCGCTGGATATAAGTTCAGTCTAAATTGTGTTGAGGAATTAAAAAATAGATTTCCTGATCAGATTGTTGGAATTAAAGATAGCAGCTATAATATCTATGACAAATATAAAAAAAACGACTTATCTATTTTGGTGGGATCCGAGGAAAAATTGTTACCAGGTTTAAAGGTCGGTTGTAATGGAGCAATAACTGCCACTTGTAACGTTACCTCTAAAATTGCAAGAAAAGTTTTTGATGATTTCCATTTAAACGTGCCTCAAACTTTTAATGAAAAACTTTGCAAAGTCAGAAAAGTATTCAATCAATTTAACTTAATATCCAGCTTACACTCTTATATGTCTCAAAAAGATCCAATTTTTAAAAATGTTCTACCTATAATAGATTTATTACCAGAAAGTGACGAAAAAAAATTATTTGAAGAATTAAAAAAATTAGAATTTAATATGAGTTATTAATTAATTATGAAAAACTTAACTCAATTTTTGGAAAAACTTGTTAAAGATGATGGATTTATATTAGAGGATGCAAATAAAAAGTATCACATTATTGGCAAGCCACTTAAAAACCCACCTATTAAATTAAAACTATTAGATAAAAGTCTTCACTACAAATTGTTATTATTACCTGACCTTTATTTTGGGGAGGCATACGCCAATGGCTCTGCTGTAATAGAAAACGGTACACTGACAGAATTTTTAGAAATTGCTATGAAAAATATAGGAAGAGGTCCTACAAGTAATTATGCAACAGTCATAAAAAAACTTATGGGAATTTATAGCTACATAACAAACTTCAATTTTGTAGGTAAATCTAAATCAAATGTTGCTCATCATTATGATATCTCTGAAAAATTATATGATTTATTTCTTGATGAAAATAGACAATATTCTTGTGCGTATTTTAAAAACGATAATGAAACAATCGAACAAGCGCAAAAAAATAAAATGAATCATATTATTAAAAAACTTCATTTAAAACCTAATTTGAAAGTTTTAGATATAGGCTCAGGTTGGGGCACACTTGCACTTGAAATAGCAAAACAAAGTAAGTGTGAAGTTTTAGGAATTACACTTTCAGAAAATCAGTTAGAATATAGCAGAAATAAAGCCAAAGAATTAAACCTTGAAAATCAAGTAAGATTTGAATTAATCGATTATAGAAAATTAAATGAAAAGTTTGATCGTGTAGTTAGTGTAGGCATGCTTGAGCATGTAGGAAAAAAATTTTATAATAAATATTTTAATTCAGTATCAAAATTTTTGAATGAGGATGGAGTAGCATTAATACACACAATAGGGTCAGTAATGACTCCAAGGGACCCACATCCATGGATATCAAAATACATATTTCCAGGAGGTTACACCCCAAGCTTAAGTGAATTAACAAAACCAATTGAAAAATCAAACTTAATAATAGCTGATATGGAGGTTTTAAGAATGCACTATGCTCATACTTTGAGGAATTGGAAGAGCAGATTTTTAGGTAAAAAAGAGGAGGTCTTAAAAATGTTTGACGAAAGGTTTTTCAGAATGTGGGAATTTTATTTAGCAGGATGTGAGATGGCCTTTAAATGGGGAGATCAGGTTGTATTTCAATTTCAACTTAGTAAAAAATTACTATCAACCCCAAATACAAGAGACTATATTTATTAGTTAATTATTGATAAATCATAGTAGTTTAATGAAAAAAAAAAGAAAAAAAAGCGTTAGAAGAAAATCAAAAAATAAAAAAAAATCTTATAAATCAAAATCAAATAAAAAATTAAAAAAAAAGAGTTATAAAAAAAGAACAAATTCAAAAAAAAAAATTAAGAATTTTAAAAGAAAAATAGTACGAAAAAATAATAAACCTGAAGTATTAAAAAAAAATAAAAGTGGAATAATTCTTAATATCATAAGACTCCAAAACAAGTTCAAAGACAATTTTTCTTTTAAATTTAGTTTCAATTTTCTAAAAATAGATCAGGCAATACAATCTTTTTTCCAAAGACTAGATGACAAAATAATTGAATATAAAACTTTAAAAGCTGATGAAAACAGAAGAATTAAAATCGAAAAAATTGAAAAAGAGAGAGAGGAAAAAGAGAGAATTGAAATTGAAAAAAAAGAAATTGAGGAAAAAATTTTAAAAGAAAAAGAAAAACAATTAAAAGATGAAGAGAAATTAGAGAGGGAGCGGGCTAAAGATATAAAATTATTTTTGAGAAAAGAGCAGGCTTTACTAAGAAAAGAACAAGCTGAAAAACAAAAAAGATTTTTACAAGAAATTAAATTAGAAAAACAAATTGAAAGATTTAGAATAAGAGAAATCAAGGAACTTGAGAAACTCGAAAAAACATCTTTAAAAGAACAAAGAGAAGATTATTCAGGTGTCCAGGAAAGAATAGAAAAACTTAAGGAAAAATACAGATTAATTAGAGATCAAAAAATAAGAGAGAGGGTAGAGGCATTAGGTGTTAAAACATCTGAGACAGATGATAGAGAAACTCTTTTAAGAAAAGAAAGAGAATACTCTCTTGAAAGACAAAAGATAGAGCTGTCTTTAGAAAGTTTTTATAGAAGTGCTTCTAGTTTAGTTTTTCAATTAAATAAACGACATATAACAAGGCATATGTCAATTTTTAGATGTATAGATCGAAGATTTGAAACAGGAGAGATTTTTATTAAATGGGACGAGTCAAGTGATGAAGATTGGCTAATACTTATTTATATTAAAGATAATGCACCTGATGAAGGTATCGTAATTGAAGACAAAACAAATCCAGAGAAAAACCTGTCTAATGAATATAAATCAAGTGAAATCTTTAAAGCATCTGATGCTATGGTGGATTCTTTAACTCAACTACTATTTAGAGAAAGATCAAAAAAAAATAGTTAGTTTATTCCGTGACGTAGACTGATACACCTCTATTATTTATATCAACATCGAATTTTTTATGAAGTGGCGGAAATGCTCTTTGAGAACAATCTAGCCTATCACATGTTCTGCATGATACTCCAATAGGAATTTCTGTTTTCTTATCATTCAAATCTAAATTCTCGGTGTACACAAAGTCTTTTGCATATTTGGCTTGGCATCCTAAACCAATTGATAAAATACTTTTCTTTTTTCCATATCTTCCAACTCCTTTTTCGACTGTTCTAGCGATACAAACATATTTCTCCCCATTAGACATCTTGCTCACAGCAGCTTGAATTACCCCAGGTCTTGAAAAAGCAGAATAGACATTCCATCTGGGGCAAGCTCCACCATATCTTGGGATCTCTATTCCTGATAATGAAAATCTTTTTGAGATATTGCCAGCGACATCAACTCTTAGAAAATGAAATGGTATACCCGGAAGTTTTGTATCTTGCAAACATGTTACTCTATGGGCAATTTGTTCAAAAGTACATGCAAATGTATTTTGTAATAATTCTAGGTCGTATTTCTGTTTCATACACTCTTGGTGAAATAGTTTATATGGCATTAAAATAGCAGCACCACAGTAGTTTAGTAGCGCCACTTTAGTAAGTTTTTTTGACTCCTCTGACGGAAACTTAAACTCTGATAAATAATTCTCAATAACAACCATGGCACCTTCTTGTGCTATTTGTGCGGCTGCATATAATTTTTTAGTTTCTAGGGCTACATAGTCACTTAAATGTAATTCTTTTTGAGATTTATAATAAATTTTTGAAAATGGTTTACCATCTTCAGGTAGTACATCTTTTACTTTTACTCCGTACTCTGTTTTAAGAAAATCGCAAAGAGCCATATAAGTTGCTCTATTGTTTATCTGAATTCTATTAAATATATCGTCTGCAAATTTTTCTAATTTGGAAAAATAATTTTTATTTTCCTGCAAAAAATCTGACACGACTTCTCCTGGAAAAGATGTTTTTCTTCCATCAATAATCTTACCTGAAATATTTTCAACTTTGCTTACAATTTCTTGACCTTTTTGTTTATAATTGTCGCCTAATTTAATAAGTGCTCTCGCAATTTTAGGGTTTGTATTTACTAAATCCTGGACCTCTGGTCCTAATATATCTAAATCCTCAAAAAGTTCATCGCCTAATAACTCAGATAAATTATTTGCAAGATTTAAATCTGATTTGTTTGTTAAATCTGATAATTCTATTTTTAACTCTTCACACACTTTTAAAAGAAGATCTCCGTCGATTTTTCTTTTTCCACTCTCAATTAAATTTAAATAACTTGGAGATATACCTAACTGTTCAGATAATTTATTTGCTTGAAGACCTAGCTGTCTTCTAAAAGCCTTTATTTTTGGACCGATTTTTAAATCTATTTGACTCATAATTTACCATTTGTAAATTTTGTAAATTTAAATTTACAAAAAATTTAACATATTTACAAGCTTTTTATAAAATTTTATAGATTTTGTAAATTATGTAAATTATAAGGTTTACATGAACAGCGAAAACAATAAAAACAATCAAGAAAACAAGGCTCAAATCAGCCAACAAGATACTTCCGATAAAAGAAATAAGTCAGGTATCTATTTAAGAGACGACCATTGTGATTGGGGTTCAAGTGGTATGAACGAGTTTACTAACGAATTTAACAACAACTAGTTCATTTATAGTCACATAAAATATTCAACATTTAAATTGAGGGGTTTAAATGAGTTCAGAAGCAAAAATTTCATATGATCTAAAAAGGTTTGCAGGCATTAAAAGAGATTATACACCCAAAGAGGTAGAGCGTTTAAGAGGTTCAATAAAAATAGAGTATTCAATGTGTGAACAGCAATCTAAAAAATTGTGGAACTTACTTAACACTGAACCTTACGTAAATACATTGGGCTCACTGTCTGGAAATCATTCGGTTCAACATGCAAAAGCTGGGTTAAAAGCTATTTATGTCAGTGGATGGCAAGTAGCTGCTGATGCAAATACTGCTGGAGAGATGTATCCTGATCAATCATTATACCCTTTTGATAGCGCTCCAAAACTTGTGGATAGTATTAATAATGCTTTAGTAAGAGCAGATCAAATTCAACATATGGAAATTCAAGACGGTGAAATGGATTCTAAAGATAGAACAGATTATATGTTACCTATTATAGCCGATGGTGAGGCTGGCTTTGGTGGTCCATTAAACGTTTTTGAATTAACTAAAAAATTTATTAAAGCGGGCGCTGCAGGTGTGCACTTTGAAGATCAGCTAGCAAGTGAAAAAAAATGTGGGCATATGGGTGGAAAAGTTTTAGTACCAACTGGAACCGCAGTTAGAAATTTGAAAGCCGCGAGGTTAGCAGCAGATATTGCAGATGTCCCATTAATAATTCTTGCAAGAACCGATGCTAACGCTGCGAAGCTAATAACTAACGATCATGATGATAATGATAAACCTTTTTTAACAGGAGAAAGATCACCTGAAGGATTTTATTATGTTAAAGCTGGAATAGATCAAGCAATTTCTAGAGGACTCGCTTACGCTCCTTATGCAGACTTAATTTGGTGTGAAACTGCAACCCCTAATTTAGAGGAAGCAAAAAAATTTGCTGATGCAATTCACTCAAAATTTCCTGGGAAACTGTTAGCTTATAACTGCTCCCCATCTTTTAATTGGAAGAAACATTTATCTGATGATGAAATTGGAACTTTTCAAAGAAAAATTGGTGAAATGGGTTACAAGTTTCAATTTATAACTTTAGCAGGATTTCATACTCAAAATATTGCTATCTTTGAACTTGCTGAAAAATATAAAAAAGATGGAATGGCAGCATACTCTAAAATTCAACAGCAAGAATTTGACAGAGAAAAGGATGGTTACACTAGTGTTAAACACCAAAGAGAAGTTGGTACTTCTTATTTTGATGCAGTATCTAACACTATAAGTGGTGGTAAAAGTTCTACCACGGCAATGGAAGGCTCAACAGAGTCTGAACAATTTTAATTTTTTTTTAGTTTTTGAACTTGATCCCATGCAGAGTTTATAGCTCTCATTGTCTTTTTACTTTCCTCAATTACCTCTTCAGGAACTCCTTTACTTAAAAGTAAGTCTGGATGATGTTCTTTAGATAACTTTAAATATCTTTTTCTGATTTTTTGCAAATCATCGTCAGGGCTGCTTTCTAAAACCATATAAGGGTTTAGCTTATCGGATGATTTTCTACTTTCTTTGATACTATTATATTGTGTTTCACTTAATCCAAAAATATAGGCTATATTTTCGATCATTTTTGTCTCTTCAAGGCTTACCTTTCCGTCGGACTCTGCAATATAAAATAGAATATTAATAACCTCCTCTAGAACGTTTAAATTTCCCTTATAAAACTGTTCAATTTGTTGGGCGTATGGCTCGTATCCAGTGCTCTCCTCTTTTGCTCGATTAAATATTTTACCCACTTCATCTAACTCGTTTTCAGGAATTTTTAATTTATCTTTTACGGCAATTAATTCCTCGCGACTTACTTGACCATCTGCCTTACTTAGTTTTGCAGATAAAACAATTAGTGATAGCGCAAAAATTTTTTGACTTTGACCAATAGCGGAAAAACCTCCTTGAGCCCTCGCTCTTGAAATTTTTCCACCCAAAATAGAACCTAAAAGCATTCCAAAAGGACCACCAAGTGAAAGACCAATCATTCCTCCTATTAAACTTCCCCAGATAGACATATAATAATTTTTTAATATAATTTAATTATTATGGCCACAACTATTTTTGTATTAATCATTCTTTATGGAATTTATAGATGGTCTGTATCTTGGATAGAATATTATAGTAAATTAGATACCAGACTAGGATCATCAATTTGGAAGTATAGTTATGATTATCATGTAGTAGGTAAAAGAGATGTTACATTAGAGGATGATAAGAATTTGGTAATTTTAAGAAGAAAAAGAAATAGAGCTGTTACATTTATGTATTTTGTTTTTTTCTTAGGTTTTGTAATTTTTATGTCTTTTATGAATCAAATTCTTTTAAGAATTCTTAATATTTAATTTTTTTCGAAACTTATTAAGTTATATTCCCAATAACCCATCTTGTCATATACGATCTTTAAAATTAAATTTTCATCTTTGTTATACCAAATATCAAAATTTAGCTTCTTATCCTCTGGTGTATTTGGGTCTTTAGATTGTAATTTATAATGTTTGGTTGAATAATTCTTATTATTAATAATAATATTTTCTTCTCCTATAAATTTAACTACTTGTGGTTTTACACTCCCAGATAAAGGACTAATTTGATTATCTGCTTCTAAAATGTCATGATTCCACCAGTTACCTACAATACTATTAAAACTAACGTTTCCTTTATAAGAGGATCCAATAATTTTAAATTCTTTCTTATTTTTACTTAATTTTAAATCCACAAATTTCCTTTTTTTATTTTGAAAAGTTTCAGAATTAAATGAGACAAGTAAGTTTTTATAATATTTCTCTATACCTTTACTACTGATTATAAATAATTTAACCCCTAGGAGTTCTACTTCAAATTTTGTCTCATTTCTAACCTCTAAAAAATCATTTTTATATTTAAAGAAATATTTACTAAATCCTATTAATTTTCCATCTCTTAAGACTTCCATCTCTATTGCTTTAAATTTTTTATAATCTTGTGGGTGTGAAATCGAATAATCTGGATATAACAATAAGATTAAAAATATAAGAAAAAATTTAATATATCTATTAATAGAAATAATATAACAATTCATAAATAAATATTAAAATATATAGTCATAAAATGTTTTTAACTATAAGAAATATACCCAAAGTATCATGGAGTTCTAAGGAGCCTTTAAATTTTAAACCAAAAATTAGCACTTTTTTCTTCCTTTGCTTTGGATTAACTCTTTTCGGGATAGGTGAAGGCTTACTTTTAGTTTCGTTTACAGGAGCTTCACCTTGGAGCGTTCTTGCTCAAGGAATTTCAAATTATGTTGATTTATCTATTGGAAACATAACCTTTTTAATAAGTCTTTTTGTAATTTCTTTGTGGGTTTTTTTAAATCAAAAACCAGGAATAGGGACAGTGTTAAATGCAATAATTATTGCTGCAATGATTGATGTTTGTTTAAAATATATATCAACACCAGAAAGTTTTGAGTTAAAAATTGTGTTAGCAATATGTTCTGTATTAATTACTGGTATAGGAAGTGGAATTTATCTAATTGCAAATTTAGGGCCCGGTCCAAGAGATGGACTTATGACTGGTTTACAAAAAAAAACTAATTTACCCATCGCATCCGTTAGAGCTTTTTTAGAAATATCTGTTGTTTCTATTGGATGGTATTTAGGGGGTACAGTTGGGATAGGAACTGTATTATTTGCCTTTGGAATCGGTCCTTGTGTTTCTTTTGGACTATTTATTGTAGATAAAATTTCTACCAAAAAGTGATTCATACAACTTCTCAATTTTGATATAGAAGTCTATGTGGTTAATAAAAAAAAGACTGCATAAATTTGTTAGATTAACTTTTCACCCACCCTGAAGGGTTAAATATTAGTTAATCTAATATTTAGACTTTTCAAATCTCTTCCTCTCATTCGCATCTAGAATTAGCTTCCTTAATCGGCAAGACTTTGGTGTAATTTCTAGCGCTTCATCACTATTTAAAATACTCAACTGTTCAGCTATTGACATTTTTCTTACCGGTGTAAGCACTACATTCTCATCAGTGCCTTGAGTTCTCATATTTGTAAGTTTTTTTCCTTTCATAACATTAATTATTAAATCTCCAGGTTTCGGAGTTAACCCAACAATCATACCCGCATAAACTGGATCGTTATGTGTTACAAACATCTCACCTCTAGCCTGTAAATTAAATATAGCGAAAGCCACTGCTTTCCCTTTATCCATAGAAATTAATGCCCCATTTTTTCTGCTATCCATGTCGCCCTCAAAGGCTCCATATGAGTGAAAAATTCTATTAATAACACCTGTTCCCTTTGTTAGAGTTAAAAACCTACTCGTGTATCCCATCAATCCTCTAGTTGGAGCATGAAAAATTAATCTTTTTTTATTTTTTCCAGTATCTTTTAAATCAATTAATTTTCCCTTTCTTCTATTCATCGAGTCTATAATTCTAGACGAAAATTCCTCGTCAAGATCCAATGTTATCTCCTCGATGGGCTCCTGTTTTTCACCTTTGTCATTTATTTTGAATAAAACTTTAGGGGGGCTAACTGTTAGTTCAAATCCCTCTCTCCTCATTTGAGTTAATAAAATTTCAAGCATCAATTCTCCTCTTCCACTTATCTCGAAGGAATCTTTATTGTCATTCTCAGAAAAAGAGATACCTACATTGTTCTGCGCTTCGCTAATTAATCTGCCTCTTATTTGAGTACTAGTAAGCTTATTTCCCTCGGTACCAGCAAGTGGAGAACTATTTACAGTAATTTGAATTGCCATTGTTGGAGGGTCAATTGGTGTTGCTAGTATTGGATCATTGATATCAAGATCACATATAGTGTCAGCTACATTTGCTTTTTCTAATCCTGCAATAACTACAATGTCTCCTGCTTCACCTGTATCTATTGGGACTTTCTTCGTTCCCTCATATCTAAAAATTTTTGTAAGTCTCCCTTCATCAACTTTATTCCCTTTTAAATCTATTGCCTTAATATTCTGATTTGCCTTTGCAGTACCCTGTGAAATTCGCCCGATCAAACTTCTTCCTAAAAAACTATCTGGATAGAGTAGGGTAGATAGCATAGCAAACGGTTTTGATTTATCGAACTTTGGTGGACTTACGTGTTTTATTATTAAGTCCATTAACGGATGAAGATTTTTTCTTTCTCCATTTATTTCTTCACATGCCCATCCAGATCTTCCACTAGCATATAAAACAGGAAAATCTAATTGTTCTTCATTTGCCTCAAGGTTAACAAATAAATCAAAAGTTTCGTCAAGCACTTCATCTGCTCTTTGATCTGGTTTGTCTAACTTATTAATTATAACTATTGGTTTTAAACCTTGTTTAAGCGCTTTTGATAATACAAATTTAGTCTGTGGCATTACACCCTCGGCTGAATCAATCAATAATAAAGCGCCGTCAGCCATACTTAGAACTCTCTCAACTTCTGCAGCAAAATCTCTGTGACCTGGAGTATCTATTATATTTATTCTTGAATTTTTCCAATTAATTGAGGCAGGTTTTGCAAGAATTGTAATTCCTCTTTCTTTTTCTAATTCGCCTGAGTCCATCAATCTTTCATCAACTACTTCATTTTCTCTAAATGAACCGCTTTGTTTCATTAAACTATCAATTAAAGTAGTTTTACCGTGATCAACGTGGGCAATGATTGTTATATTTCTTATTTCTGAATTCATAGACGCGCTTTATATATATTTATTTATTTCATACTAGTTTTATCTGATTCTTTTAAAGACAAAAAAAAAGGGCAGTAAAAACTGCCCTTTTTGAATTTTTGTTTGAGATTAATGGGGATTACATTCCCATTCCACCCATACCACCCATGCCACCCATTCCTCCAGGAGGCATTCCAGCTGGTCCAGCATCCTTCTCCTCAGGTTTGTCAGCAATCATAGCTTCTGTTGTAACTAATAGACCAGATATAGAAGCAGCGTCTTGTAGTGCTGTTCTAACTACTTTAACAGGATCTATAATGCCTTCTTTGAACATATCTACGTATTGTTCAGTTTGCGCATCATAACCGTTAGAGGTTTTATTTGTCTCAAGAAGTTTTCCAACAATAACAGATCCGTCAACACCTGCATTTTTTGTGATTTGTCTTATTGGAGCTTGTAGTGCGCTTTTTACAATATCTACGCCGGCTTTCTGATCATCACCTTTTACTTTGACAGACTTATCTAAATCTTGTGATGCATATAACAATGCACATCCTCCGCCAACAACAATACCTTCTTCAACTGCAGCTCTAGTAGCATTGAGCGCATCTTCAACTCTGTCTTTTCTCTCTTTGACCTCTACCTCAGTTGCGCCTCCGACTTTTATAACAGCAACTCCACCCGCAAGTTTAGCCAATCTTTCTTGAAGTTTCTCTCTATCATAATCAGAAGTTGTCTCGTCAATTTGTTGTTTGATTGAATTGCATCTAGCTTCAATATCTGTTTTTTTCCCAGAGCCACTGACAATTGTGCTGTTTTCTTTGTCAACTTTTACTCTTTTAGCAGAACCTAAATCAGTAAGTTTTACATTTTCAAGTTTAATACCTAAATCTTCAGAAATTACCTGTCCTCCAGTTAATATTGCAATATCTTCCAACATTGCTTTTCTTCTATCACCAAAACCTGGGGCTTTTACTGCAACAACTTTCAAACCACCTCTTAGTTTATTAACAACTAATGTAGCTAAAGCCTCACCCTCAACATCTTCTGATATAATCATAAGAGGTCTTCCTGCTTGAACAACAGCTTCCAAAAGTGGAACCATTGGCTGAAGATTTGTTAATTTTTTTTCATGTAACAGAATTAAAGGGTTTTCTAGTTCTGTTGTCATCTTATCACCATTAGTAATGAAATAGGGAGAGAGATATCCTCTGTCAAATTGCATTCCTTCTACAACATCAAGCTCTGTTTCTATTCCCTTAGCCTCCTCAACTGTGATTACACCTTCATTACCAACTTTTTGCATTGCTTTGGCAATCATATTTCCAATTTCTTTATCACCATTTGCAGAAATTGTACCTACTTGAGCTATCTCATCACTATCTTTTACTTTTTTTGCTGAGGAAATAAGTTTCTCTTTAACTTGTTCAACAGCTGCATCGATACCTCTTTTTACATCCATGGGGTTCATTCCAGCAGTAACATATTTACAACCTTCTTTAACAATCGCTTGTGCTAATATTGTTGCAGTGGTAGTTCCATCACCAGCCTCGTCATTTGTTTTACTAGCAACTTCTTTGACCATCTGAGCACCCATATTCTCAAATTTGTCATCTAAATCAATTTCTTTTGCTACAGTTACGCCATCTTTTGTAGTTCGAGGTGCACCGTAGGACTTATCAATTACTACATTCCTTCCTTTTGGACCTAAGGTAGTTTTTACTGTGTTAGCAAGTATATCAACACCCTTTAACATTGCTGATCTTGCTTCTGAATCGAATTTAACTATTTTTGCCATTTAACTTTCTCCTTACTTTAAATTATTTACCTGACGAAATACCCATAATGTCTGACTCTTTCATTATATTGTATTCTTTGCCGTCAATTTTAACTTCTGTACCAGACCATTTGCCGAACAAAACCTTATCACCTACTTTGACATCCATAGGTATGATTTTTCCATCTTCTGTTTTTGCTCCACCACCAACAGCAACAACCTTACCTTCTTGAGGTTTTTCTTGAGCTGTATCTGGTATGATAATCCCGCCAGCAGTTTTTTCACTGCTGTCTAATACTTCAATAAGCACTCTGTCGTGCAAAGGTTTAAATTTCATAAAAACTCCTTTAAATATTGAATTCATATAGATACAGATAGCTATTATTTCAAGATATCTTAAAAAATATAAAGACCTTAAAAAACCAAGAAAAATTGGTTTTTTTGAGTTATATCATAATAATGACTGTAAATTTAGAGCAAATAGGCCTTAGTTCTATTGTTGACGAGTTTGATCTTTTCTTTATCGATATCTGGGGGGTAGTACATAATGGTATTAAGCTTTATCCAGATGCAATTAATGTTTTAGAGAAGTTAAATGACAAAAATAAAGAATATGTACTTTTAACTAATGCGCCTAGACCAAATTCAACTGTTATTAATTTTTTAAAACAAATGGGATTAGCAAATTTACATTGTGAAAAAGTTTATACTTCTGGAGAAGCTGCATTGAGGTTTTTAAATGAAAAGAGCAAACAATCGAAATTTTTTCATATTGGCCCGCCAAGAGATTTTGATTTATTTTTTTCTTTTAAAGAAAATAAGGTAAAAAATATTAGCGATAGCGAATTTTTACTTTGCACAGGTTTATTTGATGAATATTTCGAAGATCTAAATTATTATAAGAATTTATTAAAAAATAAAAAAGAACTTGAAATGATATGTACTAATCCTGACTTGATAGTTGATAGAGGTAATAAGCGTGAATATTGTGCAGGAACTATTGCGAAAATATTTGAGGAAGAAGGAGGAAAAGTAAAATATTTTGGCAAGCCTTATCCACTTGTATATAAGTTATCCGCTAAAATTAAAAATAAAAAAATTTTATGTATTGGAGATAATCTTAATACAGATATTAAAGGGGCAAATTTACAAAATTTTAGTTCACTTTTTATTTCAAGTGGAATTCATAAAAACGAAACAAATTTAAGTTTAACATTTAAAAATCATAACGTGAGGGTTGACTATTTACAGTCTTATTTGAAATGGTAAAAAACTTAAAAATATATAAAGATTTTAATATTTCTAGGAAATTTAATAATTCAATAATTTTAATTGGTAATTTTGATGGATTACATATTGGACATCAAAAATTATTCAAAATAGCACGAAAATATAAGTTAAGAAAAAAACTAAAATTAGGAGTGATTACCTTTGATCCTATACCAAAAATGTTTTTTAATCCAAAATTTAAGAATTATAGAATCTCAAATTTCAATCAAAAAATAGAAATTTTAAAATCATATAATATTGATTTTATTATTAACAAAAAATTTGATAAAAAATTTTCAAATACCAAATATAAAAATTTTATAAAAAATGTTTTGTATAAAAAAATTAAACCAAGATATATTTTTGTTAGTGACAATTTTAGATTTGGTAATAAAAGAGAGGGTGACGTAAGCTCTTTAAAACAGTTTGAAAAAGTATATGGATATAAAATAATTAATCCTTCTCCGTTAAAAAAAAATCTCAAAATTGTATCTTCCACTTTAATTAGAAAATATCTGTCTGAAGGAAAAATAAAGGTTGCGAATAAATATTTAGATAGAAACTGGTCTATCGAGGGTTTAGTTAAAACAGGTAGAAGAATGGGAAGACAAATTGGCTTTCCTACATGCAACATAGATATAGTTGATTATATAATCTCAAAGCCCGGCGTATACTCAGTGAAAGTCAAAATAGGAAAAAATAATAAAAAATACAACGGCATTGCTAATATAGGATATAGACCAACTTTTAATCAAAAAAAACTTTTGTTAGAAGTAAATATATTTAATTTTTCAAAGAACATTTATAATAAAAAATTGAAAGTAGAGTTTATTAGCTTTATTAGAGGTGAAAAAAAATTTAAAAACATTGATCAGCTTAAAAAACAAATCGACAAAGATATTTTAGTAAGTAAAAAAGAGTTAAATAAAAAATTATGAGCAAAGAACATATAAATTTACCAAAAACAGTTTTCTCTATGAAGGCTAATTTGCCAAATAAAGAGCCAAATTTAATTAAGTATTGGGATCAGATAAAATTGTATGAAAGTTTACGTGAAAGTACAAAAGGAAAAGAGAAATTCATACTTCATGATGGACCCCCATATGCCAATGGTAATATTCACATGGGAACAGCTTTAAATAAAATTTTAAAAGACATTATAACTAAATTTCATCAAATGAATGGAAAGGATTCAGTTTATGTTCCAGGATGGGATTGTCATGGACTTCCTATAGAATGGAAAATTGAAGAGCAATATAAAAAAAATAAAAAAAATAAAAACGATATTCCTATTGTTGAATTTAGAAAAGAGTGCAGAGATTTTGCAAATAAATGGATAAAAACCCACAAAGATCAATTTAAAAGATTAGGAGTTGTAGGAGATTGGGAAAATTATTATTCAACAATGAGCTTCGATGCAGAAGCTCAAATAGTAAGAGAATTGAGTAAGTTTTTGAAAGAAGGGAGTCTTTATAAAGGCTATAAACCAGTACTTTGGTCTACAGTAGAAAAAACCGCTTTATCAGATGCCGAGGTAGAGTATATGGATCATACCTCAGATACGATTTATGTTTCATTTAATATAAAAAAAACAAATATAAAGGATTTAGAAAATTCTGAAATTGTAATATGGACAACCACTCCATGGACAATTCCAGCAAATAAAGCTTTGGCATATAATGAAAATTTAACTTATCAAGTTATTAAATTAAATGATGATAACGATTTTAAGAATAGAAAAATTGTTGTAGCTAAAGACCTTTTAGAAAATGTAATAAAAGATTGTGATATTAAAAATTATAAAATTATCAAAGAGATAAAAGGTGGGAATTTTGAAGGCACTATCTGTTCGCATCCATTTATAAGTGATGGATTTGACTATGATGTACCTATGTTGGAAGCACGTTTCGTTACAATTGAACAAGGGACAGGCATTGTGCATTGCGCACCAAGTCACGGCCCTGATGATTTTAATCTATGTCTCAAACATGATATCAAAGCATTAGAAACTGTTGATGATGACGGTAAATATACAAAACATATTCCATTATTTGAGGGACAGCACATTTTTAAAATTAATCCTATAATTATAGAAAAACTCAAAAGTGAGAAGAAACTTCTTGCTAATGGCAAACTTAATCATTCTTATCCTCATTCTTGGAGGTCTAAAGCTCCGCTAGTGCATAGAGCAACACAACAATGGTTTATTTCAATGGAAAGCCATGGTTTGAGAAAAAAAGCTTTAAAAGCTTTAGACGAAACAATATTTTATCCAAGTAAAGGCAAGGAGAGAATAAAGTCAATGATAGAAACAAGACCAGATTGGTGTGTTTCTAGACAGAGAGTGTGGGGTGTGCCGTTACCAATATTTATTTCAAAAAAAACTAATAATGTACTTATCGATGATGATGTCTTTGAAAATATCGCAAATATTTATGAAAAAGAAGGCTCTGATTGTTGGTTTTCAGACGACCCACAAAAATTTTTAGGAGATAAATATAAAGCGGAAGATTTCGAAAAATTAAATGACATCGTCGAAGTATGGTTTGATAGTGGCTCAACACATTCCTTTGTATTGGAAAAAAGAGAGGATCTAAAATGGCCTGCATCAATGTACCTAGAGGGATCAGATCAACATAGAGGCTGGTTTCACTCGTCTTTACTTCAATCTTGTGGAACGAGAGGTAAAGCACCATTTGAAAGCATTTTATCACACGGGTTTGTTGTAGATGGCAAAGGTCACAAAATGTCAAAATCTGCTGGGAATACAATATCACCTGAGGAAATATTAAAAAAATATGGTGCCGATATTTTAAGAATTTGGGTTGCAGCTTCAAACTATGCTGAAGATCTTAGAATAGATTATTCAATTTTGGAACAACATGCGGAAGCATATAGAAAAATAAGAAATACATTCAGATACCTTCTTGGAAACTTAAATGATGAGGTAATAGACTTAGATTTTAATAATATTAAAGTTAATGAGCTCCCAGAGCTTGAGCAAATTATGCTTAATAAAATTCAAGTATTAAATACTAAGTTTCATTACAATTTTAATATTTATAATTTTCATAATCTTTACAAAGAATTATTAAATTTTTGCACTGTAGATTTATCATCTTTTTATTTCGATATAAGAAAAGACACGCTTTATTGTGATACAAAATCTTCAAAAAAAAGAAAAAGCTGTATCGAAGTACTTAACGTAATTATAAATTGCTTATTAAAATGGTTTGCACCTATACTTACTTTTACCACAGAAGAAATTTATAAAATAATAAATAAAGATGGAAAAAGTATTCATCTTGAAAATTTCCCAAAAGTTCCTGCGGAATGGAAAAATAAGTCATTAGAGGAAAAATGGTTAGAACTTATTAAAATTAGGGATCATTGCAATATAAGTATAGAAAACAAAAGAGCTGAAAAAATCATTGGTTCAAGTTTAGAGGCAAAAGTAGATATTAAATTAGACAATAAACTTTATAAAAAATTTAGTAATTTTGATTTTGAAGAGTTGCTAATTACGTCAAAAGTTGATGTCTATGAGGATAGTTCAATTAAAAATGCTTTTGAGGCTTCAACCACAAAGGCAAATGGGAAAAAATGTAATTTATGTTGGAAAATAAGAGAGAATAAATGTGAGCGGCTTTCTTGTATGTTGGAAAATAACAGAGAACAAATGTGAGCGGCATGGTGAAATAACTTGATATGAACAAATCAATTTATAGCAAATACGTATTTTATTTTTTTCTTTTTTTCTCAATTTTTACATTAGATCGAATATCAAAAATTTATATACTAAATATTGCTAATAACGAGGAGCTGAATATTTATATAAACGAATTTTTAAATATAATACTGATATGGAATACTGGTATTGGTTTTGGTCTTTTATCTTTCAGTGATAATTTTTTATATAATGCTATTACATTTATAATATTATTAATAAATTTTATATTAATCTACTTAGCGGTAGCATCTAAAAGTATTAAAAGGATAATATATATAGTCATATTAGGGGGCTCATTTGGGAATCTTTTCGACAGATTTTACTACTCTGCAGTCCCAGATTTTATAGATATTAATTTTAATGGTTATCATTGGTTTGTATTTAACGTTGCTGATATTTTTATTTCTATAGGAATTACTTGCCTTATTTTTATGGAAATATTAGATTATAAAAAACTTAGTAAATGAAAAATATTATAAATTTATTTTTAATTATTGTTTGTTTCTTTGCCACATCATGTCAAGGGACCAAAGATGCGTTACAAGGAAAAAGTAGGGGAGAAAGAAGCGACGAATTTCTTGTTCAAAAAAAAAATCCTTTATCTATGCCGCCAGATTTTAATGAATTACCAGTTCCATTAGATGAAAATATAATTGAAACAAAGGAGCCTGAAAGTGGCTTAAAAGATAAATTAAAAGTTTCTACAAAAGTTAAGAAATCAAAAAATAACAAATCTAAAAGTTTAGAACAAGCAATAATAGAAAAAATTAATTAGTAATGTTCTCAAAAAACATAACTTTTGTTAATTTTAAAAATAAAAAAATTAAAAATATCAAAGCAAAAACAAATAATCTAAAAAAATATGAGTGGTTGAAAAATTACCCTTTGTTGAAAAGTTTTACTAAAAGTTTCAAGTACAGCTATTCAAAAAAAGACATTAATAAATATAAATTTTATAAAGACTTTCGATTAATTGGTATGGGTGGATCTATTTTAGGAACAGAGGCTATATATCAATTTTTAAGACATAAAATTAAAAAAAACTTTTACTTTCACAATAATCTAATTCCACAAATTAAAAATTTAAAAAAAATGCCAAATATTGTTGTATCTAAATCTGGTGAAACTTTAGAAACAATTTCAAATTTTAATATAATTCTTAAAAATAAAAATAATAAAAATATTATTATAACAGAAAATACAAATAATTATCTTAGACGATTATCTAATAAAATAAAAAGCGATATATTTGAACATAAAAATTATATTGGGGGCAGATATTCTGTTTTGTCTGAAGTCGGAATGTTGCCTGCTGAGCTTATGGGTTTAAACGAAAAAAAATTTAAAAAATTCAACTATTTAATAAAAAATAAAAGATTTTTAGAAAATTTAATAATCAATGTTGAAAATATAATTCATTATGTAAAAAAAAATAAAAAAAACTCTATCTTTTTAAATTACGATGAAAGCTCTGAAAACTTTTTTAAATGGTATCAACAATTAACAGCTGAATCGTTAGGTAAAAAATCCAAAGGTATTACACCTATAATTTCATCAATGCCTAAAGATAATCATAGCCTGTTACAACTATATTTAGATGGTCCGAAAAATTGCTTTTTTACGTTTTTTAACGTTACATCTAAAACTAGTAATAAACAGGATAATAAATTTATTCTTGATGATAAAAAATATCTAAAAAATAAAAATTTGAATGAAATTTTAGAAGCACAAGAAAAATCGACGCAAAACATTTTTAGAAAAAAAAATATACCTTTTCGTTCATTTAATATTAAAAAAAAAGATGAAAACACTCTCGGAGAACTATTTTGTTTTTGTGTGTTAGAAACTATTCTTTTAGGACATGCATTAAAGGTAAACCCTCTAGATCAACCATCTGTTGAATTAATTAAAATCGAAACAAAGAGATTGCTAAGCAAACTTTAGGAAGATTATTTTTGATAATCCATAATTTTTAGTTTTCACCATCTTTAGTTCGCTTGGTATTTTATCGTTAGAATTTTTATGTCTGTGAATTACTATTACCCCAATAATATCCAAAAGTTTGGAATGAATTATTTTATCTAAAATTAAATCTAGATTATTTATTTTAAAAGGTGGATCAATAAAGATTAAATTAAATTTCTTATTTTTAATTGTTTCTAAATTACTATCTATAAAATCTTTATTGACTATTTCACAATTATTGTTGAATTTTAACTTATTTATATTTTTTTTTAATATCTCAATTACAGGTAAATAGTTTTCTACAAAAAATACTTTACTAGCTCCTCTAGAAATACACTCAAGTCCAAAAGAGCCTGTTCCTGAAAAAATATCTAAAATACTTAAATTTTGAAAAGATATATTTAAATCATTATTATGGATTAATGTATTGAAGATAGATTCTTTTGTTAAATCTTTTAGAGGTCTTGTTTCCTTATCTTTTGGCTGAAATAACCTTACTCCTTTTGAAAGTCCTCCAATTATTCTCACTTATCAATTACTCTAAAACCAATATCTTTCCTATAATATTTGTTTTCCCATTTCACATTCTCTAAAATTTCATTTGCCTTTTTTCTTGCAACACTGAGCGATTTTGACAAAACTGTTGAATTTAAAACTCTTCCACCTGTAGCCAAAATCTTTCCATCTTTGTCTCTAGTAGTCCCAGCATGGAATATTTGCTGATTGTCATCAACTTTTATTGTATCTAAATTTTTAATAATACTATTTTTTTTATATTGCTCAGGATATCCCTTATTTGCTGCAACAACTGTTATTGAGTCATTTTCACTCCATGTAATTTTTTGCTCAAGAATTTTATTTTCAAGTGTAGAAATTAAAATTTCGAGAAGATCACTATTGAGACGCATCATTAATACTTGGCATTCAGGGTCGCCAAACCTAATATTATACTCAATCAACTTTGGTTCACCATTATTTATCATTAACCCCGCATATAAAATTCCTTTATAAATTAGTCCTTCTTTTCTTAAACCATTTAATGTTGGCTCAATTATTTCTTTTTGGATTTTATTCTCTAGTTTATTATTAATAATTTTTGAAGGCGAATAAGCACCCATGCCACCAGTGTTTAAACCAACATCTCCCTCTCCAATTTTCTTGTGATCTTGTGCAGTTCCTAAACATTTATAATCATATCCGTCTGTAATAACAAAGTAGCTTAGTTCCTCACCCTCTAAAAACTCCTCAATAAACACTTTGTTTGAAGATTTAAACTTACCATCCAATATTTCTTGAACATCTTTTAATACTTCATCTAGATTATTGCATATCGTTACTCCTTTACCTGCAGCAAGTCCATCTGATTTTACGACGACTGGAAATGAAACACTACTTAAGAATTTTTCTATCTGATTGATATCTGATATTTCAAAATATTTAGCGCTAGGAATATTATATTTTTTACAGATGTTCTTCATAAAAAATTTTGATCCTTCTAACTGAGAACACTTTTTATTGGGGCCAAATATTTTTATATTTTTTTTCTCAAAGTAATCAACAATTCCATTAACCAAAGGTATCTCAGGACCAACTACTATAAGTTCTACATTTAATTTTAAAACAATTTTATATATTTCATCGAAATCATTTATATCTGCAAAAATATTTGTCGCAATTTCATCAGTACCAGCATTACCTGGTATACAATATATTTTATTAATCTTAGAAGATTTTAATAGCTTATAGCATAGTGCATGCTCTCTTCCTCCACTTCCAATTATTACAATATTCATGTATTAACTTATAAACTAAAAATGTTTAAAAAATTAGCAAAATTAAAATATTTGCCAAATAATTACGAAGTTATAGAACACGGAGATCATGTTGTTTGTGCAGTATCTGGAAAGGAAATTAGTTTAGAAAAACTTACATATTGGAATGTCGATAAACAGGAAGCCTATTTTTCTTATAAGGAAGCATCACAAAAATATAAATAAACTCATACTATTTCCAACGATTATGTGTCCATATCCATTGACTGGGATTACTTAAAATTCTTTTTTCTATAACATTATTTAATCTATTAGTTATATCAACAATCTCAGATTTATTATTAAATTTAATTGGTTTATCTATACTCATATTAAAATATATTTTGTTCTTTCTCTCAATATAAACAGGGACAATCTCAAGGTCATATTTTTTAATAATTTGCGCTGGTATACTTGTTGTTAGTGCTAATCTGTTAAAAAAATTGCTTTTCACGCCCTCACTTACTCTTTGATCAATCATCAGTGCAATCGAAAAATTTTGTTTTATAAATTTTAATATTTCTCTACTTCCAGACTTACCTTTTTTTATCTGGTTTCTGCAGATATATTTTTTTCTTATATTTTCCATGGTATTATTTAAAAAAAAATTGTTTAAAGGTCTGTATATTGCAGCTAAATCTATTCCTGCTTTTTCAAGACACAATGCCATTAATTCGAAATTATTAAAATGTGCTGAAATAAAAACTACACTTTTCTTTTCTCTTATAATCTCATCTAAAATATCTTTTCCCTCTAATGTAATATATTTACTTAAATTTGAATTTCTGAAATGTTTTATAAAAGGATATTCAGCTAGTATTCTTCCATAGTTGCCCCACATCTCACTTACTATAACGGTTCTATCATGATCATTGTTGCCGATATTACATTCTTCTAAATTATGCAATATTTTCTTGTTATCTCTAATTAATGGTCCAAAAAGTTTTCCAATTTTCTCACCTATATTTGACGCTCTAGAATATCCAAGTAAACTAAATATAAAAAATAAAAATTTGATAATAATATACTCGAAAAAATATCTTACTGATTTCATATTTTCTCCTTTATTAAATTTTTAAAGACATCTAATTTTTCAATTTTGACACTTAATTTTGTGAAATAAATTAATGATTTATATTTATGCTCAATTCTTTCATAGTCTTTTTCTGTTGTTAATATTATTGCATTATTTTCGTTAGCAAAATTTATAATTTTATCTAAATCATTATTTGTAAATTTATGATGATCAGGAAAAATAATTTTTTTTATCACATTTAAATTGTTTCTTGTAAGCAATTCAAAAAAACTTTCTGGGTTGCCAATTCCTGCAAAAGTTACAAATTTTTTTTCTCTAATTGAATTATCAATTTCAATATTATAATCAAAATAAAAAAACTGTAAGTTTTTATTATAATTTAATAATTGTCTCTCTTTTTTTTGATCTTTTTTGCCTTTTATCATTATACAGTCTGCATATTTTAAAGCATCTAATGACTCTCTCAACGGGCCCGAGGGAATTATATTACCGTTTCCAATCCAATTATTTTCATTAAAGCAAACAATGGATAAATCTTTTAAAAATTTTGTATCTTGAAACCCGTCATCTAGTAAAGCAACTTCGTAATTTGAATTATCTAGACTTTTTAAAGATTTAATCCTACTTTTTTCAGAAATTACTGGACCAATTTTATTGAGAATATTTATTTCGTCATGAATATATGGATAAAACTTTTTAATAAAAACGGGTTTTTTATTAATCGAGCTTAAAATTTTAAATATTTCTATTGAAATAGGAGTTTTTCCAGTGCCACCTAAATAAACATTTCCTATGCATATAATTGGAAATTTAAACTTTTTTCCTTTTTTTAAACGTTTTAATTTTGCGACAAAATATACAATTATACTTAAAGGAAATAAAATTAGTGAAAATATTGTTTGCCTGTTTTTATCCCAAAATTTAGGTTTTTTAAATTGCATTAAATATATTTTAATACTTCATTATAATTGTCCTTAAGAATTTTTTTACCTAAAGAATTCAAATTGATAAAATTTTTATTTATTTTGTTTTTTTTGTTTTTTGTGAAATTTAGATGATTTATTACTTCATTTGGATGCCTAACTAAAAAACACAAATTAAGATTTTTCAACAAAGCATATACCTCACTAAAATTATAAGTATAAGGTCCATGTAAAACCTTACATTTTAACCTTACAGCCTCTAATGGATTTTGTCCTCCGCGCTTAATCATAGAACCACCTAAAAATACAATATTACATTGATTTATAAACGAATTTGTTTCACCAAAGCTATCTACAAGATAAATATCTGTTTTTTTATCTATGTTCGACTTGTCACTGTGAAGATGTACTTTTAATCCTAAATTCTGCAAACGCATAATTATATCTGCACATCTATCGATATGTCGTGGAATAATGACGGTTAAACTATTTTTAATTTTATACTTTATAAGTGTTTGTATTTTACCACAAAATTCTTCTTCTCCAGAATGTGTACTTATTCCTCCAAATACAAAATTTTTCGATTTAAAAAATTTTAATAATTTTTTAGATTTAATATTATTATCTTTAATTGATTTATTTTCTGAGAATTTTAAATTCCCAAAGTTTTTAATGTTTTTAGATCCTAGTTTTTTTAAAAAAAACATAGTCTCTTTATTTTGAGATAAGTTTAAATTAAACTTATTAAAAATTGATTTTGAAAAATTTTTCAAACTATTCCACTTTAAAAAAGTTTTTTTAGTCATTCTGGCGTTTATTAAAATTAATGGTATTCTTTTTCGCTTAATTTCATGAATGAAGTTTGGCCAAATTTCTGATTCTATAAAAATTGCCGCTGAAGGTTCCCAATTAGATAAAAATTTTTTAACTAATATCCTAGAGTCTATTGGTAGAAATTGGTGAATAGTCTTTTTAAGTCTAAACTTTTTTAACACTTTTGATGAGCTAAAAGTATTAGATGTAATTAGAATATTTTTTATATTTTTATTTTTTTCAAATTTTTCAACTAAAGGAATTATACTTAAAATTTCCCCCACACTCGAGCCATGAAACCAAATAAGTTTACCTTTAATACTTTTTTTTTCAAATATACCTAATTTTTCTATAAATCTACTAGGATCCTCCTTGTTCTTGAGAATTCGAAAAATAATTATAATTGGTGATAAAATTAAAATAGTATTTATTATTAATCTATACAAAAAAAACATTTAATCTTTTCTTAATTGTTTCTCGTAGAAATTTTTATAAATTTTAGAATTTTTTAGAAGATGCTCATGATTTCCGTCTGCAACAATCTTACCGTGATCTATAACATATATTTTTTTTGAATTTTTTATGGTTGATAATCGATGGGCAATAACAATTGTAGTTTTATTATTTGTTAAAACTTTAATAGCTTCTTGAATTTTTGTCTCTGTATCTGAATCCAGAGATGATGTTGCTTCATCCAATAGAATAATTGAACTCCTCTTCAGCATCGCTCTTGCAATAGATATTCTTTGCTTTTCACCACCTGATAGTCTTACTCCATTTTCTCCAATTAAAGTCTCAAATTTGTTAGGTAATTTTTCAATAAATTCTTTTGAGTAAGAAAATTCTACTGCTTCATTTAGTTCTTCATTTGAAGCAACAGGGTTAGCGTATAATATATTATTCCTGATAGTATCGTCAAAAAGTGTTATGTCCTGTGCGACTAATGAAATATTTGATCTTAGTGATCTTATTTTAGTTTTGTAAATTGATTGCTCATCTATTTTAATATCACCATTATCTCTGTCATAAAATCTTGGGATTAAGTTTAATAAAGATGATTTACCAGCGCCACTATGACCAACTAATGAAGTCATCTCACCTCCCTCTATAAAAATATCAACATCATTTAAAACTTCTCCTTCATCTTTATTATATTTAAAATTTACTTTCTCAAATCTAATTTCACCTTTACTTATTTTTAATTCTTTTGCATTTTCTAATTCTTTAATTTTATTTTCAGTGTCAATTAATGGCAAAATTCTTTTTGCTGCGGCAAGTCCCTGATTTAAACTCATGTTTAAAGTTGCCAAAGATCTTACTGGTTGATAAGCAAGCATCATAGCAGCTAAAAAAGAAAAGAAATTATTTAAACCAAGCTCTCCGTTCATTATCAGTTTTCCAGAATAGAAAATTAAAAGTGCAATCATTAAACCAGTAAGTGTTTCCATAATTGGCGAGGCTCTTACTAAAACAGTCTCTATTTTTACTACTTTGTCTTTAAGATTATTTATAAATTTTTCTGTTCTACCGAATTCGTATTTTTCCTTTTGAAAAATTTTTATCATCTTATGATTTTTAAATATTTCTATTAAATAGGTACTAAGTTCTCCTGTTCTATCAGCCGCCTCAACTGTGACTTTACCTATCCTTTTACCAAGCGAACGTGCAGCAATAGTTGCTAAAGGGATCATAATAATTGCAAAAAAAGCAAGCTTCCAGTTTTGATAAAACATCACAATTAAAAGTCCTATGAGAGTAAAACTGTCTTTTGTTAAATTCAAAATAACATTACTTACAAGTCTCGAAATTAAAGTCACATCGAAAGTTAAATGAGAAATGAACTTACCGGTGTGCTTTTTGTCAATTACCTCAGTATCTGCTGTTATAAGCGACTTCATAACTTGCATTTGAATAATTTTCGTAATTTCTTGAGCAGTTCTAATTAATATTGTTTTTGCTAAATATAATGAACCTCCTTTTAAAGAAAAAGCCAAAATTATTGCTATAGGTATAATTAAAATTAATTTTTCATCTTTATCGATAAATATTTTTTTGATCGCAGGATCTAGTAACCAAGCAATAGCAGCTGTACTACCCGCAACGATTAACGAGAATAATACTGACAATAAAATTTTAGGTAAAAACTTTTTTGTATAATTATTGTATAGTCTTTTTAGAATTATTTTATTTTCCATAAACTAAATAAGTTTTCCTATTAAAATATTTAAAAATATTAGCATTCCTAAAGAGTTATTAGATTTAAAAATTTTTAAACATTGTAAATTATTATTTATGTCGAGGTTTTTAATTTGATAAATAAACAGGTGTAAAATCGGAAACAATAAAAATATATAAAATACCAAACTAAATTTCATTAAGTAACCGGTTAGAATTAAAGAAATAATAGAAATTAGATAACATATTATGAGAAAAATTTTTGGATTATTCTTAAATTTAATTGATGTAGATTTTACTCCTATAATTTCGTCATCTTTTATGTCCTGAAATCCATAAATAGTGTCATATCCTAATGTCCAAAATATGGCCCCAAAATAGAAAACAAAGGGAACTATTGTTATATTATTTTGTATTGATGACCATCCTAGTAATAAACCGTAATTAAATGTAATGCCTAAATATAGTTGGGGCCAGTAAGTAAACCTCTTCATATAAGGATAAGTAAACGCCAAAGGCATAGATGCTATTGCTAAAACTACTGTAAATTTATTAAATTGCAGCAAAACAGCTAATGCAATCACACATAAAAACAATGAAAGAAGTAAACCCTCCTTAACCGACACTTTACCTGAAGCTATTGGTCTACTTTTTGTCCTCTCTACTTTAATATCAAATTTTCTATCGACGATATCATTTATTATACAGCCAGCTGAACGCATTAAAACTGAACCCAAAAAAAATAAAATTAAGTAAAAAATAAATAAATTAATATCTTTATTAAAATCGTAACCGATTGTTAAACCCCATAAGCATGGCCAAAATAACAACATATAACCTATCGGTCGTTTTATCCTTGTTAAATCTATGAAACTTTGCAATTTTTCTGACATATTTTATTTGTAAATAACAAAGCAAATCAACTTTATCAAACCGAATCAATATGAATATTGACTACACAGTAACCGCACTTATGTTTCCAGCAATACCTTTAATTATGGCTGTTTATAGCAATAGATTTCATACATTAAGTAACTTAATAAGAAAAATACATGACGAATACGTTTTTGAAAAACATACGCCACCAGAATGGAAGAGCCAACTCATCAATTTAAATAATAGAATAAGTGTTTTAAAATTTTCAATATTGTTTGCAGCATTTGGTTTTTTATTTAATATGGGTACAGTATTTGCTCTTTATTTAGATGAAGTTTTTTCTGCAAGAATAATTTTCGCATCATGTTGTCTATCCATGATGATTTCAATAATCTTTTTTATAAGAGAAATTCAAATATCTACCAAGGCACTTAAATTACACTTGTCCGATATGGATGTAAAATTCAAGGGGTGATAATCGCTGGACCAATTATCCTCCTGCTCTCTAAATCTTTATGAGCGTGGATCACCTCATTTAAAGAGTATTTTTTAAATAATTCAACAATTACTTTTTTTGATTTAATCATTTCAAATAATTTTGATGCAGCTTCATCTAGTTCTTCTCTTGTTGCTGTGTAGTGAGCTATACTTGGTCTTGTTAAAAATAAACCTTTTGGAGCAATTAACTTTCCCACATCTAATGGTTCAAGTTTTCCTGACGCATTGCCAAATGACACAAATGTACCTCTCATTTTTAAACATAACAGTGATTTTTCCATTGTAACTTTACCCACTCCATCGTAGACGACTGGTAACCCCACATCATTAGTAATTTTCATTACTTCTTTATGAAAATCTTCTTTATTGTAGTTAATTACGTGTGAGCATCCAAATTTTTTTGCAACTTCAATTTTTTCCTCTGACCCAACTGTTCCGATTACATTGCAGCCTAAACTCTTTGCCCATTGACAAAAAATTTGGCCCACTCCTCCTGCAGCTGCATGAAATAGAATTGTCTCACCAGATTTAGCTTCATAAGTCTTATGTAGGAGATAAAAAGTAGTTAGGCCTTTTGTCATTATTGCTGCTACAATTTCAAGATCAATTCCATCTGGCACTTTAATTAAACTTTTAGTCGGATAAATTCTGTGTGTAGCATAGGAACCAATTGGAGCTGCTGCATATGCAACTTTATCACCCTCTTTGAAACCATTTGTTTCAGGGCCAACTTTTTCAATAATACCAGCGCCTTCTAACCCGATACCAGAAGGTAGGGGTACTGGGTAAAGACCCGAACGATGATAAGTATCAATGTAATTTAAGCCAATTGCTGTTTGTTTAATTAAAACTTCTCCAGAATTAGGTTCCGATAGTTTTATATCCTTGATTTCCAGAACTTCAGGACCGCCAGTTTTTTTAATTTCTACTGAATGCATTATTTCACAAAAGTTCCATTATGAAAATCATTTACAGCCTCAAGTATCTCGGATTTTGTATTCATAACAAACGGGCCACCTCTAGCAATTTTTTCATTTATAGGTTTTCCAGCAATTAGTAAAAACTTAGCATTTGTAATGGCTTTTACTTTTAACTTTTCTCCTTTTGATAACAAAATTAAATTTGAACCATCTGCTTTTTTATGGTCCTTGTCTCCTATTTTTATCTCACCATTTACTAAATATATAAGAGAATTATGAGTTGTAGGTAAATAAAAATTAAAATACTTATTTTTGTTTAATTCCACATCAAAATAAATTGGTTCAACGTTGTGACCTTTGATAGGACCCTCAGCATTTTCAAATTTACCAGCTATAGTTTTAACTTGTTTTTCTTCATCTTTATAAAGCTGCATTTCTTTTGAATTGATATAAATATAATCAGGTTTAGACATTTTAAGACTTGCTGGCATATTAATCCACAATTGAAAACCTTGTAATTTACCTCCTGTCATAGCTGGCATCTCAGAGTGAATGATACCACTCCCTGTTTTCATCCACTGAACATCGCCAGCTTTCATCTTACCTTTTGAACCTGTGCTATCTTCATGTTCAAATTCACCGTGAAGCATATAAGTTACAGTCTCAATACCTCTGTGAGGATGAGCTGGAAACCCACCGATATAGTCATCTTTATCTTCAGATCCAAACTCATCTAACATTAAAAATGGATCGTAATAATTTGGTTCAACTCCTATGCTCCTCTTCAGTTTTACACCTGCTCCGTCGGAGGAAAGAATTGGCTCAATAATTTTGTTTACTTCTATCTGTTCCATTATTTTTTCATATTATCAAAACTAAATTTTTTAGCACCATTTATTATAATCAATAAAAATCCTCCGGACAAAGCAATGTTTTTTAAAAAAGAAGTTACCTGCATATTATCTGAAAAATCTAGATGAAATATAAAAGCTGTACTCAAGCAGAATAAAAATAGCAAAGTTGCTGCAATTTTAGTTTTATAGCCTATAATTATTAATATCGGCGCAGTTATCTCTAAAATTATCGCAGGAATTAAAAAAAAACTAGCAATGTTATAACTTTCCATCCATTCTATAGTTCCCTCGTAGTTTATTATTTTAAAATAGCCGTTTATTAAAAATAAAATAGAAACTAAAATTCTTGCAAGTAGGTCTAAGTAATTTTGCATTATTTTTATTTAAGTTAGGATTTATAAAATCAATATTTTATATATTTTGATATATGACAAATTAGTCATTTATGTCTCTCTCTTTTTCAATTTTTCCGAAATACAAATTACTCCATGACCAAAATAAATAGAGAAATAGATTAATATAGGAACCATATATCTTGAATTATTTGCCCAACCAAGTAGACCCAACATATAAGCCGAGGATAAAACTAGCAATAAATTATTAGCTACGGACATTCTTCTAAGAGAATAAAAGAAACCAATTATTACAATTGTATATAAAGCAGCACTATAAATTATTCTCAAAGGTAAATTTATTTTTTTATAATTACTATTTAAAAAATATTCCGGTTTTTTTGCGTTTTCATGATAAAAAAATTCTAAAACATAAATAGGATTTAATATTCCTGTCTGCAACGTTCTCCAAGCAATATATTTAAATGAGATTACAGGATATTTAATTAGAGTTTTAATTGAAAAATCTTGTAGGTAATTGTAATACATAATCCTGTCTTTTTCATTTTTGAGATTTATGTTGTTTTTGTTTATCCACTCAATTTTTTTGGTATCTACAATCTTTTTTGCTTCACTAGGACTTATATTTTCTCCCTTACTTATTATTATATTTGGAAAATACAAATGAAGTGTTATTTTTGAAGATGGAGGCATAAAATAAAAAATTCCAGCTCTTTTATAATTCCCATATCCATTTAGACCAATAATTGAAACATAAAAAATTAAGACAAATAAAAAAGGGATTATAGCTTTATATTTTAATTTAATAATATAGTAGATAAAAATTGGAATAATATAGTAAATTGCAACAAGTTTCTGCAAAAACATAATACCCAGTAAAACTCCAATTAATATACTTCTACTAATTTTGTCAATATCGTCCATTAACAGAGTTAACATTAGAATTTGCATTGTAAAAAAAATTGACTCAGTGTGAAAAGTAGAATGAAAAAAAAATATTGTGGGTTCTAGAGATAAAAATAAAATTATAAAAAAACAAATGTTGGGGTTAAAATATTTAATTAATTTTTTGAAAAAAATAAATATTGAAAAATAATATAGCAAGGACTGAATAATCAAATAAAATATTTTTGAATTGTCACTGCTTATTATTCTTTGATCCCAATCTTCAAATAAGTCGTAATTAAATATATATGAATAAAGTGCGATTAATCTTGGAGGTAAATAGGATCTAAATATTTCTTTACCTGATTCAAAATAATTTTTTCCCGCTTCAAGGTCATTTTTAATTGTTTGTCCATCTATCCAAATATCTGGTATATCACCTTTAATAATTCTATGATTTTCAATTTCGTCAGTTGAAATTTCGTATTTGTCGTAATTTTTTATTATTAAAACACTTGTAAAAATCGAAAGCAAAAACGCTGAAATAATTATAATATAAATATTTTTTTGTACTGGCATTATATAAAATTATTTTTTCCAAATAAATTTTCTATTTCTGCAAATCTTATTAAGGTAATTTTTATCTCTAAGTGTATCCATTGGGTGCCAAAAATCTTCGTGTTTAAAAGCCATTAATTGACCATCTCTTGACAAATTTTGAAGAGGGCTCCTTTCAAAAATACAATTTTCTCTACTATCAATGTAGTCAAAAACTTCTTTATTTAAAACAAAAAAGCCTCCGTTAATCCATCCTTCTTGCAATCTATCTTTTTCGCTAAAATTTGAAACTTTATTTTTATCAAGCTTTATATTTCCAAATCTAGGTAAAGGTCTGACTGCTGTCAATGTTGCGATTTTTTTATGTTTGTTGTGAAAACTCAATAATTTTTTCAAATTAACATTTGAAACTCCATCTCCATAGGTCATAAAAAATGTTTTCTCATCACCTAAGAATTTTTTGATTTTTTTTATTCTTGCACCGGTTTGAGTTTTCAGTCCAGTATTAACAACATTAACAAACCAGTCTTTTTCATTTTTTTCTAAATTTTTATATTTGTTAAAAAAATTTTTAATATACTTCCATTTATATCCTCCACAAATTATAAACTTTTTATAATTACTTTTTGAGTAATGTTTCATAATATGAAAAAGTATTGGTTTGTTTCCAATTTTAATCATCGGTTTTGGGATTTTAGTGGTCTCTTCTGAAAGTCTTGTTCCCATTCCGCCAGCTAGAAAAACTGTATACATTTTATTTAATTAATTGATTTTATAGGAATTTACTATCAAAAAAACTTAAATTATCTTTATACCATCTTATTGTTTTAATTAATGATTCATTAAATCTAGATTTAGGGTACCAATTTAAGTCATTTTTAATTTTTTGATAATTTAGTTTCTGTCTGTATATTTCAATTTTTGAATTGTTTTTAATTATAGGAAATATCTCATGACCATTTATCTTTTTGGTCATTAACTTTACAAACTCTATTACTGTAAAGTTTTCTTTGGAACCAACGTTATAAATTCTTAAATTTTCTTTTGTGCTAGCCATTTTTCTCATCAATAAGAAATAAGCGTTAGCTACATCGTCAACATATATATAGTCTCTAATCAACTTTCCATTAGATCTTAATATTGATTTTTTATTTTTTAATGTGGATATAATTACATGTGGGACTAATCTATCCATATTCAAGTCTCCTGGACCATAAATATTTCCAGATCTAATTATGCCAGCCTTTAGTCCATATGTTTTTACATAACTCTGGACAATCAAATCTGAGGCTGATTTAGATACATCGTAGGGAAAATTACCTTTTAATTGGTGATTTTCTTTGTATGCATTTCCCGATAAACTTCCGTAGGCTTTATCTGAAGAACTGAATATTATATTTATATTTTTTTTTAAATTTCTAACAGTTTCAAGAATATTTATAGTTCCAATAATATTTGAATTAAAAGTTTCAACAGGACTTTTATAAGCGTCAATAACTTGTGTAATAGCACCTAAATGAAATATTGTGCCTATTTTCTTGTTTTTAACAATCTTAAATACTGATTTATAGTTTATAAAATTACCTTTTATAATCTTAACTTTGTTTAAGTTGTGCAGTCCTAAAACTTTTATCTTTTTTATATTTTTAGACCTGTCTATAATAAAAATATTAAAATTCTGTTTACTAAGTTTTTTTACTAATGCAGCACCTAAAATTCCTAAACCACCAGTGATAAGTATGTTTTTTTTCATTTAATAAAGTAGCTTTTTAAAATTGTTTTTAAAATTTGTGATCCGTCTTTAAATGCTCTTAGTTTTTTTCCTTGTTCAAATGATCTAGGATAATATTCTATCGGAAATTCAGTGACTTGATAACCTTGTTTTGCAAATTTACAAAGAACTTCAAATTCAAAATCAAATCCACTGGTACTAATATTAAAATTACTATAAACAGATTTTTTAAATATCTTTGTAGCTCCTGCAGCGTCTGAAATACGGGTATTATAAAGATAATTTATCAACATTGTCATAATTCTTACACCATAATAATTTTTTTTATAAATAAATTTTTTTTGATGTCTAAGTCTAGTACCAACCAAAAAATCAATTTGATTATTATCTGTTAAAATTGTATCAGCTTTAATTAAATCTTTAGACAAATATTCATCTAAATCAAAAATTACAATGTATTTGCCTAAGGATAAATCTATAGCTTTTTTTATAGAACCTCCTTTGCCTAAATTTTTGTCATTAAAAATGAACTTTAGTTTTTCTAAATTTTTATTTTTTAACTCTCTAAGATACTCTGTTGTTCCATCATTTGAATTATTATCGCATAAAATCACCTCATAAGAAAATGGAAAATTTTTAACTTCTTCAACAAAGGAAATAAACTTATTTTTTAACAAATTAATTTCGTTATAATAACAGCATATAATTGAATATTTAATTTCTTGCACGTTTATTTTTAATAAAATTTTTTATTTTATTATGAATAAGTTTTAAATCTTTAATACTTAAACCTTGATGACATCCAATTAAAATTCCATTTTTCATTATATAATCAGCATTTTCAAATTCATTTAACTTATTCTTTCTTGAAATTAAATTTGAAAATGCCGGATGTCTTAAAATATTTCCACTAAAAATTGGCCTAGTTTGAATTTTATTTTTCTCAAGGAAAATTTGTAGTTCTTTACGGTTAAAAAGCTTATTAGGTACGATTATTATTGGGTATGCTAGAAAATTAGTGTAAACACCCTTATTTATTATTGGAGTTAAAAAATAATCTTTTAACCTGTTAAAAAAGTTGAAATGGAATTTAAAATTTTTATTTCTTATCGAGCTAAAAGACTTAAATTTTTTTAATTGAACTAATCCAAACGATGCGCTTATCTCCGATGGTTCAAAGTTATAACCTATCTCCGAAAAAACAAATTTTCTATCATATTCAACTCCTTTTAGTTTTATCCCAAGTCTTTTGTTTATATTTTCTGAGTCTTTAATCAATGATGATAGTCTACCCCAACTTCTAAGTACCTTTGATTTAACATAAATTTTTTTATCGTTGGTTAAAAGCATACCCCCATTTCCAGCACAGCTAATTACATGTGATCCATAAAAGCTTGTAATTGATATATCACTATAAGTCCCAGTAGATACATTATTGATTTTTGCACCCAAAGTATCAGCTGAGTCCTCTATTAAATGCAATTTTTCCTTTGAGGCAATATTTTTAAGCTTTTTCCAATCCGCAATATTACCAATTAGATTTGGTACAAGGATAGCCTTGGTTTTTTTGGTAATTTTCTTTTTAATTAAATCTGGATTAATTTGCAAAGTCCTAACATTTACATCGACAAAAACAGGAACTAGATCATTTAATATAATTGATGAGACCGCTGTACCAAAGTTTAAACAAGGTGTAATTACTTCACTTCCTTTTTTTAAATTTAAACATTTTAAAGCTAATATTAATGCTGAAGATCCAGAATTAACCATTACTCCGTATTTTTTACCAAAAATCTTTGCAATTTTATTTTCAAAAGTTGCAACAGATACACCCATTTGTGTTGTTTTTTTTAAAGTATTGTTTACAGCAAATATTTCCTCTTTATTATAAACATTCTTTCCATAGGAGATAAATTTTTTCATAAACGAAATATATATTTAACTTAAAATAGAAATCAATTTTTTTAAGTTATCGATTTCAAATTTAGGCTCATAATCCAGATTATCAAAAGTATTTTTTGTCCTATTTACCCAAATAGAGTTATAGCCGTAATTTCCTGCTCCAGAGACATCCCAGGTATTAGAACTTAAAAATGCAACTTCATATTTTTTTATTTTGTATTTTTGAATTGGAAGGTCATAAACTTTGTGGAATGGTTTATAAATACCTACACTTTCAACAGAAAATATATCATCAAATATATTTTCTAATTTATTACTTGCAACTAATTCATTTAAAAGCCCAGGTGTACCATTAGAGAGTATCGCTAATTTAAAGTTCATCTTTTTTAGAGATTTTAATGTTTCTGGAACCTCACTAAAAGTTGATAAAATTTTATACAAATTTAACAACTCATTCTTCATTTCAAAATTTATTTTGTAAACATTCATAGATTTATTTAAACTATCTTCAGTTATCTTCCAAAAATCTTTGTGTCTGTTCATTAAACTTCTTAACCACGTGTACTCTAACTGAGTAGTTCTCCAATAATTAGAGAAATCTTCCCATTTATCTCCAATTTTATTTTTACATTTTTCAGCAGCTGAATTTACGTCAAATAAAGTTCCATAAGCGTCAAAAATTATTGCTTTAATATTATTCATAATTAAACTTATTAAATGACTTACATTAGATTATTTTATAAAAACAACTTGTCAGATAATTTAAACTCAAATCTAGACAGATCTCAATCTCATTATATTTCAAAAGTGATGAGAATAAAAGAGGGTGAAAATTTTTCTTTATTTAATGATGGCGGTGAATGGGAAGCAAAAATTAATGAAATTAAAAAAGGTATTGTAAATTTTATAATTGTGAAAAAATTAAAAAACTCTGAAAATAATAGTGAGATGTGGTTAGCTTTCACACCTATTAAATTAAACTATTTAAATTTTATGATACAAAAAGCAACTGAACTTGGTGTCACTAAATTCATTCCAATATTAACTGAAAGAACTATGGTTAGAGATTTAAATTCAAAAAGATTAAATAAAGTAATTATTGAAGCCTCAGAACAATCAAATCGTATCAAACTACCTAAATTAGAAAAATTAATTAAATTTAAAGATTTTACAAAATTATACAAAAATAACGATATTATTTTTGGGGATCTTAATTCTACTAATAATCAAATTAAAATAAATAAAGATAGACCTGTTTGTATTTTAATTGGGCCAGAGGGCGACTTTTCCGAAAATGAGAGAAAAGAAATTCTTGATTTAAAAAATGTAAAATCTTTAAAAATAAATAAAAATATTTTGAGAACAGAGACAGCTGCTATATCAATAATATCAATAATTAGTTTTAAAATTTTATCTCAATAGTTTATCTATTTTTTTAAACATATCTTTATATGCAGCATGATGGCTTATACGATCTAAATATTTTCCATTTTTTAATAATAATACTGAAGAGCTGTGGTTTATTAAATAATTGCCATCCTCAGTAAAAATTTTTTCAGATAAAACTCCCCAAGATTGCGATAATAAAAAAACTTTTTTTGGATCACCCGTAATTCCAAATATTCTATTTTCAAATCCATCTAAATAATTTTTAATAATCTCAGGTGTATCTCTTGTAGGGTCAATACTTACAAAAAACACTTTAAAGTTTTCTTTTTTTGTTATCTCAAGTTCATTTATAACCAAATCTAAATTATATAAAGTCATTGGACATATGTCAGGACAATTTGTGAATCCAAAAAATATTGCGGTTAATGGTCCATCAAATGATTTTTCTGTTATGGTTTTATCATTCACATCTTTAAGTGAAAATTCTGAACCTTTAAAGGATGCGACCATATCATCTTTTTGTTCCTTGATATTTAAAAAGACTGGAAGCATTAAAAATATAAATAAAAACAGACATCCAGATATTATTGTAATTGAAGTTTTTAATTTCATAGTTGATAATGCTTTATAAATGATTATATAAAATTTATGTCTAGTTTTTTAAAGAAAATTTTTGGCACAATTATAGAGAAACCATGGGAAGCTGAAAGAGCACAAGTTGATGATGCACATAGTGGTCAAACTTTTGATTTATCAGTTCAAAAATCAGCTGTAATAATCATCTTTGGTATTGCAACAGTTTTATTTAGCTTGATTTTTACTGGTTACATTTACAGTGTTCCACCAGAACAAGATACTAAGTATTTATTGAAACCTAATCTTCTTTGGATTAACACTTTTATACTTTTTGTAATTTCATATTATTTCAGCAAAGTAACAAAAGAATTAAAAATACCTGAAGTAGCAAAAGTAAAAAAAAATTTATTAATAATTGGAGGCTTGAGTTACCTCTTTCTTTTTGGACAAGTTGCTTTTTGGATACAACTTATGAAAAGTGGAAATTTTGTACAGACTAACAACTATTTTTCTTCATTCTATATTTTCACCGCTCTCCATGGTCTACATTTACTTGGTGGACTTTTCTTTTGGGGAAAAGTTGCCTCGAAGGTTTTAAAAATAAAAAATGAAAAAATTTTAGAAGAAGAGAAGAACATTTCAGCTTTATCAATGTATTGGACGTTTCTTTTAGTGGTTTGGTTGGCTTTTTTTCTTATGATTTATGTATTTAATGATGCATTTATTGAGTGGTGCAAAACGCTTGTAGCTTAGAGAAACAAAACCAATATTGATCCAACTAAAACTACCATGACAAGTAAAATATTCACTGATTTCAAGTATTTTTTTGTTTCAGTTTTAACTTCACCTTTTTTAAAGGCACCAGCACCAAATGAGATCACGATATAGAACACAAAAACAAGCACTAAAATTGCAATTAGTATCCCAATTTTTCCTAACATTTTCAGACTTATATAAGGTAATTATGGTCATTTGGAAGACATTTTGTCATAGGTTTTTATAAGATTTCTCTTATATATAAATCTTCATGCATGCAGGTATAATATTTTTACTAGTAATAATAGGATCTGTTTTATTTCATATTTTTACACCTTGGTATTGGACGGATATAGCTTCAAATTGGCAAGGTATGGACGATACTATAACTTTAACTTTTTGGGTTGGCGGAGGAGTCTTCGTAGCGGTTTGTTTATTTATGGTTTACTGCGTGTTTAGATATTCATACAAGGAAGGAAGAAAAGCTGAATACAAACCTGAGGACAAAAAATTAGAGAAAATTTTAACTTGGGCAACAACTTTAGGTGTTGCTGCTTTACTTGCACCCGGATTGATAATCTGGAATCAATATGTAAACGTGCCAAAAAATGCTTTAGAAATTGATGTCATGGCTTGGCAATGGGGATGGCAATATAGATTACCAGGAGAGGACGGTAAACTTGGTACGACAAAAGTTACAAACATTAATGATGAGAATCCATTCGGTATTAATATAGATGATCCTTTTGGCCGAGATGATATTCTTGTTCAAAGTGACTACATAAATTTAGAAAATAATAAACCAGTTAAAATTTTATTAAGATCTGTAGATGTACTTCATAATTGGTATGTTCCACAATTCAGATCTAAAATGGATGCTGTTCCTGGTATAGTAACTTTTTATTGGTTTGAACCTAACAAAGTTGGTGAATATGAAGTTTTATGTGCTGAGTATTGTGGTGTAGGACATTATGCAATGAGAGGCGGTGTTGAAGTACAAAACCCTGAGGACTACAATAAATGGCTGTCTGAGCAAGAGACATTTGATGAACTGATAGCTAACAATAAACTGGAAATTAATAACAATAAATTAGCAAAAAATAATAATTTAATATTAACTAAAGATATATATAAAGAGGAATAATTTATGTCAGAAGAATACGAAAATAAATCGGGTTACCAGGCGCAATCATCTGAAACAATTTCTGGAAGTTCTTCAGGAATTACACCAGATATGGATTATGTAAGACCAGCGGAAAATGCAGAACAGGACTTATATCATCCTCACAGTTTTATTGAAAAATGGGTATTTTGTCAGGATGCAAAAGTAATAGGAGTTCAATATTTTTTAACAGCTGTTTTTACAGGCGTTGTAGGTTTGATTTTATCATGGTTAATGAGACTACAATTAGGTTTTCCAGGATTAGCAGGATTTATAACTGCTGAACACTATTATCAATTCGTGACTATGCATGGAATGATAATGGTAGTTTACTTTTTGACAGCCTTATTTCTTGGTGGCTTTGGAAATTATTTAATTCCTTTAATGGTTGGTGCAAGAGACATGGTATTCCCTTATGTAAACATGTTAAGCTTTTGGATGTTCTTTGTTGCTGTTGCTGTTTTAATGGCTAGCTTTTTTGTTCCAGGAGGCCCAACAGGAGCAGGTTGGACATTATACCCTCCGCAAACTATTTTAGAGGGAACTCCAGGTCACGGTTATGGAATATTGTTAATGCTAATTTCTTTGGCTCTATTTGTTATTGGTTTTACGATGGGAGGCTTAAATTATATGATTACAATACTTCAAGCAAGAACCAGAGGTATGACACTTATGAGAATGCCGCTAACAGTTTGGGGAATATTTACCGCAACAGTTTTAGCAATGCTAGCATTTCCAGCACTTTTAGTTAGTTCAATAATGATGACACTAGATAAGCTTCTAGGCACAAGTTTTTTTATGCCTACAATTTTAAAAGCTGGAGAGGTTTTAGAATACGGAGGTGGAAGTCCTATATTATTCCAACACTTATTTTGGTTTTTTGGACATCCAGAAGTTTACATAGTAGCCTTACCTGCATTTGGTATCGTTTCTGACTTAATTTCGGTACATGCACGAAAAAATATTTTTGGTTATAGAATGATGGTTTGGGCGATTGTAGGTATCGGTGCATTAAGTTTCTTTGTGTGGGCACACCATATGTACGTAAGCGGTATGAATCCTTGGTTTGGATTCTTTTTTGCATCTACAACATTAATTATAGCAGTTCCAACTGCCATGAAAGTTTATAACTGGATACTAACTTTATGGAGAGGAAATATAAGAATTAATACTGTAATGCTTTGGTGCTTAGGATTTATAGTAACCTTTGTTAATGGCGGTATAACAGGTATATTTTTGGGAAATGTATCTGTAGATGTTCCTTTATCGGACACTTATTTTGTTGTAGCGCATTTTCACATGGTTATGGGTATCGCTCCCTTAATGGTAATAATGGGTGCGATCTATCACTGGTTTCCTTTAGTTGCAGGAAAAATGTTGAACGAAAATTTGGGTAAATGGCACTTTTGGACAACATTTCTTGGGGCTTACTCAATTTATTTTCCGATGCACTATCTAGGTTTTATTGGCGTACCAAGAAGATATTATGAAATGTATGATAGTCCATATATGACTTCAGGCGTTGGATTAAACGAGTTTATTAGCACTGCAGCATTTATAGTTGGAGCCGCTCAATTAATTTTAGTTTTTAATATTATCAAAACTATGAAAACAGGAAAAAAAGCTGGACAAAATCCATGGAAAGCCAATTCTTTGGAATGGTTTACCTCAACAGTTCCACCAGAACATGGAAACTTTGGAGATAGACTTCCAGTCGTACACAGATGGCCGTATGATTTTAACGTGCCAGGTGCAGAAGAAGACTACCTACCTCAAACTGCAGCACCAAGTGAGGTAGCACATACCGAGGTAGAAAAAACTTAATATATTTAGATGTCTGACCCAAAAATTGAAGGCTTTGAACTAGAAAAAGGTTTTAGGGGCATGGCCAAAGACACTGGCTCCGACCAAACAATGTTTAAGGGCGTTCATTGGGGTAAGGCTATGATGTGGATATTTTTATTAAGTGATACGTTTGTGTTTAGTTGTTTTTTAATAGCTTACATGAAAGGACGAGCATCAACACCTGCTGAGTGGCCAAACCCCAGTGAAGTTTTTGCTTTAGACGCTTTTGGGGTACCTGTTCCTTTATTACTTATAGCTCTTATGACATTTGTTCTGATTACAAGCAGCGGGACTATGGCCCTAGCTGTCAAATATGGTTATGAAAGAAACAGAAAAATGTGTGGCTATTTAATTTTAGCTACTGCCCTTGGTGGACTAACATTTGTTGGTATGCAAGCATATGAGTGGTCAAAATTAATCCATGAAGGAGTAAGACCATGGGAAAATCCTTTTGGAGCTGCACAATTTGGCTCATTTTTCTTTATGATAACAGGATTTCATGGGACACATGTATCAATCGGTGTAATATTTCTCTTCATTTACTGTTATAAAGTTTTCGCTGGACATTATGAAGAGGGTAAAAGAGGCTGGTTTACAAAAATGAAGGGTGATTATGTCGAAGTCGAAATTTTAGGACTTTACTGGCATTTTGTAGACTTAGTTTGGGTGTTCATATTCGCATTTTTTTATTTATGGTAAATTAAAATATGGAAGAAACAAAAAAAAAAGAACAATCTGGAAGTACTCACAAAATAGGCATTTATCTATGGATATGGGGACTTTTATTCGTTTTAAGTTTTTTTTCTTATTTAGTTGACTGGTATCAATTCCAAGGGATGCTGAGATGGTCACTAATTTTATTTTTTATGTTTTTAAAAGCTGGATTAATCATGGCTTTCTTTATGCATTTATATTGGGAAAGATATGCATTAGTAAATGTTTTACTATGGCCAATGACTGCAATAGTGTGTTTTGTTGCATTGATGATTGCAGAGGGTAAATATACTTTATTTTCAAGATTATTTTATTTTTTTGTGGGAGGATAACAAAATGGATGGATATGATTATTTGGCTGGATTTCTAATTTTCTTTTTATTTTTTATCTATATAGTTTGGTTTGGTTACACTGTAAAAGAAGAAAAAGAAAAAGAACAAGGTGATAATGTTAAAATAAATCCTTATGACAACATACCAGTTCATAGGAGATTAATAGATAAAAAAAATCCAAAAGTAGGACTATTCGATTTAGGAAACCACGTTTTGATAGCCGGATTTATTCTTGTAGTAATTTTTATATCACTTAATGTTGAATAATAGTGACAATCAATATCATAAATAAGAGATCTATTTTTGTAACTGCTCTAACTAATTTGAAATCATTTTTACTTCTAATGAAGCCTAGGGTGATGTCATTAGTAATCTTCACATGTGCAGTAGGTTTATTAACTTCTCCAGTAAGTGTTCCTTATTATAACTCGATAATCTCAATTTTTTTTGTTGCAGTTGGTGCCGGGGGTGCTGGAGCTCTTAACATGTGGTATGAAGCGGATTTAGACAAATTAATGACTAGAACTTGTTTAAGACCGATTCCAACTGGAAAATTAAAAAAAAAACAGGCATTGATATTTGGTATTGCCTTATCTTTATTATCAATAATAGGATTATATTATTCTTCAAACTTATTATCGGCAGTTATACTATTTATGACCATATCTTTTTATGTTTTTGTTTATACAATATGGTTAAAAAGAAAAACTCCACAAAACATTGTTATAGGTGGGGCATCAGGAGCCTTACCACCTGTAATAGGATGGACAATAGCAAACAATAACCTTGCTTTAGAACCAATAACATTTTTTTTAATTATATTTTTTTGGACTCCGTCTCATTTTTGGGCACTAAGTTTATTCAAAGCTGATGATTACAAAAAAGCAAACATACCAATGTTACCGTTAACAAATGGCATTGAAAACACCAAGATAAATATTTTAATTTATTCAATCTTAATGCTGCCAGTTGTTATATCACCTTACTTGATTGGATTTGTAGGCAATATTTATCTCATATCTTCTCTGATACTAACATTTTATTATATATACATTTGTTACGAGCTTTATAGTTTCAAAAAAAATAAATTTGAAATTTCTCAAGCAAAAAAAGTCTTTTCTTACTCAATTCTTTACTTATTTTTACTTTTTGTATTATTCCTTGTAGATAAAATATTTTAGTTGTAGAAGTTTTTCTAATCCATGAATTATATAAGTACTAGAAACAATATTAAAAAAGTATCTTTCGAACATGTCTTTTTAAAAGGCTTATCTGAGGACGGTGGTCTTTTTATTCCAGAAAAATTAAAAAAATTTGATCACAAAGAATTAGAGGATCTATCAAATTTAAGTTACAAAAATCTTGCATTTAATATTATTAAATTGTTTACCGGAGATTTCATCAGTGAGCTAGATTTAAAAAATTTGGTTAATAAATCATATGAAAATTTTAGAGATAGCAATGTTGTAAAAATTAATAAAATTAATAAAAATTATTTACTAGAACTATATCATGGCCCAACTCTTGCTTTCAAAGATATTGCCATGCAACTTATTGGTAATTTTTACGAATATTACTTAAATAGGAATAATAAAAAAATTAATATTATAGTTGCTACTTCAGGCGATACTGGTGCAGCTGCGATTGATGCTATTAAAGGGAAGAAAAATATTAATATTTTTGTCTTGCATCCGAACAACAGAATTTCATCTGTTCAAAGAAAACTTATGACAACTATTGAGGATAATAATGTATTCAACTTAGCAATTAATGGTAATTTTGACGATTGTCAAAATTTAGTTAAATCTATGTTTTCTGATACTGGTTTTGCGAATACTATAAATATGTCAGGAGTAAACTCTATAAACTGGGCAAGGATAGTTGCACAAACAGTTTATTATTTTTATTCATACTTTCAAATAGGAAAACAGAATTTATCCTTTTCTGTACCAACCGGGAATTTCGGCGATGTATACGCAGGTTATATTTCTAAACAGATGGGTTTACCTATAAGTAAATTTATAGTTGCCACAAATCAAAATGATATTTTGCACAGAGCAATATCAAATGGAGATTATAAATCAAATAAAGTTAAGGAGACTATATCTCCAAGTATGGATATTCAAGTTGCTAGTAACTTTGAGAGATTACTTTACGACTTATACGATAAAAATTCTGAAAACGTAATAAATATAATGAAGAGTATAAAAGATAATTCATTTAAAATTGAACAGGATAAACTAAAAGACTTAAGGAATGATTTTAACTCAGAAAGTTTAAATGAAACTGAGGTTATTAATACAATAAAAAAATTTTATGAAGAAAATAATTTTGTTATTGACCCTCATACAGCTATAGGAGTGGGTGCCGTTGAAAAATTAAATCTAAGTGATGTGGTTATTTTATCAACTGCTCATCCTTGTAAATTTCCTGTGGCAATAGAAAAAGCAATATCGAAAATAGAAAAACTACCTGAAAGCCTTAACTATATTAATGATAAAGAAGAAAAATTTGAGGTGGTTTCAAATGATTTAGAAAAAGTCAAAGACTATGTATTAAGATCAATATGAAATTAAAAATAAATGATCAAATTCCAGATACAGAAATCTACCAATTAGTTAACGGTGAGCCTAAAAAAAGTCAACTAATAGATATTTTAGGAAAAGATAAAATTGTTTTATTTGGACTTCCTGGCGCATTTACATCTACTTGTTCAAAACTTCATTTACCAGGCTTTGTTGCAAATGCCAGAAACATAAAAGCGAAAGGAATAAAAGATATATTTTGCTTATCTGTGAACGACCCGTATGTAATGAATGCTTGGGGAGAAGCAAACAATATAGGTAATAAAATCAAAATGTTGTCTGATCCGTATTTACTATTTACAAAAGCCATTGGTGCTGAGGTCGATAGAAATGCAAAAGGTATGGGTATTAGATCAAATCGATATGCAATTGTGATTGAAAATTTAAAAATAATGAATGTTCTAGTTGAAAAAGAGACTAAATTATGTGGTCTGTCTTCAGCAGAGAATATCTTAGATATTCTCTAATTTTTTATAAATTTTTTGAAGCGCGCAAATTAGTTGCTAGCTGACGACCGTGCCAATAGATCTACTTCATTATTTAATTCATCGTTTGAATGTGCTTTTACCCAAATCCATTCTATATCAAATGCATTTGATAGATCATCAAGTTTCGTCCAAAGGTTTTTATTTTTAACTTTTTTTCTATCTGCAGTTTTCCAACCATTTTTTTTCCAGTTATGTATCCACTCTGTTATTCCAGATTTGACATATTTAGAATCAGTAAAAATTTGAACTTTAGAGCCTTGTGGAATCTTTTTAAGAGCCATTATTGGTGCTGTTAATTCCATCTGATTATTTGTTGTGTTTTCTTTGCTACCTTTAATTTCTATTCTTCCACTTTCATTTATTATTATAGCAGCCCAACCTCCTTTACCAGGGTTCTCTAAGCAAGATCCATCCGTATAAACTTTTATCATCTTAAGTACTCACTAAATTTGTTAATATTTTTATGAAAATTCAATTTATCTAAATATTCCCTTGGATTTTTTTTGTTAATTATTGCATTTTTTGGTGTATTTAAATAATCATAAGCTCGTGTTAAAAGATACCTTAAAGCCGAACCTTTGCACAAAGTATTGAATGCATTTTTTTCATTTTTCGTCAAAATTCTTTTGGTTTCATATCCTTTTATCAAGTTATAAGATTTTTTTTTGTTAAGAATAAATTTATTTTTTTTCTTATCAAAACATAAAGCATTTACACAAGTTGCTAATTCATATGCATAATAATCTGTGCAGGAAAAATAAAAATCAATAAATCCATAAAAATTTTTTTTGTAAAAAAAAATGTTGTCGATAAATAAGTCAGAATGTATAACTCCACTTGGTAATTTTTTAGGCCAATTTTTCACCAATTTATTAAGATCGGACTTCATATTCATCTTCAAATTTTTTGAAAATTTATTAATTCTTTTATCAATTGTATTTAAAATTTTGTACAATGACCTAATAGACAAAGAATTTTTTCTATTGATTTTTAGTTTTTTAGTTGCTTTATGCAGTTCAGCAACATTTTTACCAATTTGTTTACAGTCAGATGGGCTTAGTTTTTTTTTATCCCCACCTTTAAGAAAAGTAACTAAACAAGCTTTTTTGTTTCTTATTTTAAAAAGATAAGCTCCTTTTGTATTTCTTATTGGGCTAGGGCATACAATTTTGAGTTTTGAAAGCTCATCCATTAAATTCATGAAAAAAGGTAAATCTTTACTATTTACTCTTTTTTCAAAAATTGTAAGAACAGTTTTTTGATTTTTAAATTTTAGATAATAATTAGTGTTTTCTATGCCTTTTTTTATACCGTGATAATTTATTACCCTGCCTAATTTGAAACTATTCTCAATTTTACTAATATCTGCCTTATCAATTTTAGTAAATACAGCCATTAATTTAATTTACCAGGAATTTTAAAAGTAACATCTTCTTTTATGACCTCGGTATTTTCAATTTCAATGTGATATTTCTTTTTTAAATTTTTAATAAATTCCTCAACTAGTATTTCAGGAGCCGACGCACCAGATGAAATACCAATAGTTTTACAAGCACCAATCTTATCAAATGGAATTTCACTTTCTGAATGAATAAGTAAAGAATTTTCACATCCAGACCTTTTTGCCACCTCAACTAATCTTACAGAGTTTGATGAATTTCTACTTCCGATTACAAAAAACATATCACAGAAACTTGCAATTTTCTTAACTGCGGATTGTCTATTAGTTGTGGCATAACAAATATCATCTTTTTTTGGTTCTTTAATTCTTGGAAATCTTCTCTTCAGTTCAGCGATTATCTCTTTTGTGTCATCTACTGATAATGTCGTTTGTGTTACGTATGCTAGTTCTTTTTTAGATATATTTTGGTAATTTTTTGCATCATCAACACTTTCTATAAGATCAATACCACCATTCTCTATCTGGCCCATTGTTCCTATAACCTCAGGGTGGTTTCTGTGTCCTATTAATAAAATGTGATCTCCTTTCCTATTAAGGTTTTCAGCTTCTCTATGAACTTTTGATACAAGAGGGCAGGTAGCATCAATATATTCCATCTTTAAATCATTAGCTTGTGCTGGAATAGACTTAGGCACACCGTGTGCTGAAAAAATAACAGGCCTTGATTTGTCCCTAATTTCATCGAGCTCTTCAACGAATATTGCACCTATTTTTTTTAAACTTTCTACAACGTGTTTGTTATGAACTATTTCATGTCTCACATATACTGGTGAACCATATTTTTCTAAGCTTTTTTTTACAATCTCAATTGCCCTGTCTACTCCGGCACAAAAACCTCTTGGGGATGCTAAATATACTTTTATTAATTTATCTTTCATTTTTTTTCTTCTCTAAAAAATGGTATTAAGAATACGATACAAGCAATTAAAAAAAATAAACTTCCAAACATAGCCCAAAAGTTACCAATACTTGATATGGTAAAACCAATTGCAGATATTACAAATAAAATCCAACCTAATAAATTTATATTTCTATTTTTCATTTTTCTCGACTAAATACTCAAGTAATATATGTGGAAATGTTAATGACGCCAATCCAATAAAAATTACTTTATATATTGCATTATTTAATTCAAAAAAGTTATTAAGACTGTAAATAGATGCCAAATACAGGACAGCTGTTACCGTTGTAAGAGGCAAAGCTTTTTTTAAAAATTTTGAAAATCCTGTGCTAAAATTTTTATCTAATTCAAATATAAGCGTTATACTATGTCTAATCGAGTGCAAAAAACAAAAATAAATTGTAAATGCCAGTATTGGATTAAGAAAATAGTTTATTAATATAATAGATGAAAAATCCATAATTGATAGTGTACTATCATCAATATTTTTAAATTTTGATAAAGTCAATCCTGATAAAAAACTTAAAAAAATTAATATAAATATAATTTCTTTAGAAATCATAAATTCTGAAAATAAATTAAAATTTAGTATTAAAAAAATTTCATTCGTTTTGTAATAATTAAAAAAAAGTGGGGCAGTGATAACTAAAGAGCCTTTTAAAAGAAACAATATATCTTTCTTAAACCCTTTGATTTCTGATTTATAAACTGTATCTTCTTTTCCAAAATGGTAACTTGCAATTAAAAGAAAAATTACTAGTAAAAATGTAGGTAATAATATCCATAACAAAATTATAAAAATTGATAAACAAATATAAGAAAAATAAAATTTTTCTATTTGTTTTATTTTATAAATCTTTAATAATTTTTTCCCTTTTAAATTATCTAAAGACCCATGTGATATCCCCAATGACATAATTAAGAATAAACAAAAGATTAAAAAGTTTTGATTTTGAATGAAAGTAACAGCAGATAAAATAATACAAAAATTAAAAAAAATTAAAGAGTGTATAAAATCAATTTTTTTTGACATCTCTATATTAACTCTTTAATAAAAATCATTTTAGGCATTTTCATAATTATATGTATATCGTCAATAAAATTGCTCTTATTAGATAAAAATTTCACAACCTTTTCATTGTTTGCGGTAAACATATTATAAAAAATTCCAGGCATTAATTTTGGATTTTTATGTAAAACCTTTAAGAAAATATTATCCAAATATTGATATTTTTTTCCAATTTGAAAATTTTTAATTTTAGATAAATTTTCGAAATTTTTGCAGATATATTTGCTGTGCTCTTGAATGTTTAAAAACGTATAACCTGTGCTAAGTCTGGTCATGCCTCCAGCGGTGCCAATAGAAATTTCATTATCTTTTTTAATTATTCTTGGATTAAAAAGAGGAATTTTACCTTTTTCTTTATATATAATTTTGTAATTTTTAATTTTTAATTTTTTCTCTATATAATTTACTAATTGTTCTTCATAATTTTTTTCAGTTTCATCTTTCATGTTTGATAACCATGTAGTCTCAACAAGTGCTTTTCTAGTATCAAATGGAAGTGTGTAGAAAAAATGAACACTATTTTTTTGATCACAATCAAAATCCATAAGGTTCAAAATTTCACTATCAAATATTCTTTTTTCTACTTCTATCTCAAAGCCTGCAAAATGTTGCCAAAGATCGTCTTTTTTAGGAGTAATATTTGCCAAACTATTAAATATAAATGATTTACTTGTTTTTAAGTTCTCTTTTGTTTTTAAAAAGAAAATATTTTTGTTTTTCCTTAATTCAGCAATTATTTTTTTATAGAATAGCCCACTATCTATAGTTTGATATGGCGTTTTAGAACAATTAATATAATTTGTTTTACTTGAAATATTAATTGAAAACTCTTTCCAGCTTTTAATAACACAATCTTCAAAATTGTGTGGATTGACTTTCCAAAATGACCATGTTTTATCTCTTTCGTAAATTTCTCTAGGCTCAATTATAGCCAAAGTTTTACTCTTAATTTTGTTATTTATCTGCAATTCATAAGCGAGAGATAAACCTGCGCAACCACCACCTACAATAATGTAATCAAAATCTATCATCTAAATTTATTTCTCTATTTATCTTAATGTGATGAAAATCAAGATTATGCTCATTAGGTTTCAAAAACATTAATAAAATAAAATCGTAAATACTTAAAAAAGTTTCTTTTACTTTTCCAAATTTTGTGACAAATATTTTTCCTGATTGTTTATAATCTTCAAAATCTCTTTTCTTTATAATCTCATTCCCAATTTGTCTATAAACACGCCTAGCTACTAAAATTGCAAATCTACAAGAAATAGGTATTTCACTAATTGATCTAAATGAACTATTATAGAATGTATCAGCTAATTTTATTGTTTCCTTAATTTTGTTAAAATTATTATCAATATACTTTCTGTTTCTTCCTGAATCTTCAATCACATCTCTAGCAATATTTGTTAATTGCATGGCAATTCCTAAATCAATTGCTGAAGTTAATGCCAAATTTGACTTAACTTTTAATATTTTTGCCATCATTAATCCTACGGTCCCTGCTACTCTATATGAATAAATTAATAAATCTTTTTCATTACTTAGTAAAACTTTTTCCTGCAAATCGGTTTCAATCCCATCGAATAAATCGTCTATTATTTTTGTAGATATAGAAAACTCATGAATTAGTTGCCACATATTTTTTATTTTAATTGAACTAAAGTCTTTTTCATAAAATCTTTTTTTAAATTCTTTTAGATTTTTCTTCTTAATATCTAAGTTTTCTTTATCATCAGCGATATTATCTACAGTTCTACAGAAATCATACAAAGTTGAGCATTTATTATACTTTGATTTTGGTAAAAAAAATCCAGCCCAATTAAACGACTTTGCGTAAATTGATAAGTAATTTTGCGACATTAAATAATTTTATCTAATACCTTTGCTGAAGATAGAACACCAGGAACGCCCGCTCCTGGATGAGTACCAGCTCCTACAAAATATAATCCTTTGCATATTTCAGATTTATTGTGAAATCTAAAATATGCTGATTGACTAAATTTAGGCTGAATCGAAAATCCAGATCCATATTTCGTATTTAATTCACTCTCAAAATAATCAGGAGTTAAATAAAAATCTTCTACAATATTTTCTTTCAATTCAGGAAGTAAATGATTTTGCATTTTTTCTATTACTAGATTTTTCATTTTTTCACCTTCATTGCTCCAATTTATTTTAGATTGGTTATTTGGCACTGGAACTAAAACATAAAAGCAGTCGTGTCCCTTAGGTGCCATCGATTTGTCTGTTGCTGAAGGTCTATGGAGATAATAACTAATATCATCGTTTAATTTTTTTTTGTCAAATATATCATTTAGGTGCTCTTTGTATTTACTCCCAAATTTAATTGTGTGATGAGCTACTTTCTCATAAACTTTTTTTGTACCAAAGTAATAAACAAATAATCCCATTGAGTAATCCATTCTTTTTCTTTTCCATTCAAATAAGGAATTTTTTTTGCTATTTATCAATTGATCGTACACATTTGGTGGATCTGCATTACATATCACATTATCGGCATTTAATTTATGTGAATTATTAATTTCTACAGATGTAATTTTTCCATTTTGCATATAAAATTTAGTTGCCTCAGAATTTTTAATAATTTCAATTTTTTCTTCTAACATTAATTTCTCTAGCCCCTTAATTATTGCGCCAGTACCACCCATTGAATAATGAATTCCCCATTTCTTTTCCAAGTATAAAATAAGTCCATAAATAGAAGTCGTGGTAAATGGATTACCTCCAACTAATAAAGGATGCATACTTAGCATTCTTCTTAGTTTTTCATTTTCAACATATGATGAAACCAAAGAGTAAACAGACCTATAACTTTTCAGGCTGAACAAGGATGGCAATTGTTTCATCATGAAAATTGGTTTATCAAAAGGCACATCTGATAATTCAGTAAAACCTTTATCAAAAATTCTTTTTGTAAAATCGACTAGCTTTATATAGCCATTCAAATCTTTTTTACTTATTTTTTCTATTTGATCTCTCATTGAATTTTCATTTCCTGAGTAGTCAAAGCTAAATCCATCTTCGAAGACAAACCTATACCAAACATCTAATGGTTTTATTTTGATATAATTTGACGGATCTTTATTAAAAATTTCAAATAATTCATAGATTAAATGTGGGGCTGTTATTACAGTTGGACCTCCATCAAATTTAAAGCCATTCCTCTCAAAAACTCTAGCTCGACCACCTAAATCATTATGTTTTTCGATTAATGTAACGTCATGTCCTTTAGCTTTAAGTCTTAAAGCTGCTGCAATACCACCAAAACCTGAGCCGATTACAATTGATTTCATAAAGTTAATTTATATTATTTTAAAAAAAAGTAACGAAATTACTTTCTAGGAATTTATTTTTTTTATTTGTTCTTTTGTTTCTTTAAGATTTTTTGTAAATAAAGCTTCTAATTTTGTTTTATCAACTGAACTAGTAATCACTTTTTTTACAGAGTCTATTGCAATTTTGATTGATGTATTCTTTATATCTTTAATAGCGTTATCTTTCATTTGGTTTATTTTATTTTGAGCCAAATTCTTTTTTAATTCTGATGATTTATGAAATTTATCATTCATTTCAATAATCATACGCTCTGCATCACTCTTGGCGTCGTCGATTATTCTCTTTTTTTCTTTTTCTGCACTATCTAGTTTATTTTTTGCTTTAACTAGAAGTTCTTTGGACTCTGTTCTAAGTTTTTCACTCTCATCAATTTCCCTCTTAATATCAACAATCATTTTAGTCAAAAGATCGTTAACTTTTTGAGGAACCTTTAAATAAATTAATCCAATAAAAAATATAACAAATGATATTGCTACCCAAAATGTTGCATCAAACTCCATAATATTTGCCCTTTTCTTTTTTGGATAAATCTTCAACTATTGCTGAAATATTACTTTGATTTACATCTGCTCCAATTAATTGTTTTAGTAAATCTGAAGATGTACTTATAGCAATTTGATTAATTGTTTCTGGAGAACGTTTTCTTAATTCATTTATTTCATTTTCAACAGACTTTATCTCAGAGTTAATTTTGTCTTCAAGTAGTTTTTTTTTGTTATTTATATCCTCACTTATTTTTTTCTTAGCTTCATTTAAAATATTTTTTGCTTGGACTTTGCTTTCATAAATAATTTTGTCAAACTCTTTAATTTTATTTTCGCTTTCTTGTCTCTGCTCTTCTGCTTTTTCAATATTTTCTAATATTTGTGACTTTCTATTCTCCAAGTTAGAACTGATATTGGGTAAGATAAACTTTGATAAAATAAAAAATAATAAGCCGAAGGTGAAGATTAACCAGAAAATTTGAGAAAACCAAAATTCAGGGTCTAGTTGAGGCATACCTCCACTTTCTGCACTTAAAGCTGTCTTAATTAAAGTGCAGTATAAAAAGATACTAAATAAAGTTTTCTTAACCAACATCAACTATATTAAAATGCAAATAATATAATTAATGCAACAACTAATCCAAACAAACCAGTAGCTTCAGCTAGTGCAAAACCTAAAAGTAAATTAGGAAACTGTTTTTGTGCTGCAGACGGATTTCTCATAGCTCCAGATAGGTAATTACCAAAAATAATTCCTATTCCAACACCTGCTCCTGCTAGTGCAATCGCTGCTAATCCTGCACCGATCATTTTTGCTGCTTCTAATTCCATTATATCCTCCTTTTATTTAATGGTGTAAATTTAATGCATCATTTAAATATATGCATGTTAAAATTGCAAAAACATATGCTTGAAGAAATGCTACTAGAATCTCAAGCCCTGTAAGTGCAACTGAAAAACTTAGAGGCAACCAGCCTCCAACTATTCCTAAACTGACTACAAAACCTCCAAAAACCTTCATCATTGTGTGTCCAGCCATCATATTAGCAAATAATCTTACCGACAAACTTATCGGTCTACTAAGATATGAAATTATTTCTATAACAACAATAAGAGGCAATAAAACTATTGGTACTCCACTTGGCACAAATAATTTTAAGTAACCCAATCCATGTTTTAAAAATCCTATAATTGTTACTCCTATGAATATAAAAGCTGCCAATACAAATGTTACTATAATGTGACTAGTGACAGTAAAAGAATATGGTATCATACCTAACATATTACAAAACAAAACAAACATAAAAAGTGAAAATATGAATGAAAAATAAGGCTTAGCCTTAGTTCCAGCAGTATCACTTATCATCTTTGAAATAAAACTATAACTTAACTCAGCTAATAATTGAATTTTGTTAGGTATTATAATATTTTTTTTCGAACCAAGTTTGAATATTATTAAGACTGTCAATGCACTTAAAACCATAAATAAACTAGCGTTAGTAAATGATAAATCTATCTCACCCAATTTGATTTCGGGTCCAATTCTGTAGACGTTGAATTGGTACATTGGATTTGCTGCCATAAAATTTTCTATTTTTGCAATTTTTTTGCAGACTTAATTACGTTCATTATTCCAGCAATTACTCCTACAAAAAAAAATAATAAAATTAACCAAGGTTTAGTACCAAACCATTTGTCTAAAATAAACCCAATAATTGTCCCAACCGCAACTGCAGATACGAGTTCTGTGCTCATTTTGAATGCTTGTCCTATATTTGAGGAGGGTTCTTGATTTTTTTTTTCTAATTTATTTTTAGCCTTATCTTTTGCAATTTTAAGGCGAGTTTTAAACTGATTTTCGGGCATGTCATGCGACCATACTCTCTGCTTTTTGCAAGTCAACCGCAACTAATTGACTGATACCTTTCTCTGGCATTGTTACACCATATAGCCTATCCATTTTTGACATAGTTAGTGCATGGTGAGTTACGATTATAAATCTTGTCGAAGTAATCTTGGTTAGTTCATCCAACAAGTTACAAAATCTGGTTACATTAGCATCATCTAAAGGAGCATCAACCTCATCTAAAACACATATTGGAGATGGATTGGTTAAAAAAACTGCAAATATAAGTGATAATGCTGTTAAAGCCTGCTCGCCACCTGAAAGTAGTGTGATTGATTGCAGCCTTTTTCCCGGCGGACTAACAAGCATCTCAAGTCCAGCGTCTAAAGGATCATCAGAATCTACCAGCTCTAATTTTGCGTTGCCTCCATTAAAAAGTTTTGTGTAAACCTCATTGAATTTTCTATTAACTTTCTCAAATGCATTTAATAACCTTTCTCTACCTTTTTGATTTAATTCGTTAATACTCTCTTTCAACTTTATAATTGCACTTACTAAGTCTTGTCTATCTTTTTCCATTTTTTTAATTTCATCTTCATATTTACTTGTCTCCTCATCAGCTCTTAAGTTGACAGATCCTAATTTATCTCTTTGTCTTTTTTTCTCATCAAGTAATTCTTCTTGGGTTAACGCATCCGGAAATTCATCTTCTTTTTCTAAATTAGAATAATTTAATAATTCACTCTCATTTAAACTTAGCTCATCTTGCACTCTGTCCAACAAGTCTTGTCTTCTTTTGTTTAAACCTTCGACTGTTGCTCCAGAACTAGCTTTTCTTTCTCTAATCTCTATTGAACTTTCCTTAGTAAAATTCAAATTTTTTCTTAACTCAGAAATTTTTTCATCAAGATCACTTATTTTTAACTCATTTGCACTTTTTTCTTGTTCAGAAATTCTCAAATTTTCAGAAATTTTACCTTTCTTCTCAGCTTGTGATTGAGGTTGGCTCTCAAATTCTTCTAATTTGTCATTAAACTTTATTTTTCTTTCTTCAAGCTCATTAACCATTTTCTCTGAATTAATTGTCAAATTTTTCCAACTCTCAATTTCAGTCTCTATCGTTTTGATTCTTTGACTTCTTTTAATAGAATCTTTTTTAATATTTTGATTTCTACTATAGCTATCTGCATATTCTTCAATAAGGTTTTTACATTCATCTAAAAGCAAGATAGCTTCACCATTTTTATTTGACTTTATTAATTCCTTAATATTTTCAATTTCGTGCTGAAGTTTATTTTTCGAATTATTTAAATCTTCACTAGATTTTCTTTCCGTCTCGTAATACTTTGAATCAATATCAATTAATTCACTTTTTTCTTCTTTTAGTCTTTTCTCATTTGAATTCGCATCAATAATAATACTTTTTTCTCGATCTTTATCCTCAGAAATCATTTTAAGAGAATTTTTAATGTTTTCCATTTCATTTTTTATTCTTTCATTTTCTTCATCAATATTTTTTAATTCTAAATTTAATCTTTGTATCTTTGACAGATCTTCCATATTCTTTTCTCTAATAGGATTCACTTTTTCTAAATTTAAATCTATTTCGTCTTCAATTTTCGCTAATTCAGTATTAAATTTTTCAACTTCTTGTTCTGCTTCTAGATTAATTTCATTTTCAATTTTTATCTCTCTATCTATTTCTCTTAATTTTAAAAAATATAAGCCAGCTTCAATTTTTTTTATCTCTTCTGAAATTAATTTATATCTCTGAGCCTCCTCTGCCTGCTTTTGTAAATTAATCAATTGTTTTTCTTGTTGTCTTCTTAATTCATCTGCTCTTTTGAGGTTATTCTCAGCTGCTCCAAGTCTTAATTCCGCCTCATGTCTTCTTACATGTAATCCCGCAATACCCGCCGCCTCCTCTAATATAGCCCTTCTGTCAGCTGGTTTTGCAGTCACAAGAGCTCCAATTCTTCCTTGACTAATTAACGATGGTGAATGTGCTCCTGTTGATAAATCTGCAAAAAACATTTGAGCATCTTTTGCTCTAACTTCTTTATCATTAATGTAAAATTTAGAACCTTTATCTTTTTCTATTTTTCTTCTTATCTCTATTTCATCTAATTCCTTAAATCTTGCAGGACTATCTTTATTATCGTTTGTCAAATTTATAGATACTTCAGCTAAATTTTTTGAGGGTTTATTAGAGGTACCTGAAAATATTACATCTTCCATTCCCGATCCTCTCATACTTTTTGCAGATGTTTCACCCATGCACCACCTCAATGACTCTACAATGTTTGATTTTCCGCAGCCATTAGGCCCAACAATTCCTGTTAAACCTTCTTCAATGTGAAAAGTAGTTTTTTCGGCAAAAGATTTAAATCCGTTTATCTGGATTTTTTTAAACTCCATTCAGTAAGTTATATCATTTTTTCTAAAGTTTTTTTTAAATTTTTATAATCAAGCTTTTTATCGAACTTTTTATCATTTATTATAAGGGTGGGTGTTGACTGTATGTTATATTTTTTAGCACCATTGATTCGCTCCTCTAAAATATGGTCCTCTAGATTTTTGTTATTAACACACTTTTCAAAATCAAGATTGAAATTGCTATCATCTAAACTATTTTTTAAATTATTATTAATTTCAACAATATTACTACCCTTAATCCATTGATTTTGTTTTTTATATAAATAATGAAGAATTTTTGAGTCTCCATTATTTTCACAATGTGCAATTTTTGAAGCGTTCAGAGCAGCAAGATCTAGTGGAAAATTCCTAAATTCAATATTAATTAATCCAGTATCAATAAATTCTTTTTTAAGTTCCGGATAAACTTTTGTATGAAAGTCTCCACAGAATCTGCAAGTTAATGATTCATAGGCAATTATTTTAACTTTTGCATTTTTGTCTCCGTCTATAATGGGTACAATATTTTCAGCGATAGCTAAGTTTTTAAAATTTAGAAATATTAAAACTATAATTAATACAAAATTTTTCATGTGCTTTTAAAAAAATCACTCATTTTTTTTAAAGATTTTTTAATATCATCATTTTTTATAGTATTTATTTTTTTTGAAAATTTGTTTTTTGTCACAATCATTTTTTTATCTTTTTTTGTACTCACAGACACTCCATCAAATGTTTTAATTCTAATATCATTTACAACGTCATACCCAAAATAATAATTTATTTTGTCAATTATTTGTTTTTTTGAGTATTCAACATCAATTTCATGTCCGTGTTTTACCATTATATTCAAACTTTTGCCTTTCAGGTTAGATTTTTTGTAAGATTTCGGGTAACAAATATTAAACAAGTTTTTACCTACTAAATATTTCCAATTATCCAAAGTTTTAGAATAAACTTCTCCTTTTTTAGAAATTATTTTTTTAACTTTTGTGGGTAAAGTGTTCTTAAATGATCTTAATCCTTGAATGGAGTTATATCTCTGCTTAGTATCAAATTTCATATGGTTACTTTGAACATATCAAATAAAATTTTAAATTGGTATGATAATAACAAAAGAGATCTTCCTTGGCGTCATTCTAAATCAAAAGAACAGTCACACTATTATACTTTAATCAGTGAAATCATGTTGCAACAAACTCAGGTAAAAACAGTAATACCATATTTCAAAAAATTTGTTCATGAAATACCGAACATAAAAAGTTTATCTAAAGTAGATGATAAAAAGTTGCTTAAATTATGGGAAGGTTTGGGCTATTACTCTAGAGCAAAAAACCTTAAAAGAACTGCAAAATTAATTTTAAAAAGAAAAAAGTATTTACTACCAGATACATTAAAAGACTTAAAGGAATTACCTGGTATAGGTGATTATACATCTAGAGCCATATTAGCTTTAGAGTATAACCAAAAAGTAATTCCATTAGACGGTAACATTGAAAGGTTAATTAAAAGAATTTTTTATTTAAGGAAAATTAACGAAATAAAAAAAGAAAACTTAATGCTGAAAACACATCTACTAGGATGCTCTTATAGGCAAAGAGATTATGTGCAGGCTTTAATGGAATTAGGATCCTTAATATGTAAACCGTTCGATCCTTTATGTAATAATTGTCCTATAAGTAATAAGTGTGCTTCATTTAAACTTAAAGATTTTAGAATTTTAAAAAAAATAAAAAGTAATAAAGTAAAATATTTTAAAGTTGACATTTACTGTAACAAAAAAAAAATATTCCTAATTAAAAATAATAAATTTAATTTCTTAAAAAATCTTTTAATATTTCCAATGAATGAGATTGAGGCTATAGAATATAATTCATCTAAAAATAAAAAATTTCAAATTAAAATTTCTAATATGAATATGAAAATTTTAATAAATATAAATAATAAAATTCCCAATAAAAAAGGTACAATTGTCAATTATAAAAAAATAGGTAATGCTATTATACCCTCTTTCACGAAAAAAATATTTGATGTAGCTTTAAGTCAATAATGAAAAAAATTTTGATTATTGGCGCAGGAATTTCTGGACTTTACTTGGCTAACCTTCTGGAAAAAAATGGAAACTATGATTATAAAATTTTAGAAAAAAAAAAGGTTTTTAATTTACAGGAGGGATATGGCGTTCAGCTTTCAGTTAATGGTGTTAAATTATTAAACGAAATAGGATTTAGACAAATAGCTATACACGACATCAACTACCCTAGAAATATAAATTTTTATAATTCAAAAAATCTTAAATTAATTTCTAAGATTGAAATTTCTAAGTTTAATAATAATCAAAATTTTTATACTACGATTAAAAGGTCAATTTTATTTAATTTTTTATTAAAAAATATACCGAAAGAAAAAATAATTTTAAATACAGATATAGAAAGTATTGATCAAAACGATCAATTTAAAATTAATATTAAGAATAATGTTTCAGAGATATCGGATTATTTAGTGATATGTGACGGTGTATTTTCTAGTAGTAGAGAAATGGTTTTAAAACAAATCAAAAGTATTAAATTTCACAATTCTGTTGCAATAAGAGGAAATTTAAAAAATATTGAGAATAATGATGTTTCATTATATTTGGGACCAAATTTCCATTTTGTTACATATCCTGTGAATCAAAGTAATGAAGCAAATTTTATATCCATAATAGCAGAAAAAAATTTAGAGAAGATTAAAAATGGAAATAAAAATATAATAATTAAAGAATTCATTGATATTTTATCAAAAAATTCCGTATTTAATTTTAAAGATAATCTTGAGAATATCTCTATATATCCAATTTTTGTAAGCAGTAAATTTGATAAACCAAAAAATAAAAAAATTTTTTTATCAGGAGATGCATTATATGCTTTTCCACCCTCATTTGCTCAGGGAGCATCTCAATCAATAGATTCTGCATATGAGGTTTTTAAAAATTTAGAGGGCATTAGTGATAATTACTATGAAAGTAGAGAAGAGAAAATAAAGCAAATTAAATCAAGATCCGAATTTAATCATTTTGCTTTTCAGGTCTCAAATCCAATAACAATATTTTTTAGAGACATTGCGTTGAAGTTTCTTTCAAAAAATAATAGTTTCTTAGAAGGTTATTTAGGCAAGGTTTATAAATAAGCTTTTATTGATAAATCTTTGCCTCAAATCATCAATTAAAATTGTATTTTTACCATCTTGATAGTGCCAATAAGTCCAACCATTATAACTTTCGGTACCCATTATTTGTGCAGCAACTTTATGAATAGAACCTTCTGCATGTTTATATTTTATACTGCCGTCGACCATAATTTTAGCACTAACTTTCTTCTTTTGATCAAAAAGCATTGAACCAGGTTTTAAAATTCCCATCTCTACCAAGGATCCAAATGCAATTCTTGGCTTTGATTTATTGTTTTCAATTGTATCTAAACTTTCATCATCAATTTTCTTAGTTTTGCTAATTCTCTCTTGGGCCGCTAAAAAATAATTCTTATCTTTCTCAATACCAAAAAATTCTCTACCTAATTTTTTTGCAACTACAGCAGTGGTTCCAGTTCCTAAAAACGGATCAAAGATTGAATGACCTTTATTTGTTGTAGCTAGTATTATTCGGTGAAGTAACGCTTCGGGTTTTTGTGTAGAATGAACTTTTTTTCCGTTCTTTTTTAACCTTTCCTTGCCACTGCAAATAGGTAAAAGCCAATCAGATCTCATTTGTAAATCATCATTTAAACACTTTAAAGATTGGTAATTAAAAGTATATTTAGATTTCTTATTTTTTGAAGCCCAAATTAAAGTTTCGTGAGCATTAGTAAAACGAGTCCCTCTAAAATTAGGCATCGGATTTCTTTTTCTCCAAATTACATCGTTTAATATCCAGTAATCTAAATTTTGCATATGATAACCTAATCTAAATATGTTGTGATATGAACCAATTACCCAAATACTTCCATTATCCTTCAAAACTCTCTTACATTCTTTTAACCATAAATTTGAAAATTCATCATAACTTTTAAAATCTTTAAACTTGTCCCACTCATCATTTACGCTATCAACCTTTGAATTGTCTGGCCTTTTTAACATTTCACCAAGCTGCATGTTGTATGGCGGGTCAGCAAATATTAAATCAAAACTTTTTTCTGGAATTTTTTTTAATTCATCAATACAATTTCCATTTACTATTCTATTATTGTAATTTAGATGTCTCATTTATATAAAGTTAAGTAGACTCTAGCTTAGAGTCCCAGTCAACTTCAGATTGAAATTTTAATAAATGATTTGTGTTAGAGGTTATTTTTTAATCAATATATTGTGTATAGGCTTAAATTTTTTACGATGATATTCGGTAACCCCAAGTTTTTTAATAGCTAATATGTGTTTTTTAGTTCCATATCCATAATTTTTGTCCCAAAAATATCCTGAAAACTTTTTTGATAAATTTTTAATAACTTTGTCACGAGAAACCTTAGCGATTATTGAGGCAGCTGATATTTCTGCAATTTTTTGATCTCCTTTGACAATGTATCTTAAATTATAATAAGGCATATGGGGAGTTTTGTTTCCATCAATAAGGGTTAAATTTGGTTTTTTCTTTAATTTTCTAATTGCTCTTTTCATTGCTAACAGTGTTGCATTTAAAATGTTGAGACTTTCAATTTCTTTGACTGAAGCTGAACCTACCGACCAAATAGAATTTTTTTTTATATATTTATCTAAAACTTCTCTTTTTTGTTTTGAAATTTTCTTAGAATCTTTTAATGATTTTTTATTTATGTTTTTTTTTAATATTACAGCTGCAGCATAAACTGGGCCAATAAGACTGCCTCTGCCAGCTTCGTCAACTCCTGCAATTATTTTTTTCATTAGATTTTTATATTTGATCTATCGATTTCTTTTTTTATCTCTTTTAGATCTATCCAAGAAAATTTTTTCTGTTCAGGTTGTCTTAGTAAGTATGCGGGGTGAAATGATACGATAGTTTTATATAACTTGTTTTTAATTATTACTTCTTTCCAAATACCTCTTTCTTTCGTTATCTTAAGTTTATATCCTAGTAAAGCTTCCATTGCTGTACTACCTAACAATACTAAAATTGCAGGATTAATTATTAATATATGTTCACGAAGAAATTCCGAGTATCTTGCCACTTCTTTTGGCTCTGGTTTTCTGTTATTTGGTGGCCTATAATTAACGACGTTTGTTATGTAAACCTGTTCTCTTCTAATATTTATAGCCATAAGCATTTTATTTAAAAGAATACCTGCACCTCCAACAAAAGGTTTACCCTGTTCATCCTCATTTTGACCAGGTCCCTCACCGATAATCATAATTTTGCTGTCTTGTTTGCCGTCACTAAATACAATTTTTTTAGCATTCTTTTTAAGTTCACAATTTTCAATATTTTGTATTTTTTTCTCTAAATCCACCAAAAGTTGAGTTTTGTTTTCTTGTTCGTCAATCTTATGGATTCTATTTATAGGATTATTTGAAAATACATAATCTATCTCCATTTGATCAAATATGTCATTTTGATTTTTATCATTTATAATCATAATATTCAGAATGTTTAAAAAATTTTTAATCTTGAGTATATTTTTATTATACCAAACAAATGTACAATCAAAATCATTTGATCAAAAAAATTTCAACCAGAGGTATCTGTCCAATTATTTTTCAGCTTTAGTCTCATTTAATAATGTGAATAATGAAAGATCTATAAAATACTATAATTCTTCTAAAGCTCTAATTTCTCAACATGAAACTTTTTTAAAAAATTATATTTTCTCATTAGTAGAAATCGGAGATGTTAAAAAAGCAATTAGAGAAATCTCAAACAATAAAAACACAAACAACTCTAATTTTTTTGAAGCTTATGTAATTTTAATCGTAGATGCTATTAATAAAAAAGATTTTTTGAATGCTAAAATATATATTGAAAGCCTCGAGCAATTTGAAGAGCAAACTACATTTGAGGCAATTATTAAAAGTACATTAGAAAGTTATGTAAATCTTTTTTCTAACAAAAAAAAATTTAGTGATAACAGTAACTTTGGAAAATTAACCTTAGTAACAGATGCATTTCAAGATTGTTATTTAGGTAGTGCAGAGTCTAGTGATAAATTTTTAAACATAATAAATACAGATGATGGTGATTTTTCGAGGTATATTTTTTTTTATTTGAGACAATTAGTTAATAATAAAAATATTGAATATGCTAGCGAGATTTCAAAATCAATTAACCCTTTAAATAGTAATTTATTAATTTCTCAATCAAAGCTTTGGATTGAGAAAGGTGAATTATACAAGTTTAATGACTTTTTTTCTTGTGATAGTCCAAATGATCTCGTCGCCGAATTTTTCTTTTTAATTTCTAATCTTTACAGCTCTCAGGATGAATTTGTTAAATCAAACTTTTATCTTAATTTATCTCAGTATTTAAATCCAAAGTTTTATTTTAATTTATCTCTTCTTGCTGAAAATTACATTTTAGTTGAAAACTTTGAACTAGCAAAAAAGTTTCTAAATCTAATAGATAGAAATGACATAATGTACAGTTGGTATAGAATAAAAAAAATCGGACAAATAATTTCAATTGAGCAAAATGATAGTGAGTCACAAAAATTTATCGAAAAAAATTTAGATAAAATAAAGGATCCTCATTATAAAATTTTGTTTGATGTAGCCAATATTTATAAGAATTTTGGAAAATATCAAAGATCTATAAATTATTATAATTTAGTGCTCAATAAATTAGATAAAAAATCAGATTCATATGCTGATGCCTTGTATAGAAGGGGGAGCAGCTTTGAAAGGTTGAAAGAATATAAAAAAGCAGATACGGATTTATTAAATTCTTTAAGTATTTTTCCCAATGATCCTTATGTTCTAAATTATTTAGCCTATAGCTGGTTAGAACGAAATATAAATATTGATAGATCAATCGAAATGTTGAAAGAAGCTTACCAAAACACTACTAATAATCCGTACATAACAGATTCTTTGGGATGGGCATATTATTTAACCGGAGATTTTGTTAAAGCAGAAAAATATATAAATCAAGCATTGCAGTTAAAACCAGATGATCCTGTTATCATGGATCATTATGCAGATATTTTGTGGAAGTTAAACCGAAAAATTCAGGCTAAATATTTTTGGAAAAATGTTCTTAAAATTGAAAATGACGGTGAGATAAATCTTGAGGAAGTTAAAAATAAGCTAATCTTCGGACTTACAAAAAGTTAATGGAACACAAGATAAAATCCTTTTCTAAAATAAATGTTCATTTAAACGTTATAAAAAAATTAAAGAGTAATTTTCATAGAATTGAAACATTAGTTATGTTTTCTGATTTATATGATCTTTTATATGTGAAAAAAATAAATGCAAAAAAACATAAAATAACTTTTTATGGTAAATTTTCTAAAAATATTAGTAGTACTAATACAATTTCGAAATTACTGGATTTATTAGATAAAAAAAAACTATTAAAGTATAAATATAAAATTAAAATTAAAAAAAATATTCCAACCCAATCAGGTATGGGGGGAGGTTCAATTAATGCAGCAACATTATTAAATTATTTTAATAAAATAGAAAAATTATACCTAAAAAAAAAAAAACTTTTAAAAATATGCACTCAAATTGGATCTGACGTATGCCTTGGATTGAATACAAAAAATAAAATTATTACAAAAAATGGCAAAATGAGAGAATTTAATAAAAAAATAAAACTTTACCTTACGATAGTTAAACCAGAATATGGTTGTAAAACTGGACAAATTTATCAAAAAGTTAGGAATTATAGTGATTTTCAACTCTCAAATAATAAAATTTCAAATGTTAAAAAATTAATTAAATTAAATAACGATTTAGAAACTATTGTATTTAAAAAATACCCCTCTCTGGGAAAATTAAAAAATGATTTAACAAGCTTGAAAAATATATTATTTGCTAGGATGACAGGATCTGGATCGGCTTTGGTAGCTTATTTTTTAACAAAAAAAGACGCGCTAAATGGGACAAAATTAATTAAAAAAAAATATAAAAAACATTGGTGTATTTCATCTAAAACTATATAAGAATTTAAGGTTTTAAAATAATTTTTGGGGCGTAGCCAAGTGGTAAGGCAGCGGTTTTTGGTACCGCCATTCCTAGGTTCGAATCCTAGCGCCCCAGCCAATTATGAAAAATTTTTTATTAAAATTTATTAAACAAAAAAATATCAATTTAAATACAAATTTAAAATTTGAAAATTTAAAGAAAAAATATGAAATTAAAAAAATCTTCAATATTTTTTCTAATAATTTAAATAATTGCCAAATCAGATTTATTGGTGGTTGTGTCAGAAAAGCTTTAAGCAACGAAAATATAGACGATATTGATTTAGCAGTGGATTTAACACCTGAAGAGGTAAAGCTAATACTAAAAAACAACAATATAAAATTTTTTGAGACAGGAATAGAGCATGGAACTATTACTGCCAAAATAAATAATGAAAAATTAGAAATTACATCACTAAGAAGAGATATAAAAAGTTATGGCAGACATGCAGATGTTGAATTTACAAAGAAATGGTATGAGGACGCAGCTAGAAGAGATTTTTCTATCAATTGTATATATGCGGATTTAGAGGGAAATTTATATGATCCATTTGAAGGTAAGAAAGATTTAAAAAATGGAAAAGTTAAATTTATAGGAAATGCTGAGAATAGAATAAGAGAGGATTACTTGAGAGTATTGAGATATATAAGGTTTTTTTTAGATTATAGTAATCAACCGCATGATCTCGATATACAAAAAAAAATATTAAAAAATATATCTGGTATAAATAAAATTTCGAAAGAAAGACTATTAAATGAATTAGAAAAAATATTTAAATCAAAAAATATTTTTAAAATAAACGATGATGAATTTTTAGTAAAAATATTAAATTTAGTTTTTCCTGAATTAAAAAATATTCATCTACTAGAAAAATTAAACGACCAAGCACTAGAAATTTTGCAGTCAAAAGATTTCTTATTTTGGCTTTCTATCTTAATAATAGATGAAACTGATAATGCTGACTATTTCTTGTATAAATATAAATTATCTAATAATGATAAAAAACGTATAAAATTTCTATATCAAAATTATCCTAAATTAAGTGATAGTAATTTTTTTTCAGAAAAAAATTTCCACAAACTAGTTTATTATAATGATAAATCATTAGTGATAGATCTTATAGACTTTAAAATTTGTGTTTCAAAAAAAGATATTACAAAAATGATAAAATTAAAAAAATTAATAATTGAAACAAATAAACCAATTTTTCCAATTAAGGCTAAAAATTTAATTGAGGAATACAATTTAAAAGAGGGAAAGGAATTAGGTACAAAACTTAAAAAAATTGAGGATATATGGGTGCAAAATAATTTTAAAATTACAAATCAAGAGGTAAATAGAATTATTAATAATTAAATATATTCTACATTGATAATCTCAAAATTCTTTAAGCCAGATGGTGTTTTAATTTCTACTAAATCTCCTTTACTTTTGCCAATTAATCCTTTGCCTATCGGTGATTGAAAGTAAATTAATTTCTTTGTTAAATCTGCTTCATCTTTTCCAACTATCTTGTAACTAATTTTTTCTGACGTATCTAAATTATCTAAAAAAACAGTCGATCCAAAAATTACTTTCCCATCGTTATTTAATTTTGTGACATCAATAACATTGGCTCTAGCTATTATGTCTTCAACCTCTTGAATTCTTCCTTCATTATGAGACTGTTGCTCTTTTGCTGCGTGATACTCAGCGTTTTCTTTTAAGTCACCATGAGATCTCGCTTCTGCTATTGCAGATACAATCTCTGGTCTTTTTTTTTCTTTTAAAAATATTAATTCATCCTTAAGTTTCTGTAATCCATTAACTGTTATTGGTTCTTTTTCCATTTTATATCCACTTTGCAATTGGCGGCAAGGACATTAAAATACCCTCTACGTTTCCGCCAGTTTGTAAACCAAACTTAGTTCCTCTGTCATAAAGCAAATTAAATTCTACATATCTTCCTCGCTTTAGATACTGTATGTCTTTATCTTTTTTTTTCCATTTTTTTTTGTTTTTAATTTTTATAATCTCTCTAAAAATTTCTTTAAAATTTAATCCTACGTCTCTTACAAAGGAAAAATCTTTTTCATAATTATCTTTCTTGTAATCAAAAAAAATTCCTCCAATACCTCTTCTTTCATTCCTATGTGGCAAATAAAAATACTGATCACACCATTTCTTATACTTTGGATAATAAGTTTTATTGTGTTTATCACATGCATTTTTTAATTTTGAGTGCAACCATCTCTCTAGTTTTTTATCATTAAAACATGGTGTTACATCCATTCCACCACCAAACCAACCATGTCCTGTTACTATATATCGTGTATTAAAATGCATTGCGGGCACGTATGGATTTTTCATGTGCATTACAACTGAAATACCTGATGCCCAAAATTTAGAACTTTTTTCTGTCCCTGGGATGTTTTTTTTAAACTTATTTGAAAATTTACCATATACTTCTGAAAAATTTACACCCACCTTTTCGAAAACTTTTCCATTTTCAAATATTCTGAACTCTCCTCCACCTTCTTTTTTTTTCTTTCCTCTGAACCATCTCTTTTTTTTAAAAATTTTTTTTCTACACTCTATTATTTCAATTTCTTTACAAATTACCTCTTGTAAAATTTTAAACCAATTTCTTGCTAATCTTTTTTTTAATTCTTGATTCATATTATAAATATTTTGTTTGTCTTAAATTTTCCGAAAGGACAATTGAAACAGATGTTGATAAGTTTAAAGATCTAAATTTATTTTCCATCGGTATTTTCAACTTTAAATCTAGCATCTTATGCACTTTATCGGGTACACCAGCACTTTCTCGACCAAACAATAATGTATCACCTTTTTTGAATTTAAATTCTGTATATATTTTTTTTGCCTTCGTAGTTATTAAAATTATTCTCTGATTTTTTTTTTTATCAAAAAATTCTTTTGCGCTTTTATAAAATTTAATTTTTTCCATATTTATATAATCCATTACCACCCTTTGAAATCTCCTATCTGAAAAAATAAAGCCACATGGTTCTATAATTTCTAAGTTTGCTCCTAAACATGAGCAAGTTCTCATAATGGCAGCTGTATTTTGAGGTATATCTGGTTCATATAAGGCTATTTTAGGCCTATAATTCGTGTCTTTCTGTGTCATTGTTACCATGTAAAAATACTTTTTTTCTCATATATAGATATTATAACAACTTAACTAATTAATTAAATAAATGTCTGATTCAGATAAAAAAAAACCAAATAGAAGAGATTTCATCTTAACTGCTACAACCGCAGCAGGAGCGGTTGGTGTGGGAGCTGCTGTATGGCCATTAATTGATCAAATGAACCCTGATGCATCAGTTAAGGCCCTTGCAAGTACTGAAGTTGACATAAGCTCAGTTCAACCCGGTCAGTCGATCACAGTATTGTGGAGAGGTAAACCAGTTTTTATTAAACATAGAACAACAGAGGAAATTGAGGAAGCAAGAAAAGTTGACCTAAAAGAATTAAAACATCCTGAAAAAGATGAGGATAGAGCAAAGAAGCCTGAATGGTTGGTAACCCTTGGTATTTGTACTCACTTAGGATGTGTGCCATTAACAAACAAAGGTGACTATGAGGGAGGATGGTTTTGTCCATGTCATGGTTCTCACTATGATACTTCAGGAAGAATAAGAAGCGGACCAGCTCCAACTAATTTAGAGGTTCCTGAATATACCTTTGTAGATAGCAATACGATTAAGATTGGATAAATAAATGAGCTCACACGAATATACACCTAGTTCTAAATTTGGAAAGTGGTTTAATGATAGGCTGCCACTTTTAACCTTAGCAAATCATTTAACAGATTATCCTACACCAAAAAATTTAAATTATTGGTGGACATTTGGAGGTATTCTAACTTTTTGCTTAATAACACAAATTATTACAGGCTTAGTGCTTGCTATGCATTATATTGCACATGCTGATTTAGCTTTCGAAAGTGTAGAGCATATAATGAGAGATGTAAATTACGGCTGGCTAATTAGATATGTTCACGCAAATGGAGCATCGATGTTTTTTTTAGCAGTATATATCCATATTTTTAGAGCTCTTTATTATGGTTCTTATAAGTCTCCAAGAGAAATAATTTGGATAATAGGGATGTTAATTTATTTCCTTATGATGGCAACAGCCTTCTTAGGTTACGTATTGCCTTGGGGCCAGATGAGTTTTTGGGGAGCTACTGTAATAACAAATTTGTTTAGTGCCATACCTTTGGTAGGGGAGAGTATTACACATTGGCTGTGGGGAGGATATTCAGTAGATAATCCAACTCTTACTAGATTTTTTAGTTTACACTATTTGTTTCCTTTTTTAATTTTGGGTTTAGTAATATTACATATTTGGGCTTTACACGTTCCAGGTAATAATAATCCAATTGGTATCGATATTAAAAAACCATCTAATGATACAGTTCCTTTTCATCCATATATAGTAATTAAGGATATTTTTGCTCTTCTAATATTTTTAATTATTTTTGCTTTTTTTGTTTTTTTCTCTCCAAATATTCTTGGTCACTCAGATAATTATATTGAGGCAAATCCATTAGTGACTCCAGCTCATATTGTGCCTGAATGGTATCTGTTACCTTTTTATGCGATATTACGATCAATACCAGATAAGCTTTTAGGTGTTATTGCAATGTTTGCAGCAATTTTTGTTTTGGTTATATTACCTTGGCTTGATACATCTAAGGTAAGGTCTGCTTTATTTAGACCAATATATAAACAGTTCTATTGGTTCTTAGTAGCAGATGTTTTAATATTAGGTTATATGGGCGCTATGCCAGCTGAAGGAGTCTATTTGTTAATTGCTAGGGTAGCTACTGCTTACTATTTTATTCATTTCTTAGTTATATTGCCTATATTAGGAAGAAAAGAGCGGACATTAAATGTGCCTCTAAGTATAACGGAACCTGTGTTAGGCGGAATGCCAAATCCATCAATGGCCAAAGCTAAAAGTGATAAAGTAAAAATAAATAGCCTGGGCTAAATGTGAAGAAATTATTAAAAATCTACCTTACAACAATTTTTTTAACTCTATCTGTTCAAAACATAACCTATTCAGCAGGTGAAAATTATCCTTTGCTAAAACAAGATTGGTCTTTTAAAAGCTTTTTTGGAACATTTGATAGAGCTTCTTTACAGCGGGGTTATCAAGTATACACAGAGGTATGTGCATCTTGTCATTCATTAAAATATGTTTCTTATAGAAATTTAGCGGAAAAAGGTGGTCCGGAATTCTCTATTGAACAAGCTAAAGCAATTGCATCTAACTTTGAAGTGACCGATGGTCCAAACAATGATGGTGAAATGTTTGCCAGACCAGCAAAATTATCTGATAAATTTGTAATGCCTTACGCTAACGATCAAGAGGCCAAATTATCTAATGGAGGAGCTTATCCTCCAGATATGTCTGTTTTAGTAAAAGCAAGAGCGGGTGGGGCAGATTATATATATTCAGTCATATTAGGATATGAAGATCCCCCTGAGGGCATGAAATTAGATGATGGTGTGTACTACAATAAGTACATGTATGGGAATAAAATTAAAATGCCACCACAACTTTATGATGATCTAGTAACTTATGCCGATGGTACTCCTGCCACTCCAGAACAGATGGCTAAAGATATTACAACTTTCTTAGCCTGGACTGCAGAGCCAAAGCTAGAGGAAAGACATAAGTTTGGTTTTAGAGCAATAATTTACTTAGTAATACTTACAATACTAGTTTACTTCAGCATGAAAAGAATTTGGTCACGTATTGAAACGAAAGTTTAATATATCTCCATCTTTTACGATATAATCCTTACCCTCGAGTCTCATTTTTCCTTTATTTCTACACTCTTGCCATCCACTAAATTTAACAAAATCTTCAAAAGATATTGTTTCAGCTCTTATAAAGCCTTTTTTAAAGTCAGAGTGAATTACACCCGCTGCATCAGGAGCAATACAATTTTTTTGAATTGTCCACGCTCTACTTTCCTCAGGACCTGAAGTAAAAAAAGTTTCTAATTCTAATAAATTATACCCTTTTTTAATAAGACTATTTAATCCTGTATTTTTGATTTTTAGTAGTTCCATGAAACTATTTTTCTCGTCATCTTTTAGTTCATTAATTTGATTTTCAATTTCTGCTGAAATTATAATTGTATTGCCTTCGCCATATGTGCTGATGAATGATTTAGTATAGTTGTTGCCCTTACTTATATTCTCTTCCTCTACATTACAAACATATAATTTAGGCTTTAAGCTAAGAAGTCCAGTCATTTTAATTTCTTTCTGATCATATTTTTTTAATATTTCTAGAAGATTTTTATTATTGTTTATGCCTTCAAGTGTATTTTTTAAAATTTCATTTTGTAAATCACTATTTTTATTTTTATTTCTTTTTTCTAATCTTTTTTCAATAGACTCTATGTCTGCAAGTTTCATTTCAGTTTCTATAATTTCTAGGTCTCTAATAGGATCTACGTTTTTATTAACATTTTGAATATCGTCTGATTCAAAGCATCTGATCATATGAATAATTGCATCTACCTCTCTTATATGCGATAAAAATTTGTTACCAAGGCCTTCACCTTTAGAGGCTCCTTTAACCAATCCTGCAATATCTATAAATGAAATTGATGTATATATTTTTTTCTTTGATTTAGATATCTCGGATAATTTGTCTAGTCTATCATCCTGGACTGGAACATTTCCAACATTAGGTTCAATAGTACAAAAAGGAAAATTCTCAGCTTGAGCAATGCTTGAATTTGTTAATGCATTAAATAGAGTAGATTTACCTACATTAGGCAAACCAACAATTCCACATTTAAAACCCATTTATTTGTTATTCACAGTACTTGAAAATAACTCTAATTTTTTATCAAGAAGTATATTTAAGGAGGTTATAATATTCTCAGTAATATTTTCTAATTTCTCTCTTTCTTCGTCGTTGAAATCATTTAGAACATAGTCTGAAATTGATATTTTTGACTCAGGTTTCCCTATACCTATTCTTACTCTCGAGTAATCTTTTCCAATAAACTTATCAATCGATTCTATTCCATTATGTCCAGCACTTGAACCACCAAACTTAGCTTTAATTTTTCCAACATCAATATCAAGGTCATCATGGAACACAATTACATCTGCAGCCTCCATTTTAAAATACTCAATAAGCTCTCTAATACAAATTCCAGAGTTATTCATAAAAGTTAGTGGTTTTATAGCATAAACCTTCTTATCACCAATATTACCTGTTGTTAATAATCCCTTAAACTTTGGTTTTTGTTTTGATAATCCAAACTTTTGATTTATTGCATCAATGACTTTGAAACCAATATTGTGACGGTTGTTTTGACTGTCAGGGGTTGGGTTACCTAATCCTACAAATAATAACATGAAATTATTTAGCTTTTCAAAAATTACTTTTTATCTGCTGGAGATTTTTCCTCTTTTTTATCTCCATCTTTATTTTTGTCGCCGTCAGACGTTTCTTTAGTTTTATCGTCTCCGCCCTCTGTTGCACCATCCGCGCTTGCCTCAGCACCTCCTTCGGTTGTCTCTCCATCGGCTTCAGCAGGTTTTTCTGGTTCTTTAACCACCGTAGGGGCCGCAACAGTTGCAACAACAAAATCTCTGTCAGTAATGGTTGGAGTTACATTTTCAGGTAATTTTATGTATGATATTTTTATACTTGAACCGATATCAAGATCTTCTAAATCAACTACTAATTCTTTTGGAATACTTTCTGTTGGGCAACGTAACTCTACTTTTCGTCTGACTATATTTAATACCCCACCTCTTTTTAGTCCAGGACATTTGTCATTATTAATAAATTTAACTGGGATTTCTAAATTAATCTTTGAGCCAGAAACTATTTTCAAAAAATCAACATGAATTGGCTCATCACTGACTGTATCAAATACTATTTCTCTTGGCAAAACATTATATTCTTTACCATCGACTTTTAATAAAATTACATCAGAAGCAAAATTTTCTTTATCAATTAAGGATTTAATTTGTTTTTTTGTAACCGAAATTTTTTGATTTTCATCTTTCCCACCATAAATTATCGCTGGTACATTACCGTTATTTCTTAAATTAGCCAATTGACCTTTTGTTTTAGTATCTCTAATTATAGCTTCTAGTGAATTCATAAAGAGTGGACTTTTAGCCCATGAATAGAAATTTTTCAAGAGTTAATTAAATAAGTCAGATACAGATGTTGAATTAGATATTCTTTTTATAGCCTCACCAACTAAATTAGATATTGTCAATATCTCTATATTTTTAGCCTTTTTGACTTTTTGTGAATTATCTATTGTATCTGTAATTACCAAATTTTTAATTTGTGACTTCCTGATTTTTTCAACTGCGTCACCGCTTAAAACTCCATGAGAGACATAGACATGAACGTCTCTTGCACCACGTTGTTTCAATATTTTTGCAGCATTAACAATAGTTCCACCTGAGTCTATTATATCATCAACAATTATACATGTTTTATCTTTTACATTTCCAATTACATTCATGACAACCGACTTACCTGGTGCAGGTCTTCTTTTATCTACTATAGCTAATCCGACATTTAACATTTTACCCAATGCTCTTGCTCTTGCTGTTCCACCTACATCAGGCGCAACACATATCATATTTTTTGTTTTAATTTTTTTTTTAATATGTCGAGCAAATATTGGTGTTGCAAATAAATTGTCTACAGGTATATCAAAAAAACCTTGAATTTGACCAGAGTGTAAATCTAATGTCACAACTCTGTCAGCTCCAGAATTAGTAATCAGGTTTGAAACTAGTTTAGCAGAGATCGAGGTTCTTGGAACAACTTTTCTATCTTGCCTTGCATACCCAAAGTATGGAATTACAGCTGTTATATTTTTTGCAGAGGATCTCTTTAATGCATCAATACACAATAGAAGTTCCATGAGATTATCATTCGCAGGCGAAGACACAGACTGAATTATAAATATGCTATTTCCTCTAATATTTTCGTTTATCTCAATATATATTTCGCCGTCACTAAATTTTCTTATACTTGAGTTGACCAACTTATTTTTTAAATATTTAGATATTTTATGACTGAGGTTTTTATTACTATTCCCAGTAAGAATTTTCATATTTTTGAAGAAATTTATTTAATCATAATTAAAGAAATATTTCTACCATAATCATTATAACTCTTTTTTTGAGAGTATCTTGCACTGTAAAATTTATTTTTTCTTGTAAATGTATCTTTTTTTATAATTTCTATGTTTTTAATACCATTTTCCCTAAGTTGTTTTTCAATAAATTTGCTCAAATCGAAATAAATCATACTATTTTTTTTAACAAAACACCCATTACAATTATATTTTCTCTGAAACTTCTTCTTAAAATCTGACTTTACCTCATAATTGTAATATCTAATACACGGACCTATAACTGCAATTACATTAATTAAATTTGAACCCCAAGTTTTCATATCATCCAATATCTTTTTTGAAATATTTTTAAAAGCGCCTTTCCATCCAGCATGTGCAGCACCAATTATTTTTTTTTCTGGATCGTAAAAAAGGATTGGAGCACAATCTGCTGTTAATATACCTAAAGCTATACCATTTTTTTTAGTTATAAAACCATCCCCATACATTTTATTATTTGTTATCTTTGAAATTTTAAAAGTTTTATTACTATGAATTTGATTCAATAAAATTAAATTTTTTTGTTTACATTTAATTTTTTTTTTAACTATACTCAAATTCTTTTTAATATTAATTTTTTTATCTTTAGATCCTAGACCACAATTTAAACTTTTGTATATTCCAGTTGATACACCACCTTGAGTATTAAAAAATGCGTGCACTATATTTTTATTATAATTACTTAGTTTTTTGGATTTAAACATCAAAACCTTTTTTAAATTCATGTTTTTTTTGGGTTGCGAAAATAACTTTAAAAAGATCTCCCATTTGTTTTATATCTGTGAGTCTTTTAACTCTAAAGAAAATATCTGACTTAGCTAAAAATGATTTATTTTTTGACATAATTTCAGCTCTTTCCATTATGCCCAAATTCTTTAAAAAGTTCCCTTGCGTTGTAATTATTGCATTAAGTCCACAATGATGAAAATATTTTTTCAAGAAACTAAAGTTTATAAGATGTGTTATATCTTGCTTTCCTTTATTTAATAGAAAATTCCTCTTCCTGTGCTTAGATACAGACTGCAAACTATCAAACATTTTTTTGTTTAAAAAACCATAATCAATAAATAAAATTCCACCACCTCTTTTTTTTATAAAAACTGAAATTTTTTTTAAAAAAGTTATCTGATTTAAAGATATTTCTATAAATTTTTCTTGATTAAAAAAATTAAAACCAACTATTTTAGAGTATTTTTTAATATCTACCTTGATATCTCTTAACAAGTATTTATTCTTTACTTTTTCGACATATTTTTCATACCAAATGCTATCTTTTTTGATGAATTGTTTTATTGGAAATGCATCTAAAAACTCATTTCCTATAAATAAGGTTTTATTTTTTTCTAAATTATTTAAATTACTAATCCAATTTAAACCTAATCCTTTCAACTTTTTTTTCTGTATTTGTTTTAAACAATTACTTTTTTCGAAAATATAAAAATTTAAATTTTTAAAAAAATTTGGAAAATTTTTTGATGTCTTGATCATATTTAACATAAGTTCGCCATCTCCTGAACCCAATTCTACAATATTAAATTTTTTCGGTTTTCCTAAACTTTCCCAATATAATACTACCCAAATTGTTATCATTTCTGAAAATAAAATTGAAATTCCTGGGGCTGTTATGAAATCTCCCTTTTTTCCAAAAGGAGACTTTTTCATATAGTAACCTGTCCGCTTGTGGTACAGGGCTTCATCTATAAAACTATCAAGTGTTATTAATTTTTTCTGGTTCATTTTTATTTTTTAGATAGAAGAGAAATATTCCAAATGCTAAAGTAATCAGACTAATAATTTGGCCCATGCTTAGCTTGAAAATAATTAAACCTAAGTGATTGTCAGGCTCACGAGTGTATTCAATAAAAAATCGAAAAATAGAATAGATCATAAGAAATAGTGAAGATATCAAACCAGGATTAATTAATTTTTTTTTATAAATGTTTAATATTATAAATAATATTAGTCCTTCAAAAATTGCCTCATAAATTTGAGAAGGGTGCCTAGTTAAATCATCAATTTTAACAAATTTAACTGACCAGGGAAGATCTGTTTGTCTTCCATATAATTCAGAATTTATAAAATTAGATATTCTGCCTAAAAAAATTCCAATTGGAGCCGAAAGTGCGACCAAGTCTAAAAATCTAAATACATTTATATCGTTTTTTTTTGAAAATATTATAGAGGATATTATTACTCCAATTACACCACCATGAAATGACATACCACCTTCCCAAATAAAAAATATTTCTTGTGGTCGAGATAAATAATAATTTAAATTATAAAATAATATATATCCTATCCTACCACCAATAATAATCCCTAGAATTAAATATGTAATATAATTATCAAATTGTGATTTTGAATAATCATCTTTTAAAAAATACTTTTTAATATAAAACCAACCAAGTAAAATACCAAATATATAGGAAAGAGAGTACCACCTAATCTCTAATATGAAAAAATTAAAGGCAACTGGGTCAAAATTATTGATAAACATTAATAAAAAATATTATAAACTTAATTAACAAAAAAAAAATAATATTATGGCAAATTCAGAAGAACTGTTAAAAAAATTCGGTAAATTGATTGAGAATGGAATTAATAGCTATAAAGATTTAAATTCTGAGATCATCAATATATGTAAGTCAAAAAGAGATGAATTTTTGTTTAAAATGAAAATTGTTGGAAAAGAGGATCTAGATATACTTAGAAAAAGGATTGAGAAACTTGAATTTGAACTTGCAAAAATAAATAAAAAAAAAATTAAGAAGGCAAAGAAACGATAACCCTTAAACCGCCTAATATAGACTTACTCAACTCAATTTTTCCCCCATGTGATCTAATTATGTCGGAGGATATAGACAATCCTAATCCAACACTACTTTTTGTGTCTTGTCTACTTTTATCTATTTTGTAAAAAGGTTTAAAAACATTTTCGTATTCAGTTTCAGGAATACCTGGACCATTATCATCAATTATAACCCTAAAATTTTTTCTCAAAATTTCAATTTTTACCGCTAATTTACTTCCGTATTTTAAAGAGTTATCCATTAAATTATTAAAACATCTTTTCAAAAGTTCTTTTCTTCCTTCAAACTCTATATTTTCAGGACTCTCAAGTGTAATATCTGGATTATCATATTTGTCTAAAAGAGATGAGATTAAGAGTTTAAAATTAAATTTCTGTGTTTTTTCTTCTGCACCAGTTTTAGCAAATTGAAGATATTCATTTAACATTTTTTCCATCTCATCAACATCGTCAGATAATTCTGATGCTATTTTCCTGTCTTTAATTAACGCGAGCTGTAATTTAATTCTAGTTAGTGGTGTCCTAAGGTCATGACTTATTCCAGACAACATTTCAGATCTCTGTGTTAAATGTCTAATAATCCTTTTTCTCATTTTTTCAAATTCAAAACCAGCTTTTCTAATTTCTAGTGCACCGGATGGTACAAATTCATCAATTTTTTCACCCCTTCCAAATTTTTCTGAAGCCTCTGCTAATTTTAAAATGGGTCTTGTTTGATTTTTCAAAAAGATCATTGCTATAGAAATAACAAGTAAGGCAGGGACTGTTATCCATAAGGCAAAAATTCGTGCGGATGAGCTAGTTAGTCTTTCTCTAGGAATAAAAAATTCAAAAAAACCACTTTCATATGAAATTTTAATATTAACTAATTGTTTATGTGAAGTTGTATCAAACCAGTAATTTAAATTTCTAGATTTCAATTCGCGTCTTAATGTTCTATCAATAGGACTGAACCATCTTTTGTCGTTATGTATTGGTAATTTTAAGTTTTCTTTATATTTAATATTTATATCTAAATTTTCTTTATAAAGAACAATTATAAAATCTTTGTCAGTTTTTTCATTATCATAGGCGTCTATAAAAGTTTTAAGTTCAGAGGCTAGTGCTCTGGTCATACCTTTATTTGTCTTAATCCATAAACTATCAAAAAAAACAAGTGTAATTGTTACTTGTAAAATAATTATAGGTATAGCGACAATTAAAAGTCCACGATAAAATAATTGCTTAGGTAAAATTTTTTTTATTAACTTAATCAATCCATAAAACATAACCCTTACCTCTTATAGTTTGTAAATATTTTGGATTTTTAGGATCATCTTCAATTTTTTTTCTTAATCTTGTAATAATGACATCAACAGATCTTTCTTTGTCAATTTTAATTAAATTGCCTATCAATTCTCTAGATAATGTCTTACCTGGTGAATTTATCATTTTTTCGAGAATTATTTTCTCTGTATTGTTTATTTTATATTGTTTATTATTTTTAAAGATAAAAAGCTTACTTAAATCAATTTTAATATTTTCAAACTCCGCCAAATGTTTGGTTTTTTTAGTCTTTGTCCTATTTAAAATACTTTTTATTCTTAGTGTCAGCTCCCTCGGTTCAAACGGTTTTGGAAGATAATCGTCTGCACCACTTTCAAGTCCTATAATTCTATCACCAGACTCTCCTCTTGCAGTCAAAAGTATAACAGGTGTATCAATACTTTTTTTATTTTCTATTAAAAACTCTAAACCACTTTTTCCTGACATCATAACGTCGAGCACAATTAGATCGAATTCAATAATCTTTATTTTGTTTTGAGCTTCCTCTGCGCTCTGCGCAGTTGTTACTAAGTAATTATTTTCATTTAAAAACTGTTTAACAAGTTTTCTTATACCATCATCATCATCTACAACTAAAATATGAGCTAAGAAATTATTCATTAATTATTTTTTTAAGTACACTATTAAAATTCAAAACTTCATCTGATGAGGAATTTAGAAGAGCTTTATGTATCCTTTTCTTTTGTATCGAAAAAATTTGATTAAATAAATGTTCACCTTGCTCGCTTAGGTAAACATGTTTCTTTCGTGTGTCATTGGTATCCTTTTTAAATTTGAGAGCATTAATTTTAATTAAATCATTTAATACTCTATTCAAACTTTGTTTTGTGACTTTAAGTTTACCCAATAGTTCAGAAATAGTAATACCATGGTACTGAGATATCAAATGGAGTACTTTTTGATGCGCAATGCCCAGGTTATGTTTATCTAAAATTTTTTTAGTATCTGCGAATGTTTCACGATAACTAACAAATAATTTCTCTATAAATTCTTTTAATTGATTATCTTTAAGGTAAAGCAACTGTTTCATTTTGGTAAGTTATATTGACATATTATACATACAAAGATATTTTTTGTTAATAAAATCTAATGATACCCTACGATAAAAGAGAAGGAAAAATTTGGTACAATAACGAGCTTGTGGATTGGCAAGACGTTAAACTACATGTATTAAGCCATGGTTTGCACTACGCAAGTTGTGTTTTTGAGGGAGAGCGAGTGTATGACGGAGATATATTTAAATTAAATGAACATACCTCAAGATTTTTCCATTCTGCAAGAAGAATGGGTTTTGAAATTCCATATTCTGAAAAAGAAATCAATGAAGCATCAAATAAAATTGTTCTAACCCAAAATGTAAAGAATGGTTATGTGAGACCTGTAGCTTGGAGAGGAAGCGAAATGATGGCAATTTCTGCTCAACAAACAAAAATACATGTTGCAATAGCAACTTGGGAATGGGGATCATATTTCGATCCAAAATTAAAATTAGAGGGTATCAAATTAAATATTTCTAATTGGAGACGTCCTGCTCCAAATACAATTCCATGGGACACTAAAGCTGCGGGTTTATATATGATTTGTACTTTGTCAAAACATGAAGCTGAAAAACAAGGCTATACAGATTCATTGATGTTAGATCACGAGGGCTATGTTGCAGAGGCTACTGGAGCAAACATTTTTTTTAAAGATAAAGACGGGACTTTGCATACTCCGATTCCAGATTCTTTTTTAGATGGAATTACAAGAAGAACAGTAATTGAAATTGCAAATTCGATGAATATAAAAGTTAATGAGAGAAAGATTAAACCTGAGGAACTCAAAAACTTTGTAGGATGTTTTTTAACAGGTACTGCTGCTGAAGTTACCCCTGTATCTCAGATTGATAAATTTAATTACAAAGTATGTAATACGATAATCCAATTATCTGAAAGTTACCAGCAAACTGTCAGAAAAAAGAAAGCAGCTTAATTTTTTTCATCTTCCGAGATTGCGTGGTCAATTCCTTTTCTTAAATAATCATATCCAGTATAAAGTGTTAAAAAAGCAGATAACCACAATATTATAATTCCAATCGTTTGTGCATTATAATCTTGAAAGTTAATTATTTTATTACCTGTTTCCCCCAAGAGTAATATAGAAATAGCAAACATTTGTAGAAATGTTTTTAATTTAGCCAAACCTGAAACTGGCATATTGACCTTACCTTTTGCTAAAAATTCTCTTAATCCAGAAATTAAAATTTCTCGTGTTAAAATTATTATAGCCGCAATTACCTCAAAATTTTTTATTGTTCCATCCATAACAAGTAAAATTAATGCTGTAGCAACAATAATTTTATCAGCAATAGGATCTAACAACTCGCCTAATTTAGACTCCTCTTTATACATTCTTGCTAAAAGCCCGTCTAGGAAGTCTGTAAAAGAAGCTATTACAAATAAAGAAAAAGGTATTATGTCACCATAAAAACCAGGTAAATAAAACGTTATCACGAAAATTGGTACAATAATTATTCTTCCTATAGTTAAATAATTTGGGATTTTAATTTTCATTCGTGAAAATAGTTATATATTTTTTTTGCTACTTTTTCCTCAATACCATCAACAGATTTAATTTCGTCTAAACTGGCTGATTCTACTGCTCTAGCGGATCCAAAATGGTTTAATAAAGCCCTTTTTCTTATACCTCCCACACCTTCAATTTGATCAAGTAAAGATTTACTAATTCCTCTTTTTCTTTTGGCTCTATGGGCACTTATAGCAAATCTATGTACCTCGTCTCTTATCCTTTGAAGAAAAAATAAGGTAGGGTCATTTTTTTCAAATTTATACTCTCGTCCATTGTGGAAGAAAGTTTCATTACCGCTATTTCTTTGCTTTCCTTTTGCTATAGCTACAACAGGAATATCGTGAAGTCCTAATTCATTCATGGTGTCTCTTGCTGTAGAGTATTGACCTTTCCCTCCATCTATTAAAACTAAATCAGGAAATGATAAGTAGTTTCCCTTTTCTTGTATTGCTCTTTTAAAGCGTCTATTTAGTACTTCTTTCATCATACCATAATCATCTTGTTCATTACTCTTCACCTTAATATTAAACTTTCTGTATCTTTTTTTAATAAAGCCTTCCTCACCGTAAGCTACCAAAGCACCTACACTGTTTGTGCCCTGGATATGACTGTTATCATAAACTTCAATTAATTTTATATTATTATCTAAATCAAATTTTTTACAGACTTCTTCAAATAAATTTTTATTATTTTGACTTTCATATAATTTTCTATTTAAACTATCTTTAGCATTATTGATCGCTTGAGTTATGACTTTTAATTTAGACCCCCTTTTGCCAACAGATATATTTATATCTTTATTCTCTTTTTGGGTTAAGGTTTTCTCAATTAGTTCTTTTTCTTTAATTTCTTCACTTAGTATAATACTTTTAGGAACACTTTTATTTTCGTAAAATTGAATAACAAAAGAATTTAAAATATCAGACAATTTTTCATCTGGATCATGTTTAGGAAAATAAGATTGATTTCCCCAATTTTGTTTTGATCTGTAGAAAAATACTTGAACACAAGTTTTACCAGACTCTTTATATGCAGCAATCACATCAGCTTCAATCAAGTTTGCTTCATTAATTCTTTGTGAAGATTGAATTATGTTAAGTGATTTAATTCTATCTCTTAAAATTGCCGCTCTTTCGAAATCTAGCTCTTCACTTGCAACTTCCATTTGATCTGATAAGCTTTTTTGAATTTTTCTTGATTTTCCAGACACAAATTCGATCGCATCCTCTACACTTTTTTTGTAATCATGCTCTTTAACGAAACCAACACATGGACCTGAGCATCTTTTAATTTGATATAGTATACATGGCCTCTCTCTATTTTTAAAAACTGTATCATCACAAACTCTTAATTGAAAAATTTTTTGAATCATTTTAATAGTCCAATTAGCTGATCCTGCAGAAGCAAATGGACCAAAGAAAAAACCATCTTTATTTTTTTTCCCCCTGTGTTTTGTGATTTGTGGCCATTTAGATTTATTCGAAATATAAATAAATGGGAAAGACTTATCGTCTCTTAATAAAATATTAAATTTCGGTTTATGTTTTTTTATCAAATTGGCTTCTAAAAGTAGTGCCTCACTCTCATTAGAGGTTGTTGTAATTTCTAATTTCTTAGTTTGAGAGAGCATTCTTTCTGTTCGAATAATATGGTTCTTCTCTGAAACGTAACTTTTAAGTCTATTAGGTAGATTTTTTGCCTTACCTACGTATAAAATTTCATTATTTATACTTAACATTTTATATACCCCAGGTAATTTGGGTATTAGTGGAAGTTGTTTTTTTATTACTTCCTTACCTATTTCGGAATTACGCATTGCTTCTTTTTTTTGAAATTTGAATCCCTACTGATGAGCAATCCTTTATAATTTCAAGTTTTTCAATTTTTAAGACTATTTTATCAATTCTTTTGTCTTTGAAAAGCTCATCAAAAATATCCTCTGCTAGCGTTTCTAAAAAATTATAATATTTATTTCTAACCAGCTTTTTAATTAGTCTTACTAATTTGTCGTAATTTACAATAGACTTTAGATCTTTATCGTTCGTTGGTTTTTTATCCTTATAATTAGCCTCTAGACTAAATTTGACTTTTTGAGGCTTCTCTTTTTCAAAATCAAAGTATCCTAATTTAATATTTAATATTAATTCTTTAATTAATACTTTTTTTTCGTAATTGAATAGACTTTTGTTTTTGTCAATTTTGACAATTTTTAAATTATTTCTTTTCATACCCTAAAGTCTTGACGAGATGTATTCTTTAATTAGCTTGTGATAATGCATAAAACAATCTGCAAAATCAATTACATGTGCGTCTTTTAATGGTTCTTCCCAATTTGAACCAGCAATTTTACATTTTTTTCCATTAATTGTTTTTTTTTCAGAAACTACTATTCTCTTAAAGTTAGGAACATCATCCATCCAATCAGATGTTAATCCTTCATACGGATCCAAGGGGTGAGTAAAAATTAAAACTGGTGCATTTCCTTTTTTAATTATATCAATCTGTTCTTGTCTCCATTCAGCCATACCAGGATATTTTTTATGAAATTTGTTCATAGCTTTTTGGTAACCAACTTTTTTTACTTTATATTTTTTTGACAAATTCCAAAAACATGCAGGCATTAATGATATACCTCCACCTACTTCATTCATATATTTTGCAGTTAACCTTAAGGTTGCCCAGCCTCCACAAGAATGACCTGACATAAAAATTTGTTTTTTTGGAACACCTAAGTCAACAAATTTCTTAACAACCTTTAAATTTCCCTCAACTCTTCGATCCATTTTTGAAGTTCCTGGATAAGGTCCTTCCCATTTTTTCATCCACATTCCTATTTTTCCTAACTTGGCACCTAAATCACCCTCTAGTTGACCTTGGCAGTGTATATAAACCATAATTTCCTTATCATATATTTTATCACCCGCAAGCTGAGCCCAATTTCTAAGTTCTGATCTCCAGAAGCAATGTTTTAATTTAACATCATTTCCGTCAGAACCATGATTATATATAATTATTATTTTATCTTCAGGATTATTAACTTCAAAATTTTCGTCAATTTTAATTTTATCTTTCCATTTGTTTGTAGGAATTACAAAACCATCAGTTTTAATAACCTCCTTTGGGTTTGCATAGACATTGATACACGAAATTAAAATTAATAAAATAATAAGAAAAAATCTTTTCATTCTTTTCCTCGCATTATATCTGGCGTTTGCCAATTTAAGCTCTGACCACTATCAATTGAAATTACTTGACCTGTAATAGAACTGGTTTTTATAAAAAAGTCAACAGCATTAGAAATTTCATTTACATTAACTTGTTGTTTTAATGGAGTGGCCAAAAATTGATTTTTAAAATGTATTTTTGATTGCCTTTTATTCTTGATAGTTGGTCCTGGAGCTATTCCATTTACTCTAATTTTAGGTGCTAAGCTCATGGCAGATGTTTTAGTTAAAGTATAAAGACCAGTTTTGCTTAACGTATAAGAAAAGAAATATGGAGTAAGTTTAAACACCCTTTGATCAATGATATTAATAACATTGTTATTTTTACCTTTGACATTTTTTGCAAATTCTCTAGTTAAAAGTGCTGGAGCTTTCAAATTGATATTTAAATGTTTGTCCCAACTTTCAGAGGAGAAATTTTCTAATTTATCATTTTCAAACATCGATGCGTTATTAATAAGACAGTCGAAATATTTTAAATACTTTTTGGAATTTTTAATTATTTTTCTTATGTCTTCTTCTTTGTTTAAATTTCCCTTTACTAAGTAGATTTTTGTACCATTTTTCTCTAGTTCTTTTTTTAATGCTATTGCTTTTGTACGAGACTTATTAAAATGAATTACTATCTCAACTTTATTACCAGATAGTTTTTTAGCTATTGACGCACCTATTCTAGTAGCTCCACCAGTAATTATTATTTTGCGTGCTTCCATTTTTTGTCTCTTTTTTTAGTAACTCTAGTTCCAGGCATTCCTAAAGTAGATCTTCCCTTTGGGTAAACTTTGTTTTTAACATCATATTGTCTTATTTTTGGGTTCAATGTTATTTCTAACTCTGTACTTTGAAGTTTTCTTATTTCATCTCTTATTTTTGCCGCTTCTTCAAATTCTAGGTTAGATGCAGACTCTTTCATTTTTTTGTCTAAAGCTTTTAAATGTTTCTTTAAGTTACCACCAATATTAGATCCTTCACTTATTTTTACGTAATCTTTTTCGTAAACACTTTCAAGAATGTCTCCTATTTCTTTCTTTACAGATTTTGCATCTATCTTATGTTTTTTATTATATTTTACTTGAATTTCTCTTCTTCGATCAGTTTCTTTAATAGCTTTTTTAATACTTTTAGTTTCCTTGTCGGCATAAAGTATTACCTTGCCATCCACATTTCTTGCCGCTCTACCAATTGTTTGAATTAAGGAAGTCTCTGATCTTAAAAATCCCTCTTTGTCTGCATCTAGTATTCCAACAAGAGCACATTCAGGTATATCTAAACCTTCTCTTAACAAGTTGATACCAACTAAAACATCAAAAACTCCCATTCTAAGATCTCTCATGATTTCAATTCTCTCCAAAGTATCAATATCAGAGTGCATGTATCTAACTTTAACACCATTTTCATGCAGATATTCTGTTAAATCTTCAGCCATTTTTTTTGTTAATGTTGTTACTAAAACTCTATAATTATTTTTTACAACTTCTTTACATTCATGCATCAAGTCATCCACTTGATTTTTTGCTGGACGAATTTCAACTAATGGATCAATTAAGCCAGTTGGTCTTATAACTTGATCAACAAATTTACCTTTAGTCTGATCTAACTCCCATGGTCCAGGTGTTGCAGATACGAAAATAGTTTGTGTTCTCATTAGATCCCATTCCTCAAATTTTAAAGGTCTATTATCCATACAAGATGGAAGTCTAAAACCATATTCTGCAAGTGTACTCTTTCTTGACCTATCACCTTTAAACATTCCATTTAACTGCGGAACTGTAACATGAGACTCGTCAACAAATATAAGAGCATTATCAGGAAAATATTCAAATAAAGTGGGTGGGGGTTCTCCAGGTTTTCTTCCTGATAAAAATCTTGAATAGTTTTCAATGCCTGCACATGATCCGGTAGCCTCTATCATTTCCAAATCGAATTTTGTTCTTTCTTCTAACCTTTGGGCTTCTAGTAATTTATTTTCTGATCTATGTTTTTTTAGGGTTAACTCTAACTCTTTTCTAATATTTATGACTGCTTGCTCTACAGTCGGTTTAGGGGTTATATAATGACTATTTGCGTAAACCTTCACCAAGTTCAATTCTCTTACTTGATCTCCAGTTAAAGGATCAAATTCCTCTATTTTTTCTAATTTATCTCCAAACAAACTCAATCTCCACGCACGATCCTCAAGATGGGAAGGAAAAATTTCTAAATATTCACCTCTTGCCCTAAACGTGCCACGAAAGAAGTTTTGATCATTTCTTTTGTACTGTAAAGCAACCAAAGATTTTATAATTTGTTCACGATTGTAATCATAGTTTTTTTGCAATGTTAAAGTCATTTTGCTGTATGCTTCAACAGAGCCCAATCCGTAAATACATGATACACTTGCAACAATTAAAACGTCATCTCTCTCAAGAAGAGATCTAGTTGCAGAATGCCTCATTCTATCAATTTGCTCGTTTATAGAAGCTTCTTTCTCTATATATGTATCTGACCTTGGCACGTAAGCTTCTGGTGTGTAATAATCATAATAAGAAACAAAGTATTCGACAGCATTATCTGGAAAAAAAGCTTTCATCTCACCATACAATTGTGCTGCCAAAGTTTTATTTGGAGCAAGAATCAGTGCTGGTCTGTTGGTTGCCTCAATAATTTTAGCCATCGTAAATGTTTTTCCTGAACCAGTCACTCCAAGAAGAACTTGATTAAATTCGTTTTTTTTTGCACCAGCAACTAACTTTTTAATTGCTTCAGGTTGATCACCTGCAGGTTTAAAATCAGACTTTATTTTAAATTGTTTACCCCCTTCGAGTTTTCCACTAATTTGGGGAGATTTACTTTGAATATCTGTAATTAAATCTTGATAAGTATTTTGCATATATTAAACAAAGTAATAAAATAAAAATATATTTCAATGAGCATAATATCTAGCAGTTTAAAGAGAATTAAACCCTCCCCAACAATCGCTGTCACTCAAAAAGCTAGAGAACTAAGAGCTGCTGGCAAAGATGTAATTGGTTTAGGTGCTGGAGAGCCTGATTTTGATACACCAGAGAACATTAAGAGAGCTGCAATTAAAGCGATAAAGTCAGGGGACACAAAATATACCGCTGTTGACGGAACGCCCGCACTTAAAAAAGCAATTATCAAAAAATTTAAAAAAGAAAATAATCTTTCATATAATACAAATCAAATAACCGTTGGAACTGGAGGGAAGCAAGTTTTATATAATGCATTTATGGCAACTCTTAATAAGGGAGATGAAGTAATTATACCAGCTCCATACTGGGTTTCATATCCAGACATGGTTCTCCTTGCGGGCGGAAAACCCAAATTTGTAAAATGTGATGAAACAGATGGATTTAAGCTTACACCACAAAAATTAAAAAAAGCTATTTCGAAAAAGACTAAATGGCTAATTCTTAATTCGCCTTCAAATCCAACCGGATCTGGGTATACCAAAAAAGAAATATTAAAATTATCAAAAATTCTGCTACGAAACAAAAAAATTTTCATTTTAAGTGATGATATATATGAGCACGTTAAATATGATAATTTTAAATTTTTTACAATTGCTCAAATTTCAAAACTTAAAAATAGAGTTTTAACAATGAATGGTGTTAGTAAATCATATGCGATGACAGGTTGGAGAATTGGATATGCAGCGGGCCCAGTAGAAATAATAAGTGCAATTAGAAAAATTCAATCGCAATCAACCTCAAATCCATCCTCAATAAGTCAGGCCGCATCTGTTGAAGCATTAAATGGAACTCAAAAATTTATTAGAACTAGGGCTAAATCTTTTAGAGAACGTAGGGATTTTGTAGTGAAATCTTTAAATTCTATAAAAGGTATAAATTGCCTAAAACCAAATGGTGCATTTTACGTATTTCCAAATTGTAAAAAACTATTAGGAAAAAAAAATAATTTAAAAAAAGATAGTGATTTTGTGAAAAAATTATTGGAAAAAGCAAACGTTGCTGTGGTTCAAGGATCAGCGTTTGGTTTAGACGGATATTTTAGAATTTCATATGCTACATCAATGAAAAATTTAAAAGTCGCTTTAAAAAGAATTAAAGACTTTTGTGAAAAATTAAATTAAGAATGAAAACAGCTCTAGTTTTTGGGTCCTCTGGACTAGTTGGCAGTCATGTATTAGACCAATTAATCAAAAGTAATAATTATAATAAAATAAAAATATTCGTAAGATCCCCAGCCTTAAATATAAATGAAAAAGTTGAAGTGATTGAGACTAATTTCATAAATCTAGATCCAATTAAATCTTATATTAGTGGGGATGATTGTTTTTTTTCTATAGGAACAACAAAAAAAAATACACCTGATAAAATGGAGTACAGAAGGGTAGAGTATAATATTCCAATTGATATTGCTCAAATTGCAAAAAAAAACTTGGTTAAAAATTTTTCATATGTATCATCTGGGTATGCTGATGCTAACCACCCAAGCGCATATCTTAAAAATAAGGGAGAGGTTGAATTATTTTTAAAAAATATAAATTTTTCAAAATTAGCAATAATGAGACCATCTTTTTTATTAGGAAATAGAAAAGAATTCAGAATTGGGGAAAAAATTGGTTCAATAGCTTTTAAAGCTTTGTCGCCTATACTATTAGGAAAACTTAAAAAAATCAGACCTATCAAAGCAGAGACAGTTGCAAAGGGTATGATCAAAGCCTTAAATTCAGAAAATAATCAAAAAATTTTCGAGTCTGATCAAATTGAAAAATTAGTTTTAAACTAAGCCAAGTCTAATAACTGACTTTGCAGCTTCTGACATTGCACTTTCTGCAGATTTAAATTTTATTCCTAGTAAATCCTCTGAGTAAGTAGTGTCTGTTTGCATAACAATTTGAAGATCAGGTATCATAGTTTTTGCGCTTGAATCTACTAAGCTGATTAATTTAACCATAAAATTTGGCAATTCTTTTTTTGGAAGTTTTTTTGCGTAGTCTGGCAGAGCCTCTGCCATTATATTTGATAATTCAAGCAATGTTTTAACATCTCTTCCAACAATTAACCTTCGGCCTCCAACCCCCATTTTTCCCATGCAGACAACATGTGATTTAGCTACGTCTTCGACATGAGAAATTAATACTCCCCATTTCGGTGCTGCAGGAAATTTACCTTTTAAAAATTGTTTTACGTATTCTATTGATGTGCACTCTTTACTATCAAGCGCATCTCCAAAAACACCTCCAGGATTAATAACAGTTAATTTGTCTTTTAAACCTTTACTTTCCATAAATTCCCATGCTGCTTTTTCTGCAACTGTTTTTGATAAAAAATAATCACTAACACCTTTTTCCCAATTAATATCAGTCCAATCATTTTCTCCAAAAGAGTATGGACTTGTTCGATTTGGTTTTCTAAACATTGCAACTATAGATGAAGTTAAAATTATCTGATCAACCCCTGCATTAATACTTGCTTTTAAAACTCTTAAAGTCCCATCTTTAGCTGCAGGAACTAATTTTTGTCTATCATTAGAAACTTTTATTGGAAATGGAGATGCAACGTGCATTGTATATCTACATCCTTTTGCAGCCTCATCCCAACCTTCATCTTTTAATAAATCTAGTACAACAAAAGATAAATTATCTAAAGGAGTGTTTTTGCTTTTTAGAGTTTCTTTTGTAGGCTCAATTAAATTCTCATTTCTAACAGTTCCAACAACATGATGACCTTCTTTAAGCAATTGTATAGCTATATGTTTGCCAATCCATCCACTAATACCAGTTAATAATACTTTACAAGACATATATTTAAGTATGTGAGAGGTGTTTTTCTGCTTCAAGTGCTGCCATGCAGCCCATCCCTGCAGCTGTTACAGCTTGCCTAAACACTTTATCCTTTACGTCTCCAGCAGCAAAAACTCCAGGAACGTTGGTTTCAGTAGAGTCAGATTTTGTTACCAAATATCCCTCATTATCCATTTCAAGTTGTTCTTTAAATAATTGTGTTGCAGGATCGTGACCAATTGCAATAAAAACACCGTCTAAATTCATCTCCGATACTTCATTTGTTTTAAGATTTTTAATTTTAATACCTTTTACATTTTTAGGATTGTCATCGCCAATTACTTCTTCAACAACACTGTCCCATATTATTTCTATTTTTTTATTTTCCATCAATTTAGTTTGTAATAATTTTTCAGCTCTTAATTTATCTCGTCTGTGTATTAATTTTACTTTAGATGCAAATTTGGTTAAAAACATTGCCTCTTCAACAGCTGCATTTCCACCTCCAACAACTGCAACTTCTTTATCTTTAAAGAAAAAACCATCACATGTTGCACATGCCGATACACCAAACCCCCTAAATTCTTGCTCTGACTTTAAATTAAGCCATCTTGCTTGTGCACCAGTAGATATAATTATTGAGTCTGCAGTATATTTTTGACCACCATCACCTACTGCCTCAAAAGGTTTTGATTTTAGGTTTACAGATGAAATATGATCCTCAATCATTTCTGTACCAACTGCATGAGCTTGCTCTTTCATCTGCTCCATTAACCATGGTCCTTGTATAGCTTTTGCAAATCCAGGATAATTTTCTACATCAGTGGTTGTTGTAAGTTGCCCACCTGGTTCAGAGCCGTAGACCAATATTGGTTTTAGCATTGCTCTTGCTGCATAAACTGCAGCTGTATATCCAGCAGGACCTGATCCAATTATTAACACTTTTGTATGTTTAGTTGGTTTTTCTGACATACAAGTTTATATAGTGATAAATGAGTAAATTAAAAGGGTTATTATTAACTGAAGGATTACATGGAATGATTAGTCAAGTAGAGGGTTTGGCTAAAGCATTGGACCTAGAATATTTTCACGAGAAAATTGAATTGAATAATTTTTGGAAATTGATTCCCCCGTCTTTAACTCCTATTAAAAATTATGTTTTTAAAAACAATATTGAAAATGAGTTTGATATAATTATATCTTGTGGAAGAAAAAGCGTTATTCCATCAATTTATCTAAAAAAAAATTCACGTAAAAATATCATAAATATACATATACAAAATCCTAAAGTTTCCTTTAATAATTTTGATTATATTATCGCACCCGAGCATGACAGAATATCAGGTAAAAACGTCATTTCTTCCAAAGGAGCACTACATTATTTAACAATAGAGGAAATAGAAAATTCTAGAGATTACTTGCAAAGTAGAACAAATTCAAAAAAAGATGTTTTAACATTAATTTTAGGTGGACCTACAAAATATTATAATTATTCAACTCAAAATATTAAATCTATATTTTCTAATATAAAAAACTTAACAGAAAAAAATAATCTTCATCTAATTGTTATACCCTCAAATAGAACACCTATGGAAACAGTCTCATTAGCTAAGTCAGAGCTAATAAACGATACAACTATTATTGAAACTGTAGATAAGAAGGCATATTTATCAGCTTTATGTTTGGCTAAATATATTGTTGTTACATGTGACTCCAGTTCTATGATCTCCGAAGCTGCATTAACAGGTAAACCAATTTATGTCGCAATGATAGAAACCAAAAGAAATGATAAAAGGTTCAAAAAATTTAGAAAACTATTTGAAAATATGAATATATTAAGAAAACTAAATGACAAATTAGAAACTTGGGACTATGAAAAGTTGGATGAAGCAAATAGAGTATCAAAATTAATTAAATTAAAATAAATGTCTTTTTTAAACTCATTAAAAAATAATTCAAATAAATTTGATAAACCCTTTCCTCATTGGGAATTAAATAATCCATTATCAGTGGAAGCGGTCAATGAGATTATCAAAGCAGATATTGCAAATCCAAATGAACACAAATTAGAATATGATGGGACAAGAGCAATTGATGGTGGAGAAGGTAAATTTAGAGAAGGAATTAGCACAGGTGGAAAAGCATTAAAGTTTAGATGCTTTGTGACTAAGGAAAATTCAAAAGATTTTCCAGGACTTTCACATTTTATAAATGAATTACAGCAAAAGGAAACGCACTCAAAAATATCAGAGTTAATCAATAAAGATTTGTCAAATTCATATGTGAGAGTTGAAGTTATTTGTGACAGAAAAGGCTTTTGGTTAAAACCTCATTGCGATATTAAAGAAAAATTACTCTCATGTTTATTATTTGTGAACAATGAAAATGAGAGTGAAACTTTAGGAACAGATTTTTATGATGAAAATCTTAATAAGGTTAAAACTGTTTCCTATAAGCATAATTATGGCTACTTCTTTTCAAGTGGACCAAATACCTGGCATGGCATGGAAAAAAAAGAAATTGTCAAAGAAAGAAGATGTCTGCAAGTTAATTATGTAACTTTTCCAACAGATTGGAAGGTTTTCTAACTTTAAATATTCTTGATAATTACTTGTTAAAGTCTAGTTTTTAATTGTCTTGAAGAGAAGATACTTTTAGTTTTTTAGTTTTGAGCGCTTCTATTCCTTTAATGCAGGCATAGGCAGTTGACATATTAGTACAATAAGGGACCTTATTTATTAATGTTGCTCTTCTTAAGGCTTTGGCGTCACTTATTCTAGTTTCGCTGTTACCACCTCCCGTATTTATTACTAATGAAATTTTATTTGAATTTAATATGTCTACAATATGTGGTTTGCCGCTACTCACTTTATTAATTGTTTTGCATTTCATGCCATTTCTTTTCAAAGCTTCTGCTGTACCTTTTGTTCCAGCAAGTGTGAAACCTATCTTTTTTAATTTTCTTGCAAGGTTGATAACTTCTTCCTTATGAGAATTTTTTACCGAAAGAAAAGCCATTCCCTTAGTGGGTAGCAAATTAAAAGATGCTATTTGGCTTTTTGCAAACGCCATTCCAAAATCACGATCAAAGCCCATTACTTCACCTGTAGATTTCATTTCTGGTCCAAGTAAAACATCGCTATCAGGAAACTTATTAAAAGGAAATACAGCCTCTTTGACGGCAAAAATCTTATTAGTTTTATATTTAAGTTTGTATTTTGAAAGCTTTTCTCCTGCCATAACTCTAGATGCAATTTTAGCTAAAGGCTCGCCATTAGCCTTGGATACGAAAGGAACAGTTCTACTTGCTCTAGGATTTACCTCAATCACGTATATTTGATCATTTTTAATTGCAAATTGTATATTTAAAAATCCTACAACTTTTAAAGATAGGGCTAATTTTCTAGTTTGAATTTTTAATTCTCTTAATAAATTTTCTTTAATAGATATTGGGGGTAAACAACAAGCAGAGTCTCCAGAGTGAATTCCAGCTTCTTCGATATGTTGCATAATACCTGCAACATAGACTTCTTTCCCGTCAGAAATTGCATCAACATCTACTTCCATTGCATTGTCGATAAATTTGTCTATTAATATTGGATTTTCTTCAGAAGCTTTAAAAGCTTCTTTAATGAAATTATCTAATTGTTTCTCCTCGTAAACTATTTCCATCGCTCTTCCACCTAGCACATAAGATGGTCTTACAATTAAAGGTAGTCCGATTTTTTCAGATATTTTCAAAGCCTCAGTATAATTATTTGCTATACCGCTCTCTGCTTGTTTTAAATTTAATTTAATTAATAATTCTCTAAATTGATCTCTATCCTCTGCAAGATCAATCGATTTATATTGTGTTCCTAAAATTGGTAGGGAATTATCGCTCAAAAATTTAGCAAGTTTAATAGGAGTTTGACCTCCAAATTGTGTGATTATTCCTACTAGATTACCTTTTGATCTTTCTTTTAGTATTATGTTTTCAACATATTCCTCAATTAATGGTTCAAAGTATAATCTATCGCTTGTGTCGTAATCAGTTGAAACTGTTTCTGGATTACAATTTATCATTATAGTTTCATAATCTGCCTCTTTAAGAGAGTAGCTAGCTTGACAACAACAATAATCAAATTCTATTCCTTGACCAATACGATTTGGACCCCCTCCAATGATGATAATTTTTTTTTTATTAGATGGATCCGCCTCACATTCCGTTTTAAAAGAAAAATTTCTTTGATAAGTTGAATACATATAAGGTGTGAAAGATTTAAATTCAGCAGCGCAGGTGTCGACTTTCTTATAAACTGGAAAGACTTTTAAAGCTTTTCTTTTTGATTTAACAAAACTTTCTTTTATGCCTGTTAATTTAGATAATTTCTTGTCAGAAAAACCAATTGATTTAATTCTATTAAATTCACCAAATGATTTCGGTAGCCCTCTTTTTTTTAAAATTTTTTCTTCATCAACTAATTCTTTTATTTGATTCAAAAACCAAGGATCAATTTTCGACAGTGACTGTATTTTGTTAATTGAAATATTTTTTCTAAATGCCTCAGCAACTAATAGTAATTTATTTGGTATATTTTTATTTAACTCTCTTAAAATATCTGTTTTTTTATAATTAAATATGTCATCTAATCCAGACAATCCTATCTCTAAAGAAACCAAAGCTTTTTGAAAAGATTCTTTAAAGTTTCTTCCAATAGCCATTGCTTCGCCAACAGATCTCATTGATGTACCCAATATTGCTTTTGTTTCACTAAACTTTTCAAATGTGAACCTTGGAATTTTAGTGACCACGTAATCTATCGTAGGCTCAAAAGAAGCTGGTGTAACTTTAGTAATTTCGTTGTTTAGTTCATCTAAGGTGTAACCAACTGCCAACTTTGCTGCTATTTTTGCTATGGGAAATCCTGTAGCTTTAGAAGCTAAAGCAGAAGATCTAGAGACTCTTGGGTTCATTTCAATAATCACCATTCTTCCATTTTTTGGATTGATTGCGAATTGAACATTAGACCCGCCTGTCTCAACACCGATTTTTCTAAGGCAAGCTATCGATGCATTTCTCATTACTTGATATTCTTTATCTGTTAAGGTTAAAGCAGGAGCAATTGTTACAGAGTCTCCAGTATGTATACCCATTGGATCAACATTTTCTATTGAGCAAACAATTATACAATTATCTTTTCTGTCTCTGACTACTTCCATCTCGTATTCTTTCCAACCTTCGAGACATTCCTCGATCAAAACTTGATTTTGAGGGGACTCGTGCATTCCTTCTTTTACTATTTTAAAAAAATCTTTTTTATTTTTCGCTATTCCCCCTCCTAAACCTCCTAAAGTAAATGAGGGTCTTATAATTGCTGGGAGGCCTATTTTTTTTAAGCACTTAGTTGCATCGGAAAATTTGTTTATTATTTCTGATTTTGGCAGATCAATTCCAATCTCTGCCATATTCTTTCTAAATCTTTTTCTATCTTCCGCATTTGCTATTGCCTTTGACTTTGCTCCGATCAATTCAATTTTATACTTTTTAAGTAGACCTGTTTTTTCAGCTTTGATTGCTAAATTTAGAGCTGTTTGACCACCCATAGTAGGCAAAATTGCATCGGGTCTATCTTTTTTTAATATTTCCTCAAGCACTTCAAGAGTAATAGGTTCTATATAAGTTTTATCAGCTACTCCTGGGTCTGTCATGATAGTTGCTGGATTTGAATTTATTAAAATTACTTTATAACCTTCGTCTTTTAAAGCTTTACAAGCTTGAGTACCCGAGTAATCAAATTCACATGCCTGACCAATAATTATTGGACCAGCCCCAATGACTAAAATTTTTTTAATGTCTTTTCTTTTTGGCATATTTTTTAACTTCTTTTATAAACTCATTAAATAAATATTTACTATCTTGTGGTCCCGGATTTGCTTCAGGATGATATTGAACTGAAAAAACTGACTTGTTGACTAATCTTAACCCTTCAATAGAATTATCAAACAAAGACTTGTGAGTTATTTTAACATTTTTCGGCAAGCTACTTTCTACCACTTCAAATCCATGATTTTGACTTGTTATTTCAACTTTTCCAGTTAAATAATTTTTTACAGGATGATTGGCGCCTCTATGGCCTAATTTCATTTTTCTTGTTTTTGCATTTAATGCTAATCCTAGCAGCTGATGTCCCAAACAAATACCAAAGATAGGAATATTTTTTTTTATAAGATCTCTAATAACTGGAATTGCATATTTGCCTGTAGCGGCGGGGTCACCAGGTCCATTAGATAAAAAAACACCATGTGGTTTTAATTCAATTATTTCTTTTGAGGATAAATTACAAGAAACCACTTTTACTTCACAGTCATAATCTGAAAAGTATCTTAGGATATTTTTTTTAATCCCAAAGTCTATTGCCACTACCCTTAATTTATTTAATGAAGATTTTTTAAAACCGATACCTTTTTTCCAAGTTTTTAAACCTTTCCAAGTATAATTCTTCTTAGTTGTAACTTCTTTTGCAAGGTCTAAACCATTTAAACCATGCCATTTAATTGACTTGTTTATTAATTTTTTGATATTGAAAATCCCATTTTTACTAACAGATAACGTCCCTTTAGGAGCACCCTTGTCCCTTATAAAGTTTGTTAAGCTACGAGTATCAACACCTGTAAGACCTACAACTTTATTTTTTTTTAACCATAGGTCTAGATGTAGTAATGACCTATAATTGGATGGACTTGTAATTTCAGAGTTAAATATTACACCTCTAGTCCAGATTTTGTCTGATTCCATATCTTCTTTGTTGGCCCCAACATTTCCAATATGAGGAAATGTAAAGTTTATAATTTGACCAGCGTACGATGGGTCAGATATAATCTCTTGATATCCTGTTAAAGAAGTATTGAAACATACCTCTCCTGTTGTTGTACCATTATAACCAAGGCCTATTCCTTTAAAAATAGTCTTGTTATCAAGAACTAAAATGCCTTTTTTAAATTGATTGTTTTTATTGAAATAATTTTTTTGTTTTTTTTTCAATTACAACTCATGAGTTAAAGGTTATTACAATAAAACCCTAATTTTCGCAAGAGATGATAACAATTCAAAAAAAAACAATTTTTGTTTTTGAATAATTTTAACTTTCGAATAAGTTGATAAAAAATTTATGTCACTAAGAAATAAAATTGAAAATGAATATAAAAATGCACTTAAATCAAAAAATAAGTCGCAGATATCAACTTATAGGTTAATTTTATCTGGCATTAAGGATTTAGATATTTTAAATCGATCGGGACCAAATAAAAAAGATACAGATGATTCTGATATTTCTAAATTGTTAAAAAAAATGATCAAACAAAGATCCGAATCAATTGATGTTTATAAGAAAAATAATAGGGAAGATTTGCTTAAAATTGAGCAACAGGAGGTAAATATACTCTCTGCTTATCTTCCAAAACAATTAGCTGAAGATGAAATTAAAAATATTTGTACAGAAACAATTTCTAAACTAAAAGCAGAAAGCATAAAGGATATGGGAAGGGTAATGAGTGAATTAAAAAAAACAAATTCTGAAAATATTGACTTTTCAATAGCAGGAAAAATTTTAAAGGAACTTTTAAATAATAAATAATAATGAAGTATCCAAAAGAGTACCTAGATGAGATTAAAGCTAGAGTAAAAGTATCAACTGTAGTTTCAAAAACAGTCAATTTAAAAAAAAGGGGTAAGGAGTTTGTAGGATTATCACCTTTTAAGAATGAAAAAACACCATCATTTACTGTTAATGATGAAAAGGAATTTTATCATTGTTTTAGTACAGGTGAACACGGAAATATTTTTGATTATTTAATGAAAACCCAAAATTTAAAGTTTGGTGAAGCAGTCAAAACATTAGCTAGTTTAGCAGGTATGCAGCCATACTTATTTTCAAAAAAGGATGAAGAGCGAGAGAAAAAATTCAATGAGTATGTAACAATAATTTCTAAGTATGTAGATTTTAGTCACCAAAATTTACTTAAAAGTAATAATCAAAAGTTAAAAAACTATTTGTATAAAAGGAATTTAAATAAGCATACAATTGAACAATTCAAATTAGGTTATGTTGAATTTGATACAAAATTATTTGAAGAATTTAAAAAAGAATTTAGTGAAGACGCTTTAAAAGAAAGTGGCCTATTCTATTTTGACGAAAATAAAAAAATATTTGTAGATAGATTTAGAAATAGATTAATTTTTCCAATAAAAAATATAGTTGGTAAATTTATAGGATTGGGTGGAAGAATAATTGAAGATAAGGATTACTTAGCAAAATATATTAATTCACCAGAAACTCTTTTTTTTAAAAAGGGATCAAATTTATTTAACTTAGATAATGCTCGTAAATTATCGAATAAAATAAATTCTATTTATTTAGTTGAGGGATATATGGATGTAATTGGTCTAGCTAAAAATAATGTTGAGAACGTTGTTGCTAATTTAGGAACTGCATTAACTGATAAACAAATAACTATTTTAACTCAGTATTTTGATCATGTAATTATTTGCTTTGATAGTGACACAAGTGGTAAAAATGCAGCATTAAGAGCGGCAGAGAATTCGGTAAAAGAGTTACAGCCAAACAAAAAAATATCTTTTCTATTTCTTCCAGAAAACGAGGATCCAGACTCATTTATAAATAAAAAAGGAAAAACAGAATTTTTGAAATTTTCTGAGGAGAATATAGTTTCTATATATGATTTTATATTTAATAGTTATAAACAAAAAGTTGATAATAATCCATCTTCTCTTGCAGTTTTTGAAAAGAATTTAAGAAATTCAGCAAATTCTATAAAAGACAGTTTTGTTAAAAAATATGTATTAGAATTTTATTTAGAAAAAATTTCTGAGCTGACACCTAATTTAAAAAAAGAGAAAAAATTTTATCTAAAAAGAAAAAAATCTTTAAATATTACTCAAAAGCATTTTGAAAAAACAAAGTCTCTAACTTCTATTGAAATAAAAGAATTTTCAATTTTGTGTCTTATAATTAAAAATCTAAAATTCTTCAATAAAAATGCAGAACAATTAAAAGATATAAAATTATTCACTCAAGAGAACATGCTGATATTTGAAAAAATAAAAAATTCTTTGGGTAAGCAAGAAATTTTAAATTTTGAAGCTTTAAATTTAGATCCCAAGATCATTGAAAAAATTTTTGATTCATCGTCGATTAAATATATTTTAAATAAAGGCGAATTAGGCGAGTCAAAGATGATCGAAATTTTTAATGAAATAAGAAGGGATATTAAAAATTACGAACTCGAGATGAGAATCGAAGAATTAGAGTCAAAATTTTCAAATGATTTTAATGAAAATACATTTAATGAACTAAAAGAGCTAAAAAAGTTGCAAAAAATCAACTAAATAGCTCAAATTTTAAATAGATTTTTTTTTATTACACATTATATAGATCTTCCGAACTAAATTGCTGTGGAAAGAATAATTACAAAATCATTTGCTAGGTTAATGGGCAGAGGAACTCATAGGGGTTTTATAACTCATGAGGAATTAAATAAATCCTTGGGTAAAAGAAATCTTTCTCAAGATAATTTATGTCAGGCATTTATTCATATATTAGATGAAAATATTTCGTTAGTAGAAAAAAAATCAGATTATAAAGTAATAAGAAAAAAAGACAGCGCCTCTAAAGAGGAGGGTAAAACAATAGAGAAAAGTGATGATCCAATTAGAATGTATCTTAGAGAAATGGGTGGTGTGGAATTATTATCTCGAGAGGGTGAAATTGCAATTGCTAAAAGAATAGAAGCAGGAAAAGATGTAATGTTAAATGCATTATCCCAGAGTCCACTCACTGCAAATCAATTTTTCGAATGGAATGAAAAATTACAAAAAAGTGAGATAATGGTCAGAGAGATAATCGATATAGATACAAACTATATGGAAGATGAGGAGAGTAATTCAGAAAAATCAAAAAAAAATGATGAAAAAAACGGAAGCAACAGTAATGAGCAAGATAGTGATAACACCGAAAATACCGATGATGAATTTAATCCTACACTGGCCGCAATGGAAAATGAGATCAAACCAAAAGTTTTACAAACTGTTCACAATTTAACAAAAGAATATAATAAACTTATAAAGTACCAAAAAGAAAAGTTGGAATGTTTATTAAATTCTAAAATGTTTTCCTCATCTAAAGATAAAAATTATAAAAGTATAGTTGATAGTATTTTAAATAATATAAAATCATTACAACTTTCTCCATCAGTTTTAGAGGAACTCGTCCAAAAGCACTATGTTGAAAACAAAAAAATAATTTCTTTAGAGGGAAATCTTTTAAGACTAGCTGTTGAAAATAAAATTCCAAGAGATGAGTTTATTAAGTTTTATATAGGAAATGAAATAAATCCTAATCTAAAAAATTTTTTGAACACCAATGAAACTTGGAAAAAATTTTTTCAAAAAAATAAGGATGAATTTAAAAATATAAGAGAGAGATTAATAGAAATTAGTAATAAACTAGGAATTTCAGTTACTGATTTTAAAAAATTAGTAAGTAGAGTTCAAAAAGGAGAAAAAGAGTCAAGAATAGCAAAGAAAGAAATGGTTGAAGCTAATTTAAGATTAGTAATTTCTATAGCAAAAAAATATACTAATAGAGGATTACAATTTCTAGATTTGATCCAAGAGGGAAACATAGGATTAATGAAAGCAGTTGATAAGTTTGAATACAGAAGAGGTTACAAGTTCTCTACATACGCAACATGGTGGATAAGGCAAGCTATAACAAGATCAATTGCTGATCAGGCCAGAACAATAAGAATACCAGTTCACATGATTGAAACTATTAACAAAATTGTAAGAACACAAAGATTAATTTTAAGTGAATTTGGTAGAGAGGCCACACCCGAAGAATTGTCTAAAAAGTTAAGAATGCCTTTGGAAAAAGTTAGAAAAGTTTTAAAAATCTCTAAAGAACCAGTTTCATTAGAAAAACCAGTTGGAGACGAAGAGGATAGCAGCTTAGGAGATTTTATTGAAGACACCAAAGCTCTTGCTCCACTTGAACAAGCTATTAAATCAAATCTAAGCGAAGCAACAACAAAAATCTTGTCTACACTTACTCCAAGAGAGGAGAGAGTTTTAAGAATGAGGTTTGGTGTTGGCATGAATACAGATCATACTTTAGAAGAAGTTGGATTACAGTTTTCTGTAACTAGAGAGAGAATTAGACAAATAGAGGCAAAAGCCCTAAGAAAGTTGAAGCACCCTAGCAGATCAAAACAACTAAAAAGCTTTTTAGAGAGCTAATAAATAAGGTATTTAAGTTCTTATTAATTAATGATCAGGATCTATATTGCAAGATTAATAATTAATTCTTTTGACTATTTTCAACAAAAAAAAATTTTCATTTTCTTAAAAAAAAAAATACAAAAAAATGCTACCTTGTTCGATGTCGGTGCCCATCATGGTGAAACAATTAATAATTTTACAAAATATTTTAATTTTTCAAGCATTCATTCGTTTGAGGCAAGTAATAATAATTTTAAACTTTTAAAAATAAAATTTAATAAAAACCAGGAGAATAAAATTTTTTTAAATAATTTTGGTCTTTCAGATTTAAATAAAAGTCTAAAAATTAAAGAATTTAGGGAAACATCGTCTACAACACTTAGTGGTATAAATCATGATTCAAAGTATTATAAGAGAAAAATTGAATTATTAGGATTAAAAGAAAACGAAAAAATCTATGAAGGTTTTGATGTTAAGCTAAATCGACTAGATAATTATTGTGAGGAAAAAAAAATCAATAAGATTGACCTTCTTAAAATAGATACAGAAGGTCATGAATACTTTGTTATTAAAGGGTCTACAAATGCATTGTCAAAAATAAAATATATATACTTTGAACATCACTATGACGATATGCTAATTAAGGGATATAAATATTCAGATATTCACGATATTTTAAAAAAATATAATTTTATAAGAATTTATAAGTCAAAAATGTTTTTTAGAAAAACGTTTGAATATATATACGAAAATTCAAAATTAGATTGAAGAAACAACGTTTTTATCGTAATTTTATTTATGGGCCGTTAGCTCAATAGTAGAGTACTGCATTGACATTGCAGGGGTAGTTGGAGCGTAACCAACACGGCCCACCAAATTCAAAACACTTGATACAGTTAAAAAAAAACAGTAAAACCATCTTCGATAAGGGCCTGTAGCTCAGTTGGTTAGAGCAGTACACTCATAATGTATTGGTCCCAGGTTCGAGTCCTGGCGGGCCCACCAAGATTAAAAAAATTATAATTTTAAAATTTCAATTTTTTTATATAAAAAGTTAATATAATGTAATTATGATGCTGAATATAAAGTTTAAACATTCTTATCTAATATCAATTTTAACATCTTTTGTTATTTTATGTTATTTTGCTTACAAAGGCATGATTGCCTATCTAATTCACAAAGAATTGTATGGTAGTGGAGTAGATGTTGTTATTACTTTAAGAGGTATAATATCTTTGATTATGCTTTTTTTTATAGGTCTCCAAATTCAATTTTTAAAAATTAAAGATCTAAAAAGTCAAAAAAAAATTTTGACGGGAATTTTTGTTGTTTGGACATCTATTTTTTTTTCAACAATTATCGTATCTAGAGAAGAAATTTTATTTTTAATAATTACCTTTTTAACTTCGGTTTTAATGCTTTTAAGTCTATTTAGCTTGAGAAAGCAAATTAAAGAAGAAAGAAATACCTTAACAGAAAAAGAGATTTATTTATTACAACAATTGGCAAAAAAAAAATAAAACTTATTTATTAATAAAATCCTCTAAGGTTTTAAACAATGCGTTAATATCGTTATTGTTATTTTGAATAACCGATTTAAATTCCTCTTTCTGCGTTCTGGCCAAACTTAATCCTTCAACTATTAAATCTCTGATTAGTGGCTTATCGGGATTTTTTGTATAAACTCGCCAGTCTATTTTAACTTCAGGCCTTTTTTCGGTCGCAACCAAAATACTATTAACAATTGTGTACTTTTCATTAACTACTTTTTCAGAAATTACATTAATTTTTGGATCCGTATAAGTTACCAGTCTACTTGAGAAGCTTTTTAAAAAATATTTTCTAAATAAATCAGCATATCTATCTTGATCCTCAGAGCTAATATTTTTTCTAAATTTACCTAAAGTATAAAACCCAATACCTTTAATATCTACATTATTTTCGGCAATATCATTAAGCTGTGTTATTTTTTCATTGTCACTTAGGTTACCTGAAAGAATACTTGAAGCTTGGTCAACTATTCCAACAATAAGCTCGCTTGGATTCTTTGCTTGAACAGTTGAATTAAATAATAACAAGCAAAAAATAATTAAAATTTTAACTTTTATATTTAACATTTAAGTATCAAAACTTAATTATCTATTTCTTCCCAATCACTGTCATCTAATGTTTCAATGATTTCATCTGAGTTAAAAATTTTTTTCTTTCTATCTTGTAAATACAAGCTTTTTACAGATGCGTAGAAATCTAAAGAATTAGCCTCTAAGTTATCAAATGACTCTATATTTTTTGCTCTAAAATCTACTCCTGTTAAACCCCTTGAAGCATAGTAATCAAAATCTGAGAAGTAATGTGTATCTTCATCTACGGTAATATTATACCAAGCGTTACCTCCAACATAATTTACTAAAGAGGCAGAAGCATCTCTTAAAGTCGACGGACCTAATACAGGTAATACTATAAAGCAACCTTCTCCTACACCCCACGTACCTAAGGTCTGACCCCAATCTTCTTTAACATAGTCGTTCAATCCAATTTTGGTTGCAGGGTCAAAGAAACCTAAAATTCCAATTGTCGAGTTCAAAATAAACCTTGCACTATTCTTACCTGCAACTTTTATATCACCTTGCAAAATATTATTAGGAATTGTTACAACTAATGAAATGTTATCTAGTACATTACTAGTTCCATTTCTTATTGGTTTAGGAAGATATCTATAACCTTTCGCAACTGGCTCAATTATTAAAGTATCAATTGCTTGGTTAAATGCAAATATTCCTCTATTTAAACTTTCAAAACAATCTTTTACTTCTCCACTGTTTTTTTTGGACATCTCGTTTGTACCGTCGGAACTTGAGTGAGCATTAAAAGTTATTAAAAAACTTAAAAATAGCAGTAATAAATATTTTTTCATTCTTAGATTGTATATGAAGTCTTTTATCAATGTAAATGAGTAATTACTATGGTAAAATCTAGCTAATGAGGTATAATTTTTCATTAAATTACTCACCTAATTTTTCTACTCCTAAGAGAAGTCTTAGACAAATAAAATTCATAATTATTCATTATACTGGAATGAAAAGCGAAAATAAGGCAATAAATCGACTAACAGATGTCAATTCAAAAGTAAGTTCCCATTTTTTTATAAAAAAAAATGGTGAAGTTATTTTGATGGTTCCATTAAAATATATAGCATGGCATGCAGGTAAGTCAAAATGGAAAAAATACAACCTATTAAATAAATATTCTGTTGGGATTGAAATTCAGAATCCTGGTCATGCGCATGAATACCCTGCCTTTAATAAAATACAGATTTTAAATCTGCTAAAATTATGTAAATTTTTAAAAAAAAAATTAAATATAAACAAAAAAAATATACTTGGTCATTCAGATGTTTCTTATACACGAAAAAAAGATCCAGGAGAAAAATTTCCTTGGGAGCTGTTTGCTAAAAAAAATTTATCTTTATGGTACAATATAAATAAAACAAAGCTAGCTTCGTTTAGAAAGAAAAAAGTTTCAAAAACTGAAAAAAATAATTTTTATTTAAATCTTAAAAAAATTGGATATTTTGTGGACTCTAATTCAAAAAATAAAAAACTTTTAACTTTAGCTTTCCAAAGAAAATATAGAACAAAGTTATTAAATGGTATAATCGACAAAGAATGTTTAATAATATCAAAAAACCTCAATAAAATCTGAAATTTTAGTGGTTGAAAGTTTGAAAATAATAAATACTTTATCTTCGTCAGGTAGATGACTTATCGCTTTAAACTAAAGTTTAAAGAGGAAAGTCCGGACTCTATAAAGACACGGTGCCAGTTAATGACTGGCGGGGGCGACCCTAGGGATAGTGCCACAGAAAATAAACCGCCTTATCAAGGCAAGGGTGAAAAGGTGTGGTAAGAGCACACCGGTTGAATGGTAACATTTAACGCATGGAAAACCCCACCGAGAGCAAGACTGAATAGAGACGACATTGTTTTTTAACTAAAAGCAGTCTTTAGCTAGTCGTCTGGGTTAGTTGCTTGAGCCTTAAAGTGATTTAAGGCCTAGATAAATGGTAAGTTTAAATGACAGAACCCGGCTTACAGTCTACCTGACATAATTCCAATAAATCCAATTTTACTTAACATTATCTTCCAATTCGATGCTAAATATAACTATTGACGCATATCAACAAAACCCATAATATCCCATAAAAACCCAAATTGGGAAAATATGAAATATGTTTTTATCGACTTACGAAAACAAACTAGACAAAAAAGGAAGAGTTTCTGTGCCTGCTTCTTATAGATCATATCTCTCAAACTTAGGATATAACGGGGTAATTTGTTACCCATCGTTTAATCATCAATGTTTAGAGGCCTGGCCACAAGATAGAATTGAAAAAATTTCTAATGCAATTGATAATCTTAATCCTTTTGAAGAAAAAAAAGATTATTTCGCCACATCTATATTATCAGAAAGTGTTAACTTACAGTTCGATAGAGAAGGTAGAGTATTATTAACAAATAAGTTATTGAAGCATGCAAAAATAAAAAACAGCATGGTATTTGTTGGTCAGGGAAAAACATTTCAAATCTGGGAACCAACTTTATTCGAGAAATTTAAGGTAACAGCAAGGAAGAAATCAAATATTAATCGTTCAAGCCTTAAATGGGAGCAAAAACTAAATAACTAAGGGGGAAAAATGACAATTAATTTTAAAGCACCAGATATTAAAGAACTTAAACCTAGAATATTAGTAATGGGTGTTGGGGGAGCTGGGGGAAATGCAATCAATGGCATGATTGATCATGGTCTTCAAGGTGTGGAATTTATTGCAGTAAACACTGATGCACAAGATCTTAAATTAAGTAAAGCTAATGCAAAAGTTCAGATTGGTTTAAATTTAACCAAAGGCCTAGGTGCTGGAGCTAAATTAGATATTGGACAAGCAGCTGCCGACGAGTCTTTAAATGAAATAGTTAATATTCTTCAGGGCGCTAATATGGTTTTTATAACTGCTGGCATGGGTGGTGGAACTGGAACAGGTTCTGCTCATGTAATAGCGAGAGCTGCTAAAGAGTTGAATATTTTAACCGTAGGAGTTGTTACTTTGCCTTTTTTATATGAAGGTCCTTCAAGAATGAGAAGGGCACAATCAGGCTTAGAGGAATTAAGAAAACATGTGGATACTATTATTGTAGTTCCTAACCAAAACTTATTTAAAATTGCGAGCGAACAGACTACATTTGAAGAATCATTTGAACTTTCAAATGATGTGCTTTTGCATGGTGTTCAAAGTATTACAGATTTAATGGTAAGACCTGGACTTATTAATCTTGATTTCGCAGATGTTGAAACGGTAATGAGCTCAATGGGTAAAGCTATGATGGGAACCGGTGAAGCCGAAGGAGAAGGAAGAGCCACTAAGGCAGCAGAGATGGCAATAAATAATCCTTTAATAGATGACTATACATTAAAGGGTGCAAGGGGTTTACTTGTTAACATAACCGGTGGAAAGGATCTTAAACTTTTTGAGGTGGACGAGGCAGTTAATAAAGTAAGAGCAGAAGTTGATCAAGAAGCTGAGCTAATTATCGGTGCAATAACTGACCCAAGTTTAGATGGAAAAATGAGAGTATCTATTGTAGCTACAGCATTAGATGGACAACAACCTGAGGCAAAATCTGTAATAAATATGGTACATCGTATCCATAACAGAAATCCTGGATACTCAGATTTTTCAAACTTAAACAATTCAAATGCGTTTAATTTTCAAGCTCAAGCATCGCAAGCAACAGATGGTGCTACAGCTTTGAAAATTGAGGAAGAGATGAAAACAGAAAGTACAAATATTGCTAATAGTGAAGTAGAGAAGGATTATTCAGCTATTGCATCATCCGAAATAGTAAATGAACAAAATTTAGATGAAAAAATTGCAGAAGATAATCATGAGAGCACTAATCCTTTAATTTTGGAAACTGAACAAAAAGAGATGTCAAACGGTCTTGAAAATTTTGGAATAGATGAAATTGAAGAAAGTACGCCAGATTTATTTAATTCAGATGAAAATGTAGAAGAAAAATTTACGTCTTTCGAAGATACTGAGAAAACAAAAGATGAGGAAGACGATTTAGAAATTCCAGCATTTTTGAGAAGACAAAAGAATTAATGTTCTTCAAAAAAATAAATGAATGCCACCATAAAATTGGAAAAAAAACATTTTCCAGTACTGCTTAATGAATTAGAAAGCATTATTTCCCCTCTTTATGGTGGCACCTTTATAGATTGTACATTTGGTCAAGGTGGATATTCTAAAAAAATATTAGAAAATTCTGACAACAAAGTCATAGCATTAGATAGAGATAAGGAAGTATTAAATCAGGCACTTTCTTTAAAAAAAAAATTTGGCTCTAAATTTAATTTTTACAATTTAAAATTTAGTGAAATAATTTCTTTATCTCCCAAAACAGAAAATTTAAAAGGTATAATTTTTGATTTAGGATATTCTTTAAATCAAATAAATGATCTCAACAGAGGAATATCATTTAAAAGCAAATCTAAATTAAACATGAAAATGGGAATGAATGATTTCTCGGCAGAGGATGTAATTAATAAACTTAATCAAGAGAGTCTCTCTAAAATTATTAAAGGTTTTGGTGAAGAACAAAAAGCAAAATTAATAGCAAAAAATATAATATTACAAAGATCTAAAAAAAAAATACTAACACATGATCTTGTATCAATTATAGATCGTGCCAAAGGTTATAAAAAGGGTAAAATTCATAATGCAACAAAAACTTTCCAAGCTTTAAGAATTTTTGTGAATAAAGAAATAAGTGAGCTAATTTATGGTTTAATAAATAGTTTCAAGTTATTACCTGTCGGAGGAATTATTGTTGTAGTTACCTTTCATTCCATTGAAGATAAAATAGTAAAATATTTTTTTAAAAATTATTCTGAGATAAAAAATAGTTCTAGATATTATCCTGAAAACAATAATAAAATTAAATTATTATTTAAATTGGCAAAAAATAAACCTATTTATCCAAATCAATCAGAAATAAAGAAGAATCCGCCATCTAGAAGTGCTAAACTTAGGTATGGTATTAAAATTGGGGAATCGAGCGATTTTAATGATTTCGTATCAAAATTTGAAAATTTATTGAAAATCGAAAATTTATCTAATGAATTATAAAAATATAATAATTTTCACTATTACTTTAATTTTAATAATTTCTACTACACTCATTAAAAATATGACTAAAGACTTAGAGGAAAAAATTTACTTAACTAGAGAAAGTACTAGCAAAAAAAAATCAGAGCACCAAATAATGTTACTGGAATATAATTACCTTACTTCCCCTGAAAAACTAATGGAATATCATAGATTGTATTTTGATGATAATTTAGTGCCTCTTAAAATTGATGACCTGAAACAAATAGAATTTAACAAAAATTCTTTTGAGATTAAAGAATTAGATAAATTTTTACGAAATGAATAGTAAGAAATTAGTTTTAGAAGAATATAATAGTAATTTTAATTATAAAATAAACCAATCAAATATATCTATATCATTTAATAGAGTTGCATTCATATATTTTGTATCTGTTTTTATTTTTTTAACTTTTACTTTAAAAATTATCTTTCTAACCGGTAAAGATCTTCCCAACAAAAAAATCTTTTTAAATAACTCAGATTTCAGATCATCAATTATTGATAGAAATGGTAACATAATTGCTAAAACCGTTATCACTAAAAATATTGGTATAGATCCAAAAGAAGTTATTGATGAGGATAAATTACTGATTAATCTACAGTTAATTTTTCCAAATAAGAATTTTGATGATTTTAAAAAAAAATTAAAAAAAAATAAATTTTTTTATATTGAAAAAAAAATTTCTCAAAATCAATACAGACAATTATTTCTGCTAGGAGATAAGTCAATTAGAGAAGAGTCTAAAATCTCAAGAGTTTATCCTCAGGGTAGTTTGTTTAGTCATATATTGGGTCAAATAGATGACGACAATAAAGGAATTTCTGGCATTGAAAAGTTTTTTGATTACGAATTAAAATCTTTAGAGGACCCAATTCAGCTGTCTTTAGATACTAATATTCAATATCTGTTGCGAGATGAACTTTTATTTTCAGAAAAAATTTTTAATAATGTCGGTAGCGCTGCAATACTAATGGATATAAACAATGGTGAAATACTTTCAATGTTGTCGATGCCAGATTTTGATTTAAATAAAAGAGAAAAAATTACTGACAAAAATTATATCAATAGAGCTACAAAAGCAATTTACGAGCTTGGTTCAGTGTTTAAAACATTTACTTTTACTGCAGGCTTAAATGAGAATTTAATAGAAGTTGATTCAGAATTTAAAAATTTAGAAAAAAGAATAAGATGCGGAAAGAATATTATTTCAGAATATGATGAAGAAATTCCAGAGAATATAACAGCGGAAGAAATATTAGTTAGATCTGGTAACATAGGATCAGTTCGTATTGCTCAAAAAATTGGTATAGAAAAATTTAAAAGTTTTTTAGATAAACTGGGTATTACTGAAAAAATTGATTTTGATATTGAAGAAGTAGGAAGCCCATTACCATTAACTTGGGGCAAATGTAAGCTAGCTACTAGTGCTTTTGGCCATGGTATCACTACTACAGCCTTGCAGTTAACTAAAGCTTACGCAATTATTTCTAATGGTGGATACTTAGTTAAACCAACTTTAATTAAACAGGAAAATTTTGATAAATCTAAGAATAATAAGATTCTTAATGAAGGCATCTCTTCACAAGTAAATTCTACACTAAGAAAAATTGTTTCATCAAAAGAGGGGACTGCTGGTTTTGCAAATATTCCAGGTTACGACGTTGGAGGAAAAACAGGAACAGCTCAAAAAACCTTAATGGGCAAATATTCGAAAGAAAAAGTCAATACGTTTGTTGCAGTCTTTCCATCCAAAAATCCCCAATACGTTTTATTAGTTTTACTTGACGAGCCAAAAGTAAATAAAGACTATGTTTATAATTATAGAGATGGGTCAGGATTTAAGTATAAAGGAAACTGGCGCAATACTGCAGGATGGACTTCAGTTGAAATTGCCGGTCGTATGATTGAAAAAATTGGGCCAATTTTAGCCACAAAATACTAAGAATTTATTTTAATGCAAATAGGCAAAGTAATAAAAAATTTAAATAGCAAATATAAATCTCATATTTTTTCTGAAATTAAATTTAATAGTAAAAAATGTAAAAAAAACGATATTTTTGTTTCCATTCAGGGCAATAAAAAAAATGGTAATTTATATATTAATCAAGCAATTAAAAACGGGGCAAGAACAATTATTTCAAATTTAAAATTTCAAGGTATCAAAGATAAGACCCTATATATATATAATAAGCATCCAAGAAAAATCTTAGCTGAAATATCAAATAAAATTTATCCAAAAAAACCTATCAATATTACTGCAGTAACTGGGACTAATGGAAAATCGTCTGTAGCAAATTTTTACCAACAAATTTGCGAATTAAATAATATTAAATCGGCTTCTATTGGCACTTTAGGTGTTAAGGGAAAATCAACTAATATAAAAACAACAAATACAACATTAGATCCAGTAAATTTAAATAAATTATTAGAAAAATTAAGAAAACGTAAAATAAATAACGTGATACTTGAGGCCTCTAGTCATGGATTACATCAACAAAGATTAAATGGGATTAGATTTGATGCAGGTATATTTACAAATTTTTCTAGGGATCACTTGGATTATCATAAATCATATACAAGATACCTGGACTCGAAACTTATATTATTTAAACAACTTTTAAAAAAAAAAGGATTAGTAGTATTTGATAATGAAACCCGTGAAGCAGTTAAATTGAAAAATATATGTAGAAACAAAAAATTAAAACAAGCTATATTAGGTGATAACGAAGGATTTAAAATTTTATCTCATACGTTTATAAAAAATAACCAAATCGTAAAATTTAAATTTAATAATAAAGAATATTCTTTCGAAACTAAGCTGATTGGTAATATACAAATAAAAAACTTAATGATGGCAATAATAGCTGCAAGCAGATTAATTCCAATCGATAATATTGTAGATAAAATCAAAAAAATTAAGCCCGTTAATGGAAGATTTGAGATGATTGGACAAATAAAAAATAATTCAAGGGTTATTCTAGATTATTCGCACACTCCTGAGGCTTTAAGGGCCTGCATAAAAAATATAAAAAAACAATTTTCTTTTAGTAGAATATTTTTAGTTTTTGGATGTGGTGGAGAAAGAGATAAAATTAAAAGATCAATTATGGGAAGAATAGCAAATGAATTGTGTGATAAAATTTTTCTAACAGATGACAACCCTAGAAATGAAGATCCAAAAAAAATAAGAAATCAAATTAAAGAAAATATAAATAAAAAAAAATTAATTGAAATATCTTCAAGAGAAAATGCTATAAAAAAATCAATATTTGAACTTAAATCTGGTGATGTTTTAATAGTTGCAGGTAAGGGTCATGAGAATTATCAACAATATAAAAAAAAAATTAAATTCTCTGATAAATCATTAATTAAAAAATATATTATATTAAAAAATAATAAACTTTCTAGTGAATGGAAAACTAATATTTTAAATGAAAATTTAAAAAATCTAAAATTAAGCAATAAATTAAATATTCAAAACGCATCAATTAATTCTAATACAATTTCTAAAAATTCAATTTTTTTTGGGATTAAGGGAAAAAAACTTGATGGAAATAAATTTGCAAACGTGGCAATTAAAAATGGAGCAGTGCTATCTATAATAGATAAAAACTTTTCTAAAAAAAATATAAAAAAAATTAAAGTAAAAAATAGCCTTAAAACATTTTCAAAAGTTTCAAAAATAATAAGAGAGGTATCAAATATTCAGGCAATAGGCATTACGGGAAGTGCTGGAAAAACAAGTTTTAAAGATCTTTTAGGAAATTCACTTGTACAATTAAGGCAAACAACTTATTCAAAAAAATCTTTTAACAACAAGTTTGGCGTACCTTTATCTCTGTTTCAAATAAAAAAAAAACATGAATTTGGAGTGTTTGAGATTGGTATGGATAAACATGGAGAAATTGAAAGCCTAACTAAATTAGTTAGACCAAATGTTGCTGTAATAACTAATATTTCCCATGCGCACATCAAAAACTTTAAAAATATAAATGATATTGCTAAAGCAAAAAGCGAGATAATTGATCAAATCAAAGAAGAGGGGATAATTGTCTTAAATAAAGACGATAAATTTTATAATTATTTCGCTAATAAAGCAAAAAAAAGAAAAATAAAAATAATAACTTATAGTAAAAACAAAAAATCAGATATTCAATTGTATAAAATTAAATACAAAAAAAAATTCTCTAAAATTTATGTATTTATAAATAAGCATATTCATTTTTTTCAAATAAAAAATAATCTGGTGCCATATGTTGAAAATATACTAGGGGTAATATCAATTTTATCAATTTATTTTAATATAGAAAAAATAAGCAAAAAAATATTTTATAAATTTGAAATACCCCCGGGAAGAGGTAAAATTTCGAAGATAAAAATTAAAAATAAAGTAATAAATCTTATTGATGAAAGCTATAATTCCAATCCATTGTCATTAAATTTTTCAATCAAAAAATTTAACAATATAAATGTAAACAAATCAAAAAAAATATTAATACTTGGTGATATGATGGAACTGGGGAAGTTTTCAAAAAAGCTTCATGTTCAAGTTTCTGACATCATAAACAGCTCGAATATAGATAAAGTTCATGTGTACGGTAAGCATATAAGGCATACATTAAACAAAATTCAAACACAAAAAAAAGGTAAAATATTTAATAATAAAAACGAAATTTTAAATTTTATACAAAATAAGATAGATAATAATAATTATTTGATGGTAAAAGGTTCAAATTCTACGGGTTTAAATACAATTGTATCTAAACTAAAGAGTATTTAAAAATGTTATATAGTTTGCTCATAAGCTTTATTGATACATTTTCCTTTTTAAATGTATTTAAATATCTAACAGTTAGGACTGGTCTTTCTATGTTCACGGCCATGTTAGTTGTTTTTATTGTCGGAACACCATTTATTAATTATTTTTCGAGAAAACAAATATACAATCCTATAAGGGAAGACGGGCCCAAGGATCACGTTATAAAAAAAATTGGCACTCCTACAATGGGAGGACTATTAATTTTGCTTGGATTGTTTTCTGGAATATTATTATGGGGTGATTTATCAAATCCTTTCAACTGGTTTTTGATATTTATAGTATTTTCTTTTGGAGCCTTAGGGGCATTTGATGACTTGAAAAAAATTAAAAGCAAAAGTTCGCATGGCTTATCATCAAAATTAAAATTAACTTTACAAATTATTTTAGGATTGCTTGGAATAGCGATATTAACCTATCTTGCTGAACCTGCCGATCTGAAAAATTTGTATATTCCTTTCTTTAAAAATGTAATCATAAATCTTGGTTGGTTTTTTGTTCCTTTTTATTTGTTTGTAATTGTTGGCTCTTCAAATGCTGTAAATCTAACGGATGGTTTAGATGGATTAGCTACTGTGCCGGTAATATTAGTAGCTTCGTGCTTTGCATTTATTAGTTACGTAACAGGTAATGTTGTATTTTCAGAGTATTTACAAATTCCTTATATTGAGGGTGTAGGTGAAGTTGCAGTTTTTTGTGGAGCAATAATTGGAGCGTGCTTAGGTTTTTTATGGTTCAACGCACCTCCAGCAAAGATCTTTATGGGTGACACGGGATCCCTTGCACTTGGTGGTTCATTAGGTGCTGTATCAATAATTACCAAGCACGAAATTGTTCTAGCTATTACTGGAGGTTTGTTTGTTTTTGAAGCTTTTTCGGTAATAGTACAAGTTATATCTTTTAAATTAACAGGCAAAAGAATTTTTAAAATGGCACCTATTCATCATCATTTTGAAAAAAAGGGATGGCATGAATCCACCGTCGTAATTCGTTTTTGGATAATTTCAATTATATTAGCAATGATAGGTCTTGCTACTTTGAAATTAAGATAATGGTAGAATTTAAAAATAAAAAAATTCTTGTTTATGGTTTCGGCAGAAGTGGCAAGTCATGTTTAAATTATTTAAAAAAAGATAACATTGTAAAAATATACGACGACAAATTAAAAAAATTACCAAAAAAATTCAAAATTTCACGATTCAAATTAAAAAAAACAAAGTTTGATTTTATTGTTTTAAGTCCAGGGATTAACAAAGATGTCTGCAATTTAAAAAAATTTCTATTAATAAATAAAAGTAAGATTATCAGTGATTTAGATATTTTTTATTTTAAAAATATACGAAATTTAAAAATATGCATAACAGGAACGAATGGCAAGTCTACTACCTCAAAAATAATACATAAAATTTTAAAGAATTCAGGTCTTGATGCAAGACTTGTAGGAAACATAGGCCAACCAATTTTAAATGAAAAAAAAATTACAAAAAAAACAGTTTTTATTGTTGAGATTTCATCTTACCAAATTGAATATTCAAAATATTTTAAAAGTGATATTGCGGCAATTTTAAATATATTTCCAGATCATTTAGATAGACATAAAACTTTTTCAAATTACAGAAAAATAAAATTTAAACTGTTAAAAAATTTAATTCCTGGTGGTACTGGAATTATAGAGAAAAATATTTTTTCAAATAAAGACATAAAACAAAAAAGAACTAAAACGAAGATTATTAAAATCAATAGTAGCTCAAAAAATAAAATTATTGATAAAAATAAAACTATAAGCAATGATATGATGCAAAATTTTAACTTTGCTATCTACATATCTAAATTATTAAAGATTGAAAAAAAAATAATAAAAAAAACTATAAATAATTTTAAAGGATTACCATTTAGACAAGAAATTATATATCAAAATAAAAAAGTTATGATAATGAATGACTCCAAATCAACTAGTTTTTCATCATCTTTAAATATTTTAAAATCTTTTAAGAATATTCATTGGATATTAGGCGGTCTAGCAAAAAAAGGCGATAAATTAAATTTGTCAGATAAATTTCAAAAAAATATTAAATATTATATTTATGGAAGAGATAGATATTCTTTTATTAAACAATTAAATTATAAAAATAATATTTATAATTTTAAAAATTTAAATGATGCGTTAAAAAAAACAATTATAAATTGCTCGAACCAAAAAAATCGCCAAAGTATTATTTTTAGCCCGGCCGCAGCCTCTTTTGATCAATTTAAAAATTTTGAAGATAGGGGAATTTATTTTAATAAATTAGTAAAAAAATTAAACTTAATAAAAAGAATTAATGTTAAAAAATAAATTTTTTGAATCTTATTATGACTGGTGGAAAAATATTGATAAAATAATATTATTATTAATTTTGAGCTTATTTCTTTTAGGATTATTTTTTTCTTTTGTATCTACATCAATAATTGCATCTGATAAATTGGGTACAAATTCATATTATTTTTTTTTAAAACATTTTGTATTTATATGTGTTGGAATATCATTACTTTTTTTAATTTCATTCATTGAAAGAGATAAATTGATTTACGTAAGTTTAATTTTATTCCTAATTTGTACATTTTTCCTAATTTTAGTTCCTTTTTTTGGAGTAGAGGTCAAAGGATCTAAAAGGTGGCTTAATTTTGGAATCTTACCAAGGTTTCAGCCAATCGAAATTTTAAAACCTTTTATAATTATTACCATTGGGTTCTTGCTTACGTTAAAAAATATTAAAAATTTATATGTCAGATTTATTTTAAGTTTTATAATTATTTTACCAATAATTTTATTATTAATGATTCAGCCTGACATAGGTCAGTCCATTTTAGTAATAATAGTTTGGTTGTCTTTAATTTTTATATCAGGGGTGAACTTATTTTTATTTTTTTCATCTTTTTTTATCTTGGGAGGTTTTGTTAGTTATTTAATAATTTATATACCAAAGTTTAGTTATATTAAACTTAGGTTAATTTCATTTTTAAATCCTTCATCGGGAAATAGTTATCAATCTGATAAAGCATCAGAGGCAATTATAAATGGAGGTTTGTTTGGAAAGGGAATAGGAGAAGGCACCTTAAATACGAAAGTCCCAGAAGCACATACTGATTATATAATATCTGTAATTTCTGAGGAATTTGGAGCTATTTCTATAATTTTAATTATGCTCATTTACCTTTTTCTATCTTTTAAGGTAATGAAAATAATTGATAAAGAGGATAACAATCTTATAAAATTAATTCTGTTAGGATGTGTAGTATTAATATTAATGCAAACATTTATTCATGTTGGAGTTAATATTAGAATATTACCAACTACTGGTATGACATTGCCATATTTAAGTAACGGTGGATCTTCAATTATAAGCACTGCTATTATATCCGGGATTATTTTAAATTTTACTAAAAGAAAAATTAAATATTAATGAAAAAAATATTAATAACAACAGGGGGTACAGGTGGACACGTCATGCCTGCATTAAATATTTTTGATCATTTAAATAAGAAATTCGATGTAAAAATTGTAACGGATATTAGAGGGAAAAAATTTATAAATAAAAATAAATATAGTTTTGATACTATTAAAATAAATCAAATATCAAAAAATATTTTTAAATTGCCTTTTTCATTAGCCCTTATGTTCATTTCAATTATAAAAGGATATTTATATTTAAAAAAAAATAAAATAAAATTAGTTATAAGTACAGGCGGGTATATGTCTCTTCCATTTTGTTTGTCTGCAAAATTTTTAAATATTTCGATCATATTATTTGAGCCCAATATGGTTTTAGGGAGATCAAACAAGTACTTCTTAAAATTTGCTAATAAAATAATTTGTTACAATAAAAAAATTATGAATTTTCCAGATAAATATATAAATAAAATATTTTTAACAGAAACAATTTTAAAAAAAAATATATATGATTTAAATATTCAAAATGGACATATCTCAGAAGTGCCTAAAATTTTAGTTATCGGAGGGAGCCAAGGGGCATTGTACTTTGATAAAATTATTCAAGAGATATTAATTGATTTAAATAAAATTAAAAAAATAAATATATATCAGCAGGTAAGCGATGAAAGTAAAATTGACGAAATAAAAAAAACTTATGCTAAAAATAATATTCCAAATTCACTATTTACATTTAAAAATGATATTTATGAATATATGTCAAAATGTGATTTAGCGATATCTAGATGTGGTGCCTCAACATTAAGTGAATTGGTAAAATTATGTATCCCGTTTATAGGAATACCGTTGCCATCTGCAAAAGATAATCATCAATATTTTAACGCAAAATATTACGAGGAAAAAAACTGTTGTTGGCTTATTAATCAAGCGAATTTTGAAAAATTAAATTTAATAAGCCTTTTAAAAAAAATAATATCCAGTGATGCTGTTTATCAAGACAAATATTCGAATTTGAAAAATATTTCTTATCAAAATAAGTGGGATGATATAAATAAAAAATTAATCAAATTAATCAATGAAAATTAAACTTGGAAATAAAGAGACTATACATTTTGTAGGAATTGGTGGCATTGGAATGAGTGGATTGGCTATAATCATGAAAGGTCTTGGTTTCAAAATTCAAGGAAGTGATTTATCATTTAGCAAAAATATAGAGAGGCTCAAAAATAATAGAATTAAAGTTTTTTTAGGTCATGGAGAAAAAAATATTTTAAATTCTACAATTTTAGTGATTTCCTCTGCAATCAAGAAGAATAATCCGGAATTAATTAAAGCCAAAAAAAAAAAATTACCAATCTATAAAAGAGGAGAAATGCTTGGACATATTGTGTCATTAATGAAGAATATAGTGGTTGCTGGATCTCACGGAAAAACGACGACTACCTCTCTCATTTCATCAATTTTTTCATTTTCAAAAATCGATCCTACGGTAATTAATGGTGGTGTTCTAAATTCGTATGGTAATTCAGCCAAATTGGGAAAAAGTAATTGGTGTATTTTAGAGTCTGATGAGTCTGATGGGAGTTTTTTGGATATTCCAGTAACTTATTCTATTGTAACTAACATCGATGCAGAACATTTAGATTATCATAAATCCTTGGATAAACTCAAAGGAAGTTTCATAAAATTTTTAGATAAAACGCCTTCTTTTGGTAAAAGCTTCATATGCATAGATGACCCAGCAATAAAAAGTATTTCGAATAAAATTAAAAATAAAAATTTTTTGACTTATGGATTAGACAGGAGTGCTAATTTTAGAATAGAGAATATAATTAATAATAAAGATTACTCCCAATTTAACTTATCTATAAGTTTACCAGGTCAAAAGAAAGATTATATAAAAAAATTACAATTACCGATTATTGGTTTACATAACATAAGGAATGCAGCAGCCTCTGCGGCAGTGTGTTATTTAATTGGTATTTCAAATAGTATGATTAAAAGTGGATTAAAAAATTTTCAAGGAGTGCAAAGGCGTTTTAATAATTTATTTAGTTATAGAAACATAAGTTTTATAGATGATTATGCTCATCACCCTTCTGAAATTAGTTGCGTTTTAACTAGTTTACGAGAGGTGTATAGGGAAAAAGAAATAGTTTGCATTTTTCAGCCTCATAGAGTTTCGAGATTAAATAGCTTAAAAGATGAATTTACAAAATGTTTTAAACATTCAGATCATTTAATACTATGTCCAGTATTTAAAGCTGGTGAAAATATTAAACTAAATTTTAATTATAAAAACTTTGCTAAACAAATAATCAAGAATTCTAAAGTAAATTTAGTAATCGTTAATGAAGAAAAAGATATATTAAAATACGTAAAGCAAAACATTTTTGGAAATAAAATTGTTATTGGTATGGGGGCTGGATCAATATCCAACTGGATGAGATCATTAGAGCATAAACTCAAATGAAATTACAAGATTTAAAAAATTTTTCTGAAAAGAGAAGAAATAGATTGCATTTTGATTATAATATCAAAAATTTGAATTGGTTTAATATTGGCGGTAAATCAAAGCTTTTTTACAAACCAGATTCACTAAAGGATTTATCTGATTTTTTAAAATTATACAATAAAAGAGGAAAAATATTTATTTTAGGCGCTGGATCAAATACATTATTTACTGACGAAGTTTATAATGGTGTTGTGGTAAAATTGGGAAATCGTTTTAATAACATCTCTAAATTAAACGATAATACAGTAATTGCAGGTAGTAATGTTCTAGATAAAAACCTATCAAATTATCTTGCAGAAAATGAAATTGGAGGTCTAGAATTTTTATCATGTATACCAGGTACTGTTGGAGGCGGGGTTAGGATGAATTCAGGATGTTATGGAAAAGAGTTTAAAGATTTCATTTTGTCTATTCAGGTAATGGACTTTGAGGGAAACGTTTATACTATACCGTCTTCAAAAATAAATTTTTTTTACAGAGGAACTGATTTAAAAAATGATTTGATTTTTTTAAGTGCATCTTTTAAAGGAAAAAAAAAAAAGAAAGAGCAAATATATGAAGAAATTGAAAGACTAAAAAATAAAAAAAAAATATCCCAACCATCAAGAGTTAAAACCGGGGGAAGCACATTTAAAAATCCAATAAATAGCAGCAAATTAAAGGTATGGGAATTAATTAAAAACTCTGTCCCATCCGGGTGTGAATTTGGGGATGCAACAATTTCACATCAACATTTTAATTTTTTAGTAAACAAAAAAGATGCCAAATTCAGTGATATGATAAAATTAATTACTTTTATTAAAAAAAAAGTTTTTGAAAAATACAAAATAAAATTAAATTTAGAAATTGTCATCGCTGATTAAATGAAAAAAAAAGTTTTAATACTTGCTGGAGGATATTCAAAAGAAAGAGAGATTAGCATAAAAACTGGTAAAGAGGTTTATAAATCTATTAAAAATAAATATAATGTAAAGTTATTAGATCCATCTAAAGGTCTCATAAATGAATTAAGAAAAGAAAAACCAGATATAGTTTTTAATGCATTACATGGTACATACGGTGAAGATGGGTATGTGCAGACTATTCTCGAAAGTGAAAAAATTAAATATACGCACTCAGGAGTATATTCATCATCATTAGCTATAGATAAAGAGGTTTCTAAAAAAATTTTCAAAAAAAATAAAATCCTAATACCACCCAGCTTTAAAGTTACAAGTATTCACAAACGAATACAAAAAAAAATTATTAAAAAAATTAATAATTCATTTAAATTCCCCGTTGTTATTAAACCTTTAAATGAAGGTTCTAGTGTTGGAGTGTATATATGTAGTAATAAAAATTTTATTAAAAACCTGTATAAACTTAAAGACTACAATGAGATTTTAGTTGAAAAGTACATCCCAGGAAGAGAGATACAGGCAGCAGTGCTTGGAAAAAAAAAGTTGGGTGCAATTGAGTTGATACCAAGTAGAAAATTTTACGATTACAAAGCAAAATATCAAAAAAATGCGAAAACAAAACATTTGATGCCAGCACCTTTGTCTCAAGTAAACTATAATAAAGTAAATGATATAGCTTTGAAGGCTCATAAAGTATTAAAGTGCAGAGGTGTTTCAAGATCTGACTTTAGGTTCTATAATAGTAAATTTTATCTTTTAGAGTTGAATACACAACCGGGAATGACTTCTCTGTCATTAGTGCCTGAAATAGCAAGATTTAAAAACATTACTTTCTTTAAACTTATTGATTTTCTTATAAAAGATGCATCGATCAATAGATAAAAAAATTAAAATTATTTTTTACATATTCTTAATCTCATTTTTATCTACTTTTAACAACATAAATATTCATGAATTAAAAAAAAATTTTTTTTTAATTGAGAATATAAAAATTAATGGACTTAATAAAAAATTAACACTTGATGTAAATTCTAAATTAGAAAAGTATTTAAAGAGTAATTTACTCTTATTGAATAAAGAATTTATACAAAACGATATTAATGAATTTCCATTCATTGAAGGTTATACAATTTTTAAAAAATATCCTTCTCAGATAATATTAAATATTAAAGAAACAGAACTAATAGCAAAAACGTTCGATAATAACAAAATTCAATATATAGGTTCTAATGGAAAAATTATTGGGGAAAATTATTATGAAAATAAAAAAAAAATTCCAAGAGTATTTGGAAATTTTAAAACAGAGGAATTATTAAGAGTTTTTTTGTTACTAGAAAATAATAATTTTATATTAAGTGAGATAACTGACTTATATTATTATAATAGTGGAAGATGGGATATAAAATTTAAAAACAACCTTTTAATTAAACTGCCTATAAAAAAATTGAATAACTCAATTAATATCGCAAAAAAATTTATTGAAAAAGAGAAAATCACAGGGAATATTATAATTGATTTAAGGGTTGCAAATCAAGTAATCATAAGAAATGAGTGATAAGGATATCTTTTCTATAATTGATTATGGATCATCTAACTTAAGATTAGGTATTTTTGAAAATTATACTCCTTTTAATAAATTTTTAATAAATGAAAATATCAGCCACGAGAAAATTAATTTAAATTATAAAATAACTGAAAATCAAAATATTAATAATTTAATACTTAGTGCCGAAAAAGAGACAAATAGACATTTAAAAAATATTAATGTTATGTTTGACCATTCTAAAATATTTTCATTAGATATTTGTTTAAAAAAAAAAATTGAAAAAATTAATATTCATAACGATCAAATAACTAAATTTTTAATTGAAGCAAGGACATTAATTAACAATAATTACTCAAATTTCAAAATATTACACTTGTTATTAAATAAAATTAATTTAGATGGAGTAAATTATGATGAATATATAGAGGACGATAAGATTTATAACGAAATTATATTAGATATAAAATTTATTTTAGCTCCAAAAGATATAATTTCAGATTTAAGAAATATATTTAAAAATTATCATATAATGATAAATCAGTTTCATTGTTCAAGTTATATAAAGACACATAATTACAACAAAGATATAGACGATTTTAAATTTAAAGTATTTCTAGATATTGGTGAATTTAAAACAACACTAGTTGTTTATGATGAAAATAAATTAAATTTTTTAAACAATATTTCCATAGGAAGTGCACATATAACAAGTGATATTTCTAAGATTTTAAAATATGATTTTAAAAAATCTGAAAATATCAAAAAATCTCTTAAACAGTCCAACTCTACATTTATCAATAATGAACAAACAAAAAATGTTCTGTTAGCAATAATTCATGCCAGAGTTGAAGAAATAATTGACCTAAGTTTTAAAAACTTTAACAATTTAAATTATTTAAAAAACTCTAGTTCGATATTAATTTTTACTGGTGATGGTTCAAAAATTTTAGATAAGAATTCGATATATCTTAAAGATGAATATAAATTTTTTAATGATATGACCTTTTTTGAGGAAAACACTGATTCCATATGCGAAGCAGGTTATTTGTTTCATACTTCTGAAAAATCAGACGAGATCTTAATAGTACCAAAAACTTATAAAAAACAGGGTTTTTTTGAAAAACTTTTCTATTATTTCAGTAGATAATTGTATTTTACTGTAACATTTCTTGTTTTTTTAATTTTAATTGAGATTTGTATAGTTCATTATGTCCATCTTAAATCAAAAAACAGTTAATTCAAAAATAAGTGTTTCAGGCATCGGTTTACACTCAGGCAAAAACGTAAATTTAAATATTTTACCTGCCAATCCAAATGAGGGAATAAATTTTAAGAGAGTTGACATAGTAAATGACGAAAAAATAGTTTCTCCTTTATATAATAATGTTTGCGATACAAATCTGTGCACAACTATAACCAATCATGCTGGAGTGAAAGTTTCTACTATTGAGCATTTAATGGCTGCTTTATATATTTTAGGAATAGATAATGTTTTAATTGAATTGAATAGTCAGGAAGTACCAATTCTAGACGGTTCTTCCAAAGACTGGATAAGTATCATTAAAAAAGCTGGTATAAAAAATTCTAACTCACCAATAAAAGTTATTAAAATTAACAAAACAGTCGAAATTAAAAATAGTGATAAGTTTATTAAGGTTGATGTATCAAATATTAATCTAGATATAGATTTTGAGATTAAATATCCAAATACAATGATAGGAATTCAAAGAAATAAGATCAGTGTATATAACGATAATTTAGAAGATATCTATAACTCAAGAACATTTTGTAAATACGAAGATATTGATAATTTAAAAAGACTTGGTCTAGCTAAAGGTGGAAGTTTAGATAATGCGTTAGTTGTAGATAAATTTAAATTATTAAATAAAGAGGGATTAAGAAATAATAAAGAATTTGTTAATCATAAAATTCTGGATTGTATAGGTGATATATATCTCTCAGGTTACAAAATTGTAGGATCTATAACTTGTTCTCAAGGTGGTCATAGCTTAACTCATCAGCTATTGGTAAAATTATTCAGTGATAAGAAAAATTATTCGGTGTTTGAACTAAAAGGTAAAAATTTACCTCATTCATTAATTGAAAAATATCAATTAAAATCTATAGCTTAATCTAGTATTTTTATATAAATTCCCAAATATTATTTTATGAAAAAAATTTTCATTTTTTTTATCTTTTTTACATATCTAATAATCTCAGGGTGCGGGCAAAAAAAAGTTGAAGTCAAGCCTTTAGAGGATACGAACATAGATAGCCAAATGATAAAAGCTTACAATGAAGGTTTAACAGCTTTAGATAATAAAGATTATATGTTAGCAGTTAAAAAATTTGGTGAAGCCGAAATTTTATATCCTCAATCGATTTGGGCACCTCGATCAGCTTTGATGACGGCCTACTCATATTATGTTTATGAAAGATATTTTGATACAATATTTGAATTAGAACGATTTTTAAAAATTTACCCTGAACATAATAGACAAAATTATGCTTACTATCTACTTGGTCTAGCATACTACGAACAAATTGTTGATGAAAAGAAAGATCTTGAACCGATTATAAATTCAAAAAAATATTTTCAAATTATTATTAATGAATACCCGAGTAGTGAATATGCTGCTGATGCAGAGTTTAAATTAGATTTAATTAAAGAAATCTTGGCTGCTAAAGAAATGTACCTAGGGAGATACTATATAGAAAAAGAAAAATGGATACCTGCAATTAATAGGTACAAAACAATATTAGAAAATTATGATGACACTATTTATGTAGAGGAGGCCATACACAGACTTGTTGAGATACATTACAAGGTTGGATTAATAGAAGAGTCAAAAAAATACGCTAATTTATTAGGTTATAATTATCAATCTGGCGAGTGGTACGAAAAATCATATAAAATTTTTAATAAAAATTATGAAAAACCAAAAATTAAAACTGCTAAGAATAAAAAAACAATAATTCAAAGACTAAGATCGCTTATTAATTAAAGTATGAGTGAAAAGAAAATCAAGGGTCTATATCAAAAAAAAATTAAGTTATTACAAAAACATAATCTTTTATATTATGATAAAAGTAATCCAAAAATTTCTGATAAAAATTATGATAATTTAAAACAAGAAATTTTAAAATTAGAAAAACAGTATGATTTTTTAAATGACAGCAATTCTCCATCAAAAACCGTAGGTTTTAAACCATCCAGAAATTTTAAAAAGTCTGCACACAGAGAAAAAATGTTATCTTTGTCAAATGCATTTGATGAAGAGGATTTAATTAACTTTGAGAAAAAAATATGCAATTATTTAAACTTAGATAAAAATAAGTCATTCGAATACAGTGTTGAGCCCAAAATAGATGGTATATCTGCATCATTAAGCTACAAAAATGGAAAATTATTATCCGGTTTGTCCAGAGGTGATGGAGAAATAGGAGAGCTGATAACTGAAAATCTTAAAACTATCAACGATATACCTCAGAAAATAAAGTATAAGGATTTTCCTGATGACATAGATATAAGAGGCGAAGTATTTATAACAAATGAAGACTTTGAAAAATTAAAAGATAAATTTGCTAATGCGAGAAATGCTGCTTCTGGATCTTTAAGACAAAAGGATCCAGGTCAAACAAAAAAAATTCCACTTAGATTTATTGCTTATAGCTTTGGATACTTTGATAGTAATTTTTTTAAAAAACAGTCAGATTTTATTTTTTCACTGTCAAAGTGGGGATTTAAAACAAGTCAATTTAATAAAGTAATTACTGGAGTCAAAGAGCTTGTTAAAAATCATGAAAATTTTGAAAAAAAACGCTTTGATATAGAGTATGATACGGATGGATTAGTTTATAAAGTCAATGATCTAAAACTACAGTCTAGACTTGGAAATGTTGCTAATGCTCCAAGATGGGCTATAGCGCATAAATTTTCAGCAAAAAGTTCGACCACAATAATTGAAAAAATCGAAATTCAAGTCGGCAGAACTGGTGCACTTACACCTGTTGCAAAAGTAAAGCCTGTTAATATTGGAGGAGTGGTTGTCTCAAACGCTTCTTTGCATAACGAGGATGAAATAAACAGAAAAGATATAAGGGTTGGGGACACTGTTAAAATCGAAAGAGCAGGAGATGTAATCCCACATGTGATTTCTGTTGATAAAAATTTAAGACCAAAAAATTCCAAAAAATATATATTTCCAAATCAATGTCCATCTTGTGGAAGAAAAATTGTTAAAGAATTTAATACTCTGACAAAGAAGTTCGATGCAGTTAAAAGATGTCCAGCAGAAGGTTACGAATGTGATAAAATATCAGTCGAAAAAATTAAACATTTTATATCTAAGGATGGATTAAATATTGATGGTTTAGGAAAAAAAGTAGTTGAAAATTTTTGGGATTTAAAGATGATTAGAACACCTTTCGATATTTACAATCTAGACTACGATAAAATAAAAAATTTGGAAGGATGGGGGGATCTTTCTGTATCCAATTTAAAATTTTCAATTGAAAAATCTAAAAATACAACAATCGATAAATTAATTTATTCTTTAGGTATTAGACATATTGGACAAGAGTCTGCAAAATTAATCTCAAATACAATTAAAAATATAGACAACTTATTAAAAATAGATAGCACATATGATTTTGATATTCTTTTAAATACAGACGGAATAGGGGATACACAAATAAAATCTTTGAGAAGTTTTTTTTCAAATAAAATTAATTTAGAGATCATAAGTAAACTAGCAAAAGTTATGAAAATCAAAAATTTATTAAAAAACAACAATGGTAAACTTAAAAATAAATCATTTTTAATAACAGGAAAGTTAGAGGGTATAAGCAGAGCTGAGATTAAATCAATTATTGAGCAGAATGCAGGCAAAATTTTAAGTTCAGTAAATAGTAAATTAGACTATTTAATAACAGGAGATAATCCCACCAAAAATAAACTTATTAAAGCAAAAGAATTAAAAATAAAAGTGTTAGATCAAAATGAGTTTAATAAGATGTTAAAATAAATTTTTTAACCAGATTTTTTCTTCAAAATTAAGATAATTTTTTAATTTCAAATAAACTTTTTTATGATATTCGTGTAAATATTGTTTCTCTTCAATAGAGAGTAACTTAAAATCTATCAAATCCTTATCTATAGGTGCCAGTGTTAAATTTTCAAACTGTAATTTTTTATTATTTTTTCTAACATAAATAAGATTTTCAATTCTTATTCCATATTTATTTTTTTTATAATAGCCAGGTTCATTACTTAAAATCATTCCATCTTCCAACTTTACTGTATTAAACTTAGATATGGCTTGAGGACCTTCGTGAACATTTAAGAAGTAACCTACGCCATGACCAGTTCCATGTGAATAATCTAATTTTTTTATTTTTAATGAGTATCTAGCTAATTTATCAATCGCATTTCCTTTGTTGAATTTATTTAAATTTGCTTTTGCAACTGCAATATGTCCTTTTAAAACTCTAGTAAAGTTTTCTTTTATTTTGCGACTTTGATTACTAAAACAAATTGTTCTTGTAATGTCCGTTGTGCCATACTTATATTGCCCACCTGAGTCGCATAAATATAAATCTTTGAAATTTAAAATTTTATTAGAATTTTTTGTAGCCTTATAATGTATAATTGATCCATTAGAGCCGCTTGCCGATATTGTTTCAAAGCTTGGATATAAATATTTACTACTTTTTTGTCTAAATTTCTCCAACTTTTTTTCTGCTCCTATCTCAGATATTTTTTTTTTATTTTTATATTTAATCCAATATAAAAATTTGGTAACTGCAACTCCATCATCAATATGAATATTTTTTGTATTAATTATCTCAACTGAATTTTTTATAGATTTTAGTTTGTATATAGGATCCAGTGTCTTTGTAACTTTAAAATTATTTTTAATTAAATTTTCCTCTAAAACAGAGCAGGTCGATTCATCTATTTGAAATTTTGCTCCCTCTAATTTTAAAAGTAACTTGTAAAAATGTTCTTTATTAACAAATTTTAATTTTTTATATATTTTGATTTTTTTTATTTTCTTTAACTTTTTTACATCTGCAATTAAATGAATTTTTCCTGTATTTTGCAAAATTAATTTACAGTTTGGAATTGGACTATTGGGATTATCGTAACCTCTGATATTTAATAACCAAGCAACATTCTCGGGAGCGCTTATATATAGATTATTAATTTTTCTTTTTTTTAAATACTTAATTAATCTACTAACTTTAGATTGCCACCTTTCTCCTGTTATTTTTTCGTTTAAAGCAAAAAAACTATTTTTTGATCCTCGATTCAATTGATTAATAAATCTATTCGTAAAATTTTCTTTAATTGGAATTAAAGAACAGTATTCAGAAAAGTTTTTTCTTAAAAAATTGCTAGTAAATAAACTCGGATCAAACCCAAGTTTTAAAAATTTTGCATAGTTTTTTAATACAAATTTTGGATTGCGTTTTGGTACCTCAAAAATATTAAAATTTGATCCACTTTGCCTCTGTGCTTGTAGAGTATATCTACCATCTACGAATAAATAATTCTTATTTTTTAGAATGATTGCAAGACCAGCTGATCCAGTAAAGCCTGTTACAGCTTTCAGTTTATTAGGATTAGAATACTCTGAAAAATATTCATCATTTTTAGGAATTATATAACCATCAATATCATAAAAATTTATTAAATTCTTTATGACTTTGATGTGCATTTTATTTCAGTCTTTTTTGATATCTTAACCATCCTGGGCTCTTTATTTCACTTTCAAATTCAACGTCTTGATTAAATTCAAAATCTGCTACTTCATTTTCGTTTTGAATGTTTTTTTCAATATTTTCTTCTGGAAGTTCCTCAACAAATCTAGAGGCCATACTATCCATCCAGTCGCCCTGATAAAATCTATTCATTGAGAATGAGACGTTAACTAATTTTTTTGCCCGTGTAATTCCAACGTAAGCCAATCTTCTTTCTTCCTCCAAACCTTTATCTCCTTTTTCCTCAATTGATTTTTGGTGTGGAAACAAGCCTTCTTCCCATCCTGGTAAAAACACCACATCAAACTCTAGTCCTTTCGAAGCATGCATTGTCATTAAATTAACTTTCTGTCCCTCCCAATCTTGATCAATAGATGTTGCTAAAGACACATGTTCTAAAAAACTATCAAGATTGTCAAACTCCTTCATAGCATTCATTAATTCTTTGATATTTTCGACTCTATTTTCGTTTTCTAAATCTTTTTTATTTTTTAACATTGAGCTATATCCAGACTCATCCATAATTGTTTGCAGTAATTTCACATGGTTTGTTCCGTTTATATGGTCTCTTGACCATTTTTCTATTAGCTTAATTATTGATGACAATCCAATTTTAGTTTTGGGCTTTATTTTATTTAACTCTAATAATTTTTTTGACGATTCTATAAGAGAAATTTTATTTGATTTTGCGTAATTACTAATTGTATTTAAAGTGGTGTCACCAATTGACCTTTTTGGAACATTTACAATTCTTTCAAATGCAAGGTCATCTTTATGCTGATTAACAATTCGTAAATAGCTAAGA